>NZ_JARGEO010000006.1:0-316875 GCF_029210525.1 Mycoplana sp. MJR14
CGACGCGCTGGAGCGGCCTCACGGCGCTCGCCCGTCGTGCCGCCCCGGGCCCCGATCGCCGCGGTCGTTTCGCAGCCCGAAGCAGCGACCGCACCCTCCGCGCGCGCTGCCGGAGACGGCCGCGAGACGCAGCGGGAGGAGGCGGATTTCGTTCTGCCCTTCGATCCGTCGCTGATCGCCGACACCGATGTCAGCGTTGCGCCGGTCGGCGAACTCGACGTGCCGCATCTGCCGGCGGCCGACAAGGAGAAGCCGCCGGTCCAGCAGCCGGAGTTCGATCTCGACATCGATGCCGAGATGGCCGACCTGTTCGGCCAGCCGGCCACCGCGCCGGTCTTCAGCCGTGCCGCCGCGACCGGCACCGCCGCCAAGGTCATCCCGTTCAAGCCCGCGGCGGGCGATGCGGAGGAATTCGACAAGGCGCTCGCCGAAGACCTGCGCCGTTCGCTGTCGCAGCCCGAGCGTCACGCCATCCCGCTCGACGCCCAGCAGGTCGACGACGACTACGTCGGCGACGGTTACGACGAGCCCGCGCGCCGCGGCCGCGGCCTGATGGTGGCCGCCGCCGTCGCCACCGTCGTCGTCCTCGGTGGCGCCGGCGTCTATGCCTTCCTGGCCGGCACCGGCGCGGTCGGCACCGGCTCCGAGGAGCCGCGCGTCATTGCCGCCGACAAGGGTCCGGTCAAGGTCGTGCCGGAAGAGCGCGGCGGCCAGAGCGTCCCCAATCAGGACAAGGCGGTCTACGACCGCGTCGCCGGCCAGTCCGACAGCGGCCCGAAGCAGGAGCAGCTCGTCACCTCGACCGAGGAACCCGTCGATGTCGTCCAGCGCACGCTGACGCCGGAATCGCTGCCCTATGACGGGCCGATCGAGGACGATCCGGCGACGCCTGCCGAAAGCGCCGCGTCCGATGACGATCGGCTGCTGCCCGGCGTGGACGATCAGGCGGCCGAGCCGGACGCAGGCGAGGGCAATGGCCCGGTCGTCTCTCCGCGCAAGGTCCGGACGATGATCGTCAAGCCGGATGGAACCCTGGTCGCCCGCGAAGAGCCGGCCCCGGTCGAGACCGCCCCGGCCCTGGCGGAAGCCACCCAGCCCGCCGCCGCGGCGGACACGGTCGCTCCGGGCGCTTCGGCCGATGCGAACGCGCAGGCCGCCGCGGCCGCTGCCGGTGCATCCCCTTCCGCTTCCGCCGACGTCGGCCTGCGGGCGCAGCCGCAGGGTGCCGCCCCGGCGTCGCCCGATGGCGACGAGCGCGCCCTGCAGGAACTGGCGAGCACGGCGGTCGAGGAGACCGCACCCGTGCGCACGGTGACGACGACCCCGGTCGCGCCGGCCAGTGCTGCCCCGACGGAAGCCGCCACGAGCGAGCCCGCCGCCGCACAGGCGCCGCAGGGCGAGGTGATGGTCGGCACGCCGGTGCCGGTATCGCGCCCCGCCGAGCAGCCTGTCGACGTGGTCGGCACCGTCACCGAACGCGGCCGCGTCACCGAAACGGCCCCGACCGAGACCGCGGCGCTGGCCGAGGCACCGGCTGCCCAGCCGGAAGCAGCCGCCCAGGCGCCGGCTGCGGCACAGCCTGCGGCGGCCAATCCCGGCGGCTACGTGATCCAGATCGCGTCGCTTCCCTCCGAGGCCGAGGCCCAGTCGTCCTACAACAGCCTGTCGTCGAAGTTCGGCAGCGTCATCGGCGGCCGCGGCGTCGACATCAAGCGCGCCGAGATCGCCAACAAGGGCACCTATTACCGCGTCCGCATCCCGGCCGGCTCGCGCGAGGAGGCCAATGCCCTTTGCGCCAAGTACAAGGCCGCGGGCGGCAGCTGCCTCGTCACCCGCTGAGGGCGCAAAAGGCACAAGGACATGAAATGGCGCGTCCCGGACGCGCCATTTTTGCGTCCGCCGCCAGGGATTGCGGCGGGTTTCCTGTGCAAGAAACCGCCCGCCGCTCTCGCCTTTCCCCGTGCACGGCTTATGATTCGTCGCATGAGCGAATCGAAATCCTTTATCTCCGGCTGCAAGGGCCTGGTCCTCACCGACGACGAGAAGGCCTTCTTCCGGGACGAGCGCCCCTGGGGCTTCATCCTCTTCGGACGCAACATCGGCGAGCCGTCCCAGGTGGCCGATCTGACGGCGGCCCTGCGCGACACCGTCGGCGGTGATCCGACCGTCCCCGTCCTCATCGACCAGGAGGGTGGGCGCGTGCAGCGCGTCAAGCCGCCGCACGTGCCGCAATACCCGAATGCCGCCGCGCTCGGCGCGATCTATCGCCACGACGAGGCAAATGGCTTGCGCGCCGCCTGGCTGATTTCGCGGCTGTTCGCCTTCGACCTCTCCCGCCTCGGCGTCAACGTCGACTGCCTGCCGGTGCTGGATGTGGCCGTTCCCGGCGTGCACGACGTCATCGGCAACCGCGCCTACGGGCAGGAGCCGCAGATCGTCTCGGCGATGGGCAAGGCGGCCGCCGACGGGCTTAGGGCCGGCGGCCTGCTGCCGGTGATGAAGCACATGCCGGGCCACGGCCGCACCATGGTCGATTCCCATCACGACCTGCCGGTGGTCCATGCGCCGCTGGATGCGCTGCAGGCGATCGATTTCCTGCCCTTCCGCCACATGCGCGACGAGCTGATGGCGATGTCGGCCCACATCGTCTTCACCGAGCTCGACGCGGACAATCCGGCCACCACCTCGGCGAAGGTCGTCCGCGAGGTCATTCGCGGCCATATCGGCTTTGACGGGCTGCTGATGTCGGACGACGTGTCGATGAACGCGCTGCGCGGCGATATTGCAACCCGTGCGCGTGCAATTGTCGGGGCCGGCCTCGATTTGGTCTTGCATTGCCACGGCATCATGGAAGAAATGATCGCGGTTGCCGAGAACGTGCCACCGCTGGCGGGCGAGAGCCGGCGGCGCGCGGATGCGGTGACGTCCGGCTTTCCCACGGCCGATGGCGCCGACGAGCAGGCCCTGCGGGAAGAATTCAACGCGCTGGTCGCGGTCGCTTGAGGAAGGTCCGACCGCGCCGGCATGGCGTTCTTGGAGCGTAGGTGTACGGAACGAGGTTCAATCCGCAGAAGACGGACGCTTCCGACGCAGCCCCGATGGAGGAGCTGTGGCAGGACAACCGCGACCGCGCCCTGCATGAAGAAGGCCTCGTCGTCGACATCGCCGGCTTCGAGGGCCCGCTCGACCTGCTCCTGCATCTGGCGCGGACGCAGAAGGTCGATCTGTCGCGCATCTCCGTGCTGGCGCTCGTCGAGCAGTACCTCGCCTTCATCGAGCGCGCCCGGCAGATCCGGATAGAGCTTGCGGCCGATTATCTCGTCATGGCCGCCTGGCTCGCCTATCTGAAGTCGCGCCTGCTCATTCCGCAGCAGCCGAAGGACGAGGGGCCGAGCGGCGAGGAGATGGCGGCGACGCTGGCCTTCCGCCTGAAGCGGCTCGAGGCGATGCGGGACGCGGCGACCCGGCTCGTCAACCGCAACCGCCTTGGCCGCGATTTCTTCGCCCGCGGTGCGCCGGAGCATATCCCGACGGAGAGGCGGTCCGCATTCGACGCCTCGCTCTACGATCTTCTGAGCGCCTATGCGTCGCTGCGCCAGCGCCACGCGATCACCCAGGTGACGATCGAGAAGCGCAACGTCTGGTCGCTCGCTGATGCGCGCGAGATCCTGCACCGGCTGATGGGCGAGGTGGAGGACTGGACGGCGCTGGATCATTTCCTCCTTCGCTATCTCACCGAACCCTCCGAGCGCCGCACGGCGATGGCGAGCGCGTTTGCCGCCACGCTGGAGATGGTGCGGGAGGGGCAGCTCGAATTGCGGCAGGACGGCGTGTTCCAGCCGATCTTCCTGCGCCGCGGCGCACAGGCGCAGCGGGGCGGCCAGCCGGACGGGCAGGGGGACGACGATCATGTCTGAGATCGACGGGCCGCAGGATGCCGTCCCGGCCGACGAGGGGGCTGCTGTCGTCGACCCGCGCCGGCTGCACGAGGCCGCGCGCATCGCCGAGGCGCTCGTCTTCGCCTCCGCCGGCCCGGTTCCCGAAGCCTACATCGCCGACCGCCTGCCGGCCGGCGTCGATGTCGGCCATGTCATGCGCCAGTTGAAGGCGCTCTATGCCGGTCGCGGCGTCAACCTCGTCCAGGTCGGCGATCACTGGGCGTTCCGAACGGCGCCAGACCTGTCCTTCGTCGTCCGCAGCGACGAGGGCGAGGTGCGCAAGCTCTCGCGCGCCGCCCTGGAGGTGTTGTCGATCATCGCCTACCACCAGCCGGTGACCCGGGCCGAGATCGAGGACATCCGCGGCGTCCAGACCTCGAAGGGCACGCTGGACGTGCTTCTGGAGGCGGGCTGGGTGCGGTTCCGCGGCCGCCGGCGCACGCCCGGCCGGCCCGTCACCTTCGGGACCACCAAGGACTTCCTCGATCATTTCGGCCTGGAGGAACTGCGCGACCTGCCGGGCCTGGAGGAACTGAAGGGCGCCGGCCTTCTCTCCGGCCGCATCCCTTCCAATTTCCAGATCCCCCTGCCGCTCGGCGAGGACGAACTGTCCGAGGACGAGGATCCGATCACGCAGATGGACCTCGAGGAACTCGGCCTCTTGACACCGGGCGGAAAAGAAGACGAATAGCGGAAGCTTATGTCCGCCCTGAATTGCCGCCGCTTTTCACGGCGTTTCGGCAGAGGCGTCCCGGCGATCTTGTCCGGGGGCGCGCATTCGGGGATTGGCAGGGAATGGCTTCGGATTCGTCGAATCTGAACGGGCTCGAAACGCTGACCGCGTCAGCGGTGACCTTCGCGGCGAAGCTGTCCTTCGAGGACATCCATCACAGCTATCACGGCCGGGAGACCATCCGCGGCATCTCGATGTCGGCCGAGCCGGGCGAGGTTCTCTGCCTGCTCGGGCCGTCCGGGTCCGGCAAGACGACGCTGCTGCGGATTGCCGCCGGCATCGAGGCGCAGGCGGGCGGCCGCGTGCTCCTGAACGACCGGGAGATCGCCGGGCCGAAGGTGTTCCTGCCGCCGGAGCGGCGCGGCGTCGGCCTGATGTTCCAGGATTTCGCGCTCTTTCCGCACATGTCGGTGCTGGACAATGTCCGCTTCGGCCTGACGGCGATCCCCAAGGCCGATGCCATCGCCGAGGCGCATCTGGCGCTCGAGCGCGTCGGCCTGTCGCACTATGCCGACAAGTTCCCGCACGCGCTCTCCGGCGGGGAGCAGCAGCGCGTGGCGCTCGCCCGTGCGCTCGCCCCCCGTCCGGCGGTCCTTCTGATGGACGAGCCCTTCTCCGGGCTCGATTCGCGGCTGAAGGATTCGATCCGGGCGGATACGCTCGCCATCCTGCGACATAGTCGCGCAACCGCCATCGTCGTCACCCATGACGCGGAGGAGGCGATGCGGATGGGCGACCGCATCGCGCTCCTGCGCGACGGCCGGCTGGTGCAGGTCGGAACGGCCGAGGAGCTCTATCTGCGGCCGGCCGATCTCTTCGCCGCCGGCTTCTTCTCCGAGATCAACGTCTTTCCCGGCCGTGTGAGCGCGGGAAGGGTTGAAACGCCGCTCGGAAACGTGCCGGCGGGGCGTCTTTCCGACGGCGCGAAGGTCCGGATTGCCGTGCGTCTGTCCGGCCTCGCCATCTCCGAGGCGGACGGCACGATCCCGGCGCGGATCCTGTCGCGGCGGTTCCTGGGCGTGGTCGAACTGCTGGAACTGGCCGTACCGGGAACCGACCACCCGATCCGCGCGCGAATCAGGGCCGGGCAACTTCCCGGTGGATTGCGCGATGTCATGGTTTCGGCTAACGAGCGCGACATACTAGTGTTTGAAAAAGACACCTGAACGTCCTACATCGGGGACGAAATCCTAAAGGGAGTAAAATAGCATGGGCTCATTCAGCATCTGGCATTGGCTGATCGTTCTCGCAGTGGTGCTGCTGCTGTTTGGCCGCGGCAAGATTCCCGAACTGATGGGCGATGTCGCCAAGGGCATCAAGAACTTCAAGAAGGGCATGTCCGACGACGAAGCAGCCGCGGCTGACAAGTCGAAGACCGTCGAGCACAAGGCTGACGAGATCAAGTAATCGGCCGGGACGCGACGTGCCGTCGCGGTCCCGCAAGGACATTGCCTTATGCTTGAAGTCGGCTGGAGCGAAATTCTTGTCATCGCCATCGTGCTGATCCTGGTGGTGGGTCCGAAAGACCTGCCCCAGATGCTCAGGACGTTCGGCCGCATCGTCACGCGGATGCGCTCCATGGCGGGCGAGTTCCGCCAGCAGTTCGACGAGGCGCTGCGCGAGGCGGATCTCGACGACGTCCGCAAGACCATCGGCGATGCGCAGAAGCTCAACCCGATGAGCGCCATCCGCGACGCGGTCAATCCGCTGCGGCAGATGGGCGACGAGATCAAGGCGGATCTGGCGAAGGTCACCGCCGCGCCGTCGGCATCCTCGACGTCCACGGCCGTCGCCGAGGGCGCAACCGATGCCGCTGCGGTCCCGCAGGCCCCCGTCGTCTCCGCCGCGGCTGCCGCAGCGCCGGCGGCTACGGTCGCGGCATCGCCGGCAAGCCCGCTTCCGGCAGCCCCCGTGCAGCCGGTGACGGCGGCACCGGTCGAGCCGGTGAAGCCTGCTGCGCCTGCGGAAGAGGCCGCCGCGGCCAGGGCGCCGCGCAAGGCCGCCTCCACCGCAAAGGCAGCATCGACCGCAAAGGCTCCGTCCGCTGCCAAGGCTCCGGCAGCCGGCAAGGCCGCCGCCAAGGCCCCGGCTGTCGCAAAAGCCCCGGCCACAAAGGCGAAGGCGGCGCCGAAGGCAAAGACCGCCGCTGTCGCCGCTGACGCCCCGGCGAAGAAGACGACGACACGCAAGCCCAAGAAGGACCAGGCATGAGCGGCGACTACGAGGACAAGCCCCAGCCGCTGATCGAGCACCTGATCGAACTTCGCCGCAGGCTGATGTGGGCCGTGGGTGCGTTCTTCGCTGCCTTCCTGGTCTGTTTCTACTTCGCCAAGGCGCTGTTCAACATCCTGGTGCAGCCGTTCAAGTGGTCGGTCGAATGGGCGGGCCTGTCCCACCGCAACGTCGAACTGATCTACACCGCGCCGCAGGAATTCTTCTTCACCCAGATCAAGGTGGCGATGTTCAGCGCGCTGGTGATCGCGTTCCCGATCATCGCCCAGCAGATCTACAAGTTCGTCGCCCCCGGTCTCTACAAGAACGAGCGCGCGGCGTTCCTGCCGTTCCTGATCGCGTCCCCGATCCTGTTTCTCATCGGCGCGGCCCTCGTCTATTTCTTCTTCACCCCCATGGTGATGTGGTTCTTCCTGTCGATGGAGCAGGGCGGCGGCGAGGGGCAGGTGTCGATCCAGCTGCTGCCGAAGGTGTCCGAATATCTCGGGCTGATCATGTCGCTGATCTTCGCCTTCGGCCTGGTCTTCCAGCTTCCGGTGGTCTCCTCGCTGCTGGTGCGCGCCGGCTTCATCACGGCGCAGACCCTGGTGGAGAAGCGCAAGTACGCGATCGTGATCGCCTTCGTCGCCGCAGCCATCCTGACGCCGCCGGACCCGGTCTCCCAGATCGGTCTTGCACTGCCGACCATCCTTCTCTACGAGATTGCCATCTACACGGCCCGACTCATTGAACGGCAGCGGGCGGGCGCCGACGCGCAAGCGGACTCCGACGAGGAGGATAAGGCGCAGGTGCCGACATCGCAGGAGGCCGACAAGGCCTGATGCGGTAGGCGGACGCTGTCGGGCGAGAGGGGCGAAACCCTGCGACGCTCGGAGCGACAATGCTTGACATCAAATGGATCCGCGAAAACGCCGAGGCACTGGATGCCGCCCTCGCCAAGCGGGGCGCGGAGCCGCTGTCGGCCAGCCTGATCGCGCTCGATGAAACCCGCCGCACCCTGATCCAGACGGCGCAGGACATGCAGTCGCGCCGCAACGCCGCCTCCAAGGAGATCGGTGCGGCGATGGCGCAGAAGGATACCGCGCTCGCCGAGAAGCTGAAGGCCGAGGTCGCCGAGATCAAGACGCAGCTCCCCGCCGCGGAGGAGGAGGAGCGCCGGGTCACCGCCGAGCTCAACGACGCGCTGTCGCGCATTCCCAACATTCCCCTCGACGACGTCCCCGTCGGCACCGACGAGAACGACAACGTCGAGAAGCACA
Organism: Mycoplana sp. MJR14; assembly: GCF_029210525.1. Taxonomy (NCBI): domain Bacteria; kingdom Pseudomonadati; phylum Pseudomonadota; class Alphaproteobacteria; order Hyphomicrobiales; family Rhizobiaceae; genus Mycoplana; species Mycoplana sp. MJR14. Next base: position 8,163 of record NZ_JARGEO010000006.1, read on the forward strand.
AGTGGGGCCAGAAGCCCTCCTGGAACCACAAGCCGCTCGAGCACTACGAGATCGGCGAGGCGCTCGGCTGGATGGACTTCGAGGGCGCTGCGCGCATCTCCGGCGCCCGCTTCACCATCCTGAAGGGCCAGCTCGCCCGCCTGGAGCGCGCGCTCGGCCAGTTCATGCTCGACACCCACACGGGCGAACACGGCTACATGGAAGTGCAGCCGCCGCTGCTGGTGCGCGACGACGCCATGTACGGTACCGGTCAGTTGCCGAAGTTCGCCGAGGACCTGTTCAAGACCACCGACGGCCGCTGGCTGATCCCGACCGCGGAGGTGCCGCTGACGAACCTCGTGCGCGAGGAGATCCTGGCGCAGGAGAAGCTGCCGCTGCGCTTCACCGCTTTGACGCCGTGCTTCCGCTCCGAGGCAGGTTCCGCCGGCCGCGACACCCGCGGCATGCTTCGCCAGCACCAGTTCATGAAATGCGAGCTCGTCTCGATCACCGATGCCGAAAGCTCGATTGCCGAACACGAGCGGATGACCGCCTGCGCCGAGGAAATCCTCAAGCGCCTCGGCCTGCACTATCGCGTCGTCACGCTCTGCACCGGCGACATGGGTTTCGGCGCGCGCAAGACCTACGACATCGAGGTCTGGCTGCCGGGGCAGGATACCTATCGCGAGATCTCCTCCTGCTCGGTCTGCGGCGACTTCCAGGCCCGACGCATGAATGCGCGCTATCGCGGCAAGGACGACAAGAACCCGAAGTTCGTCCACACGCTGAACGGCTCGGGAACCGCCGTCGGCCGCGCGCTGATCGCGGTGGTGGAGAACTACCTGAACGAGGATGGTTCGGTGACCGTCCCCGATGTGCTCCTGCCCTACATGGGCGGCCTGAAGAAGATCGAGAAGGCCAATTGAAAGGACGAAGGCGCGCATGCGCATCCTGTTGACCAATGACGACGGCGTCCATGCCGAGGGGCTCGCGGTTCTGGAACGGATCGCGCGCTCGCTGTCGGACGACGTCTGGATCGTGGCGCCGGAGACCGACCAGAGCGGGCTTGCGCATTCGCTGACGCTGTCCGAGCCGCTGCGGCTGCGCAAGGTCGGGGACAAGCGCTTCGCGCTGCGCGGCACGCCCACCGACTGCGTCATCATGGCCGTGCGCGAGATCCTTCCCGGTCCCGCCGACCTGGTGCTCTCGGGCGTCAACGCCGGCGCCAACATGGCCGACGACGTCACCTATTCCGGCACCATCGCCGGCGCCATCGAGGGCACGCTGCAGGGCATCCGCGCCATGGCGCTGAGCCAGGCGTTCCGCTACGCCGACGGCCACACTGTCCCCTGGGAGGTGGTCGAGCGGTACGCGCCGGACCTGATCCGCCGGCTGTTGGAGGTGGAGCTGCCCGACGGCACCTTCTTCAACCTGAATTTCCCCAATTGCCCGGCCGATGCGGTCACCGGCGTCGAGGTGACGTCGCAGGGCAAGCTCGATTTCGGCATCACCATCGAGGAGCGCAAGGACGGCCGCGGTTTCCCGTATTTCTGGCTGCGCTTCGGTGACCGGCGCGGCGATTTCCGCTCCGGCACCGATATCCACGCGCTCAGGGAGAATGCGATCTCCGTCACGCCGCTGAAGCTCGACCTGACGGACTATACGGTTCTGGACCGCGTCCAGCGGGCGCTTGCTGACTGAGAGAGGTGGCGATTGAGCACGGCACGGGTGGTTGAGAAGGAAGGTTTCGCCGCACTGGCGCTCCGCCTGCGCGGCCAGGGCATCAAGGACATCGACCTCCTGACGGCCGTGGAGCAGACGCCGCGCACCTTGTTCGTGCCGCCGCAGTTCGCCGGCGACGCCTATTCCAGCCGGCTGCTGCCGATCGACTGCGGCTCCTTCGTCGAAGGGGTCGATCTTGCCGTCAGGCTCCTGCACCTGCTGGCGCTCAAGCCCGGCCAGCGGGTTCTGGAAATCGGCACGGGCAGCGGCTTCACCGCCGCCGTCATGGGACGGCTGACCGAGCGCGTGCTCACCGTCGACCGCTACCGCACCCTGGTCACCGGCGCCCAGCAGAGCATGGACAAGGCCGGCATCCGCAACGTCGTCGTCCGCCAGGCCGACGGCAGCAACGGCATGCCGGGCGAGGGCACCTTCGACCGCATCCTGGTGACGGCCGCCTTTCCGGCCATGCCGCGGCTCTTTGCCGAGCAGCTCGTCTCCGGCGGCATGCTGCTTGCCCCCGTGATGGTCAGCGACACCGAGTGCCGCATGCTGAAGCTGGTCAAGACCGGCAGCCGCTTCGATCGCGAAGACCTCTTCGAGGTTCCTTACCTGCCGATCGTGCCGCATCTGGCGCAGGCGCTCTGAAGTCACCGGATCGCGGGCACTGGCCTTTCGCACGCCTTTCCATCGCCGCGGCACGACCTCTCGCGCCGCTCGTCACCCGCGCATGCAGCCCTGTCACGCCAGGGTTCACGCCGCCGGCGCCCAAAAGGTTAACGACTTGTTAACCAGCGCAAGCCTCGCGCAAGCTTCGCGCCATATTCCGATAGTCGAGACGATATCCACGTCAACGCACGGCACCATTGGGCAGTCTCGCCGTGCCGAGGGAGATGGGCATGCAAATCTCGAACAGGATCGCCGGGACGGCGACACAGGACAGCCTCGCCAACCTTGCAGCCCGCGCCGCCGGACGCACCAGCGACGAGACGGCCGAAGGGCAGCGCTCGAGCGCGTTCACGGCAGGCAGTCACGATCCGTCCGATCGGGTGTCGCTATCAGTCGAGGCCCTGTTCGTCCTCAGCGCCTCCCGTGACAACCAGAGCCTTCCCGCCCTGTCGGAAGACGAGCGCAACAACGTCGTATCGACCGCCCTCGAGGAACGCGAATATGCAGCCTTCCGCCACTTCCGTGAGGAGGGCGACATGAAGAGCTACTACCGCGCCTATATCGAATACTACGACCGGCTCCAGCCGCAGGACCAGTCGAGCCCGCGCTATGCCGGCAGCCGGCAGATTGCCGTTTCCGCCCTGCGCTCGCTGGCCTATGCCGAAAAGGCGATGGACGACGATGCGGCCGGCGAGGCGCCGGCGGTGATCGACACCATCCTCGCCGGCGTCAACACGCAGCGCCGCGACGTTCCGCAGATGGCTGCGGCGACGGCGGGTCTCGGTGCCGAGGCCTTCCGCGGGCTCGGCGTCTCCCACGCCACCTCGATGTATCTGGCGAGCTTCTGAGGCACGCCCGATCGCTGGATTTCGGCCTGCCGGGACGGAGGTTTCTCCGCGCCGGCGGGCCGATCATGGTTATCAAATTACCACAATGGGGCCGGTCTTAACCGGGCGGTAACTCTAACGCGCTTTAATCATTGCACGGCAGTTGGTTGTGTTTCGATTGGGTAGTTTGACATGCGTAAGAGTGTATCGCCGCGTTTTGCTAGTACCGCTCCACGGGTCCTCGTGGCGGTTTTGCTGGCCGGTGTGGCAACCGGCTGCAGTTCCGACGCCACCCGCTTCGGGGGGCTGTTTTCCTCTTCCGATGACATGACGACAGGCTCCATCCCGCGCAGGGTGGGTAATTCCGGCTACGTCCCTCGCGGCGACGTCAACGGTGCCGTCGCTGCCAATCAGGGCTACGTCTCCCAGGATCCGGTTTCGGCCGCGCCGATGCCCGTCGACACGGCCGACGGTTCGGGCGTGCGCCGCGCCAGCACGCCGATGAGCGTCGAGCGTACCACCCTTTCCGATCCTTCTGTCGCCCCGGCCTCGAGCGCACGGGAAGTGGCCGTGGCCCAGCCGATGCCGGGCAATGCGGCGCCGACGCTGTCCGATGCGGTCGAGCCGCCCGCTCGCGCCGCCGCACCCGCACCGAAGCGGGCCGAAGGCTGGTCGACCGCCAATGCGCCGGTGGTCATGCTGCGTCCCGGCGAGAGCCTGAAGACGCTGTCGAGCCGCTACGGCGTGCCGGAAAAAGAAATCCTCAAGGCCAATGGCCTGAAGAGTGCCGCCGACGCCGAGCCGGGCCAGAAGATCACCATTCCGGTCTTCGGCACCGCACGCAGCGCCGCCAAGGCCTCGATCGACACCGCGCTGGATCCGAATGGCAAGAAGCCGGGCAACAAGCAGGACAGCGGCGCCGAAGTCGCCATTCTCCCGGGCTCGGCCAAGGGCCGCGACAAGGCCGCAGGTGAGGCCGGCAAGGGCAAGGTCGCAGCCGGCGGCGACGGCAAGCCGGAGGGCAGCTACGAGGTCCAGCCGGGCGATTCGCTCGCAAAGATCGCCGCCAAGAACGGCGTCTCGGTCGACGCGCTGAAACAGGCGAACGGCCTCGACGGAGCCTCGATCCGGGTCGGCCAGAAGCTGCATATCCCCGCCGCGTCCAAGTCTGCGACCGACGGCACGATGACGGCCTCGTTGCCCGACGCCAGGAAGGCGGCGCCGGCCACGAAGAACGCCGAGGCCTATGCGCCGGTCGAAAAGAAGCAGACCGTCAGCGAAGTCGAGACCAAGACGGACGTGACCGAGGAAGCGCCCGAATCGACCGGCATCGGCAAGTATCGCTGGCCGGTCCGCGGGGCGGTGATCGCCGGCTACGGCGCAAACGTCGAGGGCAGCCGCAACGACGGCATCGATATCTCCGTTCCGGAGGGAACGCCGGTCAAGGCCGCCGAGAACGGCGTCGTCATCTATTCGGGCAGCAGCCTGAAGGAACTCGGAAACGCCGTGCTGGTGCGCCACGACGACGGCACCGTGACCGTCTACGGCCATGCGTCCAGCCTCAACGTCCAGCGCGGCCAGAAGGTGCAACGCGGCCAGACGCTCGCGGCCTCCGGCATGAGCGGCAACGCCACCCGGCCGAAGCTCCATTTCGAGGTCCGCAAGAACGCCTCGGCCGTGAACCCGATGACCTATCTCGAATAGTCCGACGGGGAGCCCAAGATCGCAGAAAGAAAAGCCGCGCCGGCAACGGGGCGGCTTTCTGCGTCAGGGCGACGGCCCGAGGAGGGCCTGCGCCGCCTACCGGGCGAGCGTCTTGCCCATGCGGCCGGCGAGATCCTGGATGAACTGCCAGGCGACGCGGCCCGATCGCGACCCGCGCGTGGTCGCCCATTCGAGCGCCTCGGCATGGATCGCGTCGCGGTCCCCTTCGAGGCCGAAATGCTCGGCATAGCTGTCGATCATCGCCAGATAGTCGACCTGGCTGCATTTGTAGAAGCCGAGCCACAGGCCGAACCGGTCGGAGAGCGAGACCTTTTCCTCGACCGCCTCGGAGGGGTTGATCGCGGTCGACTGCTCGTTCTCCATCATGTCGCGCGGCAGCAGGTGGCGGCGGTTCGACGTGGCATAGAGGATGACGTTGTCCGGCCGTCCCTCGACGCCCCCGTCGAGCGCCGCCTTCAGCGACTTGTAGGAGGTGTCGTCGTGGTCGAAGGAGAGGTCGTCGCAGAAGACGATGACGCAGGCGGGCGCATCCTTGAGGATCTCCATCAGCGTCGGCAGCGTGGAAATGTCCTCGCGGTGCACCTCGACGAGCTTCAGCGCCGTCTGGGTGGTCGCCGCCGCGCTGGCGTGGACGGCCTTGACGAGCGAGGATTTGCCCATGCCGCGCGCGCCCCAGAGCAGCACGTTGTTGGCCGGCAGGCCCTTGGCGAAGCGGAGCGTGTTGTCCAGCAGGATGTCGCGGACGTGGTCCACGCCGACGATCAGGCCGATGTCGACGCGGTTCGGCCGGGCCACCGGCTGCAGATAGTGCCGCTGGGGCGCCCAGACGAAGCAGTCGGCGGCGTTCCAGTCGTTCTCGGCAGGGGCGGGGCCTGCGAGCCGTTCGAGGGCGGCGCGAAGGCCGGTGATTTCCTTCAGTAGCGACCGAATCTGCTCGTCCTGCACGTGCCTGCTCCATCCCGTTGACCAGTCTTGCGGGCGGTAGCATGGACGGATGCGGCGGAAAAGAGAGAAAACCCTGAATTTCCGGCAGGATCTGGGCGCAATTGTTGCATTCAGGCCGGTCTTGCCTATAGTCGCGCGCACTGCTGCGGGTGGAAATGCATCCCCCGGCGTCCAGTTTCGAGGAGTTTTGAATGTTGATTACCGAGGCTTTCGCCCAGACGGCGCCGGCTGCTTCCCCGGGCGGTACGGATCTTCTGATGTCGGTTCTGCCGTTCCTGCTGATCTTCGTGGTGATGTATTTCCTCATCATCCGTCCCCAGCGCGCCGCCATGAAGCGCCGCGAGGAGCTCCTGAAGAACATCCGTCGCGGCGACCAGGTCGTGACCGGCGGCGGCGTCGTCGGCAAGGTGACGAAGGTGATCGACGACAAGGAGCTCGAGGTCGAGATCGCCGAGGGCATCAAGGTCCGCGTCGTGCGCAGCGGCATCTCCGAGGTCCGCGTCAAGGGCGAGCCGGTCAAGGAATAGTATGGTCCTGCCGTCCGGCGGCGCCGATGCGGCCCGCCGGACGGCCCCAGGCTTATCTGCCGGCAGCGTGCCGGGCATTTCGAGATGGATATGCTGCAACCTGCCCGCTGGAAAACTCTGCTTGCCTGGCTCGCCGTCGTGGCGGGCCTTCTTGTTCTTCTGCCCACGCTGCTTTCGGATCCGCAGCGCTCGGCCCTGCCGGGCTGGCTCTCCTCCCTGCGGCTGGCCTCCGGCCTGGATCTCAGCGGCGGCGCCGGGCTCGTGCTCAAGATCGAGCGCGCCGACGTGGAGAACGACCGGCTGCTGGCCGTCGTCAACGAGGTCGGGCAGACCCTGAGAAATGCCCAGATCCCCTATACCGGCCTGTCGGGAACCGGACGCAACGTCGTCGTGCGCGTCACCGATGCGGCGCGGATCGAGGCCGCCCGTGCCGAGCTCGCCGCCGTCTCCGGCACCCGGCTGGGCGCGACCGAGGCGGGCGGGATCATCCGGCTCGAGGTCTTGGGTGAATCGGTCAACGCCGCCGCCGCCGAGGCCGTCGTGTCGGCGGTGGACGTCGTCCGCCAGCGCGTCATCGGCGCCGGCGGCGCCAATGCGATCGTCACCCGCGCCGGTCCCGACCGCATCGCGCTGCAGGTGCCGGGATACGACGATCCCCAGCGGCTCAAGGACGTCCTCGACCAGCGGGGCCGGTTCTCGGCCAGTCTCGTCGAAACCGGCGTCTCGCTCCAGCAGGCGCTGGAGCAGGGCCCGCCGCCGGGCACGCAGATCGTCTATACGCTGGGCGAGCCGCCGGTCGGCTACCTGGTCCGCCGCGCCAGCATCTTCACGTCGCGCGACGTCGTGTCCGCCGAAGTCATTGCCAGCGGCGACGGCCAGGCGGCAACGGTCGTCTACCAGCTCGGACCGGACGCCACCCGACGTCTTGCCGAAGCCACCGCCGCCAATGTCGGCCGCACGCTGGCGCTCTTGCTCGACGATCAGGTGCTCGCCGCCTTCATCGTCGCCGGGCCGCTGGTCGATGGCCGCGGCGAGATCTCCGGCGATTTCGATGCGGCCGGCGCCGAAAACCTCGCGGTCGTGCTGCGCAGCGGCGCCCTGCCGGCCGCGCTCACCGTGGTCGAGGAACGCTCGATCGAACCCGCGCTCGGCGCCGAATCGGCCCGCGCGGCGCTCGTGGCCGTCGTGGCGGCCGGCATCGCCGTCGCCCTTTTCATGATCTTCTGGTACGGCGCCTTCGGCGCGATCGCGATCATCGCCCTTCTGTTCAACCTGATGCTGATCGTCGCCGTCCTGGTGCTGACCGGTACCGCGCTGACCCTTCCGGGCATTGCCGGCATGGTGCTGATCATCGGCATGGCGGTCGATTCGAACGTGCTGATCTACGAGCGCATGCGCGAGGAGGCCGCCGGCGGCAGGCCTCTGCCCGAGGCGCTGGCGGCGGGCTTCACCCGCGCCTTCTCCACGGTCACCGACGCCGGCGTCACCACGATGATCGCCGTCCTCGTCCTCTATTTCCTCGGCTCGATGCCGATGCGCGGCTTCGCCGTCACCGTCGGGATCGGCATCGTCACCACTCTTTTCGTAGCCTTCACGCTGACCCGCTGGCTCGCCTGGCGCTGGGTGCGCTGGCGCGGCATCACCCACCTGCCGCGCAGCGTCCGCACCGGGCTGTTCGCCAGCCTGCACCTGCCTTTCATGGCGATCCGCAACTACACCTTCGCCGGGACGGCGGTGGTCTCGCTGGCCGTGGCGCTGCTGGTCGCGCTGAACGGCCTGAACCTCGGCATCGATTTCACCGGCGGCGCGCTGCTGCAGGTCGAGGCCCGCGAGGGGATCGCCGAGCCCGCGGCGATCGCTGCCCGCCTGGAGGAGGCGAACCTCGGCGACGTCACCGTCCTGCCAGGGCGCAATCCCGCCATGGCCACGATCCGCATTCCGCCGCAGGGCGGCGGCGAGAATGCCGAGCAGACCTCGGCGCTCGTCGCGCGCGGCGAACTGGAATCGGATTTCGACATCCGCCGCGTCGAGGTCGTCGGCCCCTCGGTCTCGGGCGACCTGATCTCGGCTGCGACGCTCGGCATGGCGATCGCGCTCGCCGCACTGATCGGCTACATCTGGATCCGCTTCGAGTGGCAGTTCGCGATCGGCGCGGTGATCGCCACTGCCCACGACCTTCTCCTGACGATCGGCCTCTTCGCCGTCACCCGCATGGAGTTCAACATCGGCAGCATCGCCGCGCTGCTGACGATCGTCGGCTACTCGCTGAACGACACGATCGTCGTCTACGACCGGATCCGCGAGAACCTCAGGCAGTTCCGGCAGATGCCGCTGCCGCTCCTGATCGACGCCTCGATCAGCCAGGCGCTGTCGCGCACGGTGCTGACGGCGGCGACCACGCTGATCGCGCTCCTGGCGCTGACGATCTTCGGCGGCGAAAGCCTCCGCGCCTTTGCCGTCACCATGCTGTTCGGCATTGCCGTCGGCACGTTCTCTTCTATCTATATTGCCGGCCCGGTCCTCATCCTGTTCCGGCTGAGGCCCGATCGCTATCGTCTGCGGGGCCCCGGCAATCCGTCCGCGAAGGCATGAAGATGGCCAAAGGCATAGAGATAAGGCAGGCGCATTTCCCCGGCCGGGCGCCGATCGACGCCTACGGCAATGGCGGCTTCCGCTTCGCCGACATGTCGCACCGCGGCTCCGTCCTCTGCCTGCCGTCCGGCATCTACGGCTGGGACAAGGCCGATGCGGGCGACCTGTCGGTGGCCGATCTCGCCCGCGTGCTGGCGGAGGCCGAACAGATCGAGGTGCTTTTGGTCGGCACCGGCGCCGAGATCCGGCCGCTCTCGGCGGAGGTGCGCGCCGCCCTGCGCGAGCGCCATATACGCTCCGATCCGATGTCCACCGGTGCCGCCGTGCGCACCTTCAACGTCATGCTGGCCGAATCGCGTGCCGTCGCCGCGGCTCTGGTCGCGGTCTGATCCGCCGGCTCCAGCCCATGCCCAGTCCGGAAGTTCCGATGCCCCCGAAAGAAGCCATGGCAGCAGCGCGCGCCCCCGCGGCCACCGCCGTTGCCGACGCCTACGCCCGCTGCCTGGAGGCGCTGCGCGAGACCGATCGCGACCGCTATCTCGCCTGCCTGCTGGCGCCGGCCGAAAAGCGCGGCCCGCTCGCCGCCCTCTATGCCTTCAACGCCGAGATCGCCCGCGTGCGCGACGTGGTGCGCGAACCGCTCCCCGGCGAGATCCGGCTGCAATGGTGGCGCGATACGCTCGAGGGCAGTGCGGCTGCGGGCGAGGCGAGCGCCAATCCGCTCGCAGCCGGCCTGCTGGCCTGCGTCGCCGAACACAGGCTGCCGGTCGCGGTGCTGACGGACATGATCGAGGCGCGGATATTCGACCTCTACGACGATCCGATGCCGGACCGGGCGGCGCTCGAGGGCTATGCCGGCGAGACGGCGTCGGCGCTGATCCAGCTTGCGAGCCTCGTGCTCGATCCGCAGGCCGCCGCGCAATCGGCAACCGCCGCCGGCCATGCCGGGGTGGCGCAGGCGATCGCCGGCATGCTGCTGCTCCTGCCGATCCACCGGCGGCGCGGGCAGGTCTATATCCCCGGCGACCTTTTGGCCGCCACCGGGCTCGATGCGGCGACGCTGATCGCGGGCCGGGACCGTGACCGCACCGCACGCGCCGTCGAGGCCTTTGCCGGGCTCGGCCGCGAGCACCTGAGGAAGGCGGAGGCCGCCGGCGGGATCGCGCCTTCGAACCGGGCCGCCTTCCTGCCGGTCGCGCTGGCGCGCCACGTCTTCGACCGCGCGGAGCGGGCCGGCGCCGATGCGCTGGAGCGCTCGCTCCTGCCGGCGCAGTGGCGGCGGCAATGGTGGATGTGGAAGACGCTGCGCACCGGCCGGTTCTGACGTCTGTCGAACGTTGGTAGGTCAGGCCTGCCGCCGGTCTTCCGGCGGCGTCCTCGAAGATCGCGTAAAACTGGCGCAAGCTACGCGTACTAGACAGGGCGCACTCAATCCCGCGGGAGGACCCTGCAAATGATCTGGACTGTCGTGATCGCCTGCCTTGCCCTGGCCGCCTACGTCTATTTGCGGGCGCAGCGGCGCAGCGACCGCAAGAGCGGGGCCGACCACACCGGTCTTGCCATCGTCGAGTTCGGCCGCGTCTTCCCGCAGGAGGCGATCCGCGAGGTCGTAAGCACGATCGGCGGCGACGTGTTCCTGCGACTGCACGACGGCAAGGTCGGCTGCATGCGCGCGCGCGGATCGCGCTTCACCTGCATTCTGATCGAGCCGGGCGGCGTGCTCGTGCACAACAGCCCGAGCGGCCGCGGACTGGCCATCGAGTTCCACGACAATCCGCACGAGAACGGCAGCTTCGAGTTCGCGACCAGCCGCGAGGCGGCCGAGGTCTCGCTCTGGCTGCTGGGCAGCCTGCTGCCGGCCGCCGGCATCGAGGAAGCCCCTCGCACGCTTCAGCGCGACAGCTGAGCCTCAGCGCGCCGATTCGAGCCAGCGGCGGCAGTCGTCCAGCGCCCGCGCGGCGACCGCCTGCTTCTTTGCCAGCGCCTTGTCCTTGCCGCGGAAGCGCTTGACGCCCTCGGGCTTGACGATGGCGCCCGGCTCGAGGTCGGGAAACAGGCCGAAATTGATGTTCATCGGCTGGAACGAGCGCTTGCCCGGCTCGTCGTCGGACAGGATGTGCCCGACGGTGATGTGGTTCAGCAGCGCGCCGAATGCGGTCGTCGAAGGCGGCAGCGCCGGCGCCTGCCCGCGCCGTTCGGCGGCGGCGAAGCGCCCGGCCAAAAGCCCGATGCTGGCGCTTTCGACATAGCCTTCGCAGCCGGTGATCTGCCCGGCGAACCGCAGGCCCGGCCGCCCCTTCAGCGTCAGCGAGGGGTCGAGCAGGGCGGGCGACTGCAGGTAGGTGTTGCGGTGCAGGCCGCCGAGCCGGGCGAACTCCGCCTTCTCCAGGCCCGGGATCATGCGGAATATTTCGCCCTGGGCGCCGTATTTCAGCTTCGTCTGGAAGCCGACCATGTTGTAGAGCGAGCCGAGCGCGTTGTCCTGGCGCAGCTGCACGACCGCATAGGGCTTGACGGTCGGGTTGTGCGCATTGGTCAGCCCCATCGGCTTCATCGGGCCGTGGCGCAGCGTCTCGCGCCCGCGCTCCGCCATCACCTCGATCGGCAGGCAGCCGTCGAAGTAGGGCGTGCCCTCCCATTCCTTGAAGCCGGTGGTGTCGGCCGCGATGAGCGCATCGACGAAGGCGTTGTACTGCGCTTCGTCCATGGGGCAGTTGATGTAGTCCTTGCCCGTGCCGCCCGGCCCGACCTTGTCGTAGCGCGACTGGTGCCAGCAGATGTCCATGTCGATCGAGTGGGTGTGGACGATCGGCGCGATGGCGTCGAAGAAGGCCAGCGCATCGGCGCCGGTCCGTTCCTGGATGGCCGCGGCCAGGTCCGGCGCGGTCAGCGGGCCGGTCGCGATGATCGCCTGGTCCCAGTCCTCCGGCGGCAGCCCCTTGATCTCCTCGCGCACGACCTCGATCAGCGGATGACCCTCGATCGCGCGGGTCACCGCGGCCGAGAAGCCGTCCCGGTCCACCGCGAGCGCGCCGCCCGCCGGTACCTGGTTGGCATCGGCCGCGCGCATGATCAGCGACCCGGCGAGCCGCATCTCGGCATGGAGCACGCCGACGGCGTTGCTGGTGGCGTCGTCCGAGCGGAAGGAATTGGAGCAGACGAGCTCGGCGAGCCCGTCGGTCTTGTGCGCGTCGGTGCCGCGCACCCCGCGCATCTCGTGCAGGACGACCGGAATGCCGCTCTCGGCGATCTGCCAGGCAGCCTCGCTGCCGGCCAGTCCGCCGCCGATGACATGGATGGGGGAAGGGGAGGTCATGTTCGTCATGGGCGGCTGCATATCACGCAGGACCGAGGCTTCCAATCGCCGGAATCGAAAACGGCACCGAATGGTGCCGTTCGAAGCGTCTGTCGCGGTCGTTCGCCGAAGTCGCGCCGGTTTCGGCGCGTCCTTCGCTTAGCGGAAGGAGCGGGCAGCGATGCCGCGGATGTCGTAGCGGGTCAGGCCGATGTCGGACAGCGTGTGGGTGGACAGGTTGCCGAGCTCGTTGAGGGTGCGGCGGTAGCTGAGCCAGTTCTTGGCAAGACGGATCGGGTTCATGGCAGGTCTCCTGGATGAGTTTGACGGGACGGCGTCGTCCTCGTTCGTTGGAGCCTTTATACGCCTTCTCTTGAATATGGTGCAGTGCAAAGAAAATGCAGCTGCTATGCAATTGTGCAATTAGGAGCGCAAAATCTGTGCAACGCCGCGCGATGCTCGAAAACCAGCCGCTCCGGAGCGGTCGCATCCGGCGGTTTGCGACCGGCCGGGCTGCGCCTGACGGTCCATGGGGACCCGGCCCGGCCGGGGCCGCGCCGCGCCGTCTGCGCACAAAAAGAAACGCCCCCCGGATTTCTCCGGAAGGCGTTTGGCCGGACCTGACGGGTTCGGCTTTTTACCGGACGGCTTCGCGGGCGACGCGACGGATGTCCGAGCGGCCAATGCCGAGGTCGTTCAGTTCGCGGTCGCTCATGCGGCCGAGTTCGTTGATGGTCTGACGATACTTGCGCCAGGTGTTGAACGAGCGAGTGATGTTCATGTCCGTTACCCTTCGTGTGGGGCCGGCATTTCCATTCAGCGCCGGCGTTCATCTGATGGCTGGAATATAGGCTGCGGCGGCCCTGCAATACAGAGACAATGCTGAATGGCAGTCATGCGATCTGCGCATGTCAAGTAAAAAAGGCATGAAATTGCTGGCTAGGAATTGAGCACCGATTCGGTGCGCCGCGGAGCTGTCGTGGGGCGGGGAGAAACGACAACGCCCGCCGGGGGAGGAGGTCCGGCGGGCGTCGATTCTGATCGACAGCTTGGGAGGAGGAGTGCTGCCGATCGCATCGGGGCTGGCTGGGAGGAGGAGTGCCGTCCCCGATCGATGAGCTTGTTATAGCGCTGGCCCCGGCGACGTTGAAGCGCCCATCGTGAATGGCAAGCATGCAGAAACGGGATGGCTTGCCGCACGGACGGGCGGCGGCCTGGTGCAGATGCATAAAAAGCATGCAGAAGTGCCCGGAAGAGCTTGAATCCGCGCATCATTCGGGGGGGTGGGGGTGAATTGGGAACCGGTCCTTGAACGCAATAACGCCCGCCGGGGGAGGAGATCCGGCGGGCGTCATTTGGGATGATTGGCAACTGGGAGGAGGAGTGTTGCCAATCGTATCGGACAAGCGCTGGGAGGAGGAGTGCGCCGGCCCGAATTCTGTCAGCGGCCTTGCGGCTGCCGGGCCTTCCCGAACCAGGGTTCAGATGGATGGCCGTTTCCACTTTTTCAAGGTCAGGTCTGCAAGACGATATCTGCGCCCTGTCCTCGTTGCGTTGGATCATTCCCGATCCGATGATTGCAATATAGTCGGACAAATCGGTTTTGTGCAGTGCAATATGAGCATGGATGATATGCGCTGCCTGCATGCCCTGCCGATCCGCCGGAATGGACGTGATCCGGCGCTCTTTGACCCGCATTTGCCCTCCCGGCGGCCGCATTTCAAGCGAAGACGCCCAAATATTGTCGGACAAATGCGATTTGACGCGATTTTCGACCCGTATTCGCTTCCTGAGGTTGCATCCCGCTGTTGCCCGTCGCCCCTGTTGACAGGAACGGGAATCGCCCTGGACGGCCTGCCGGACCCTTCTGACCGCCTCGTCGAGAGGATCGCCGGCGGGGCACCCGCGACCGCCACATTTCCCTTTGACCCTCGGGAAACGGGTGCTATAGAGACGCGCGATCGGGAAGCGCGCCCTTCAAGGCGCCGGATTGACAAGCCGCCATGTGGCTTTCTGAACGCGGGTATGGTGAAATTGGTAGACACGCCAGATTTAGGTTCTGGTGCCGCAAGGCGTGGGAGTTCAAGTCTCTCTACCCGCACCAGCAACCGGAAGGCTGGCACGCCGGCCCGGGCCGGTGACATGCCGTCCCGCCGGGAAAGCGTCCGGGCGAGGGCGCGGCCCAGGGCCTGGCCCCGGGCGCGGAATGGGCGCCTCGCGTTCGGTCGACACTGTTTGATGGGACCGAACGGGCGCCAGAGCGCCATTTTGCTTGCCAAAAGGCCATCGATGACAGTAAAGCCACTCCCGGCAAATGGACCCGGAGGGGTGCCCGCCGACAGAGCCGGTGACCGGCCGGGGCACCGCCAGATCGAAATAAAGGTTTGAACATGCAGGTTATCGAAACGCTCGCTGAAGGGCTGAAGCGCGAACTCAAGGTCGTCATTCCCGCGAAGGACATGGAAGCTCAGATGAACGAGCGCCTGGCCGAAGCCAAGGACCGCGTTCGCATCAACGGGTTCCGTCCGGGCAAGGTGCCCGTCGCCCACCTCAAGAAGGTCTACGGCAAGTCGATCATGGCCGATCTCGTCAACGAGATCATCCGCGAGCGTCCGACCGCGATTCTCTCCGAGCGCGGCGAGAAGTCGGCGACCCAGCCGGAAATCGCCATGACCGAGGACCAGGCCGAGGCCGAGAAGATCCTCGCCGCCCAGGCCGATTTCGAGTTCACCCTGTCCTATGAAGTCATTCCGGCCATCGAGCTGAAGGACGTCTCCGGCATCAAGATCACCCGCGAAGTCGTCGACATCGACGACAAGGAAGTCGAGGAGCAGATCCTCAAGATCGCCGAGAGCGCCCGCTCCTACGAGACCAAGAAGGGCAAGGCCGCAACCGGCGACCGCGTCACCATGGACTACCTGGGCAAGGTCGAGGGCGAAGCCTTCGACGGCGGCAAGGACGAGGACGCCGAGCTCGTCATCGGCTCCAACCGCTTCATCCCCGGCTTCGAGGACCAGCTCGTCGGCGTCAAGGCCGGTGACGAGAAGGTCATCACCGTGACCTTCCCGGCCGACTATCCGGCCGCGCACCTGGCCGGCAAGGAAGCCACCTTCGACATCAAGGTCAAGGACGTCGCCGCTCCGGCCGACGTCAAGATCGACGACGAGCTGGCCTCCAAGCTCGGCCTCGAATCCGCAGACCGCCTGCGCGAAGTCGTCCGCGGCCAGATCGAGAGCCAGTACGGTTCGGTCACCCGCCAGAAGGTCAAGCGCCAGATCCTCGACCAGCTCGACGAGATGTACAAGTTCGACACGCCGCAGCGCCTGGTCGATGCCGAGTTCGAAAACATCTGGCGTCAGGTCAACACCGACCTGCAGCAGGCCGGCAAGACCTTCGCCGACGAAGACACCACCGAAGAGGAAGCCCGCGAGGAGTACCGCAAGCTCGCCGAGCGCCGCGTCCGCCTCGGCCTCGTCCTCTCCGAGATCGGCGAGAAGGCCGGCGTCCAGGTGAGCGACGAGGAAATGCAGCGTTCGCTGTTCGAGCAGCTGCGCCAGTTCCCGGGCCAGGAGAAGGAAATCCTCGACTACTTCCGCAAGACGCCGGGCGCCTCGGCCTCGCTGCGCGCGCCGCTCTTCGAGGAGAAGGTCGTCGACCACCTGCTGACCGAGGTCGCAGTCACCGACAAGACCGTCTCCAAGGAAGAGCTTCTGGCTGACGACGAAGCCGAGGACGGCAAGTCCGAAGGCAAGAAGGCCGCTCCGAAGAAGAAGGCCGCCGCCAAGGCAGACGCCGCCGAAGGCGAAGAGGCCGCCGCACCGAAGAAGAAGGCTCCGGCCAAGAAGAAGGCCGCAGACGACAGCGCCGAGTAATCTCGGGCCGATCGCCGCGAATTTGAGAGGGCCGCCCCGCAACGGGCGGCCCTCTTTCTTTTCGGGGATCGCGCTCTGCCCGGCGTCGCGCTCTTCGTCGCCGCGGTCCCGAGCCGGGCTCCGGCGGCGCCGCGTTCGCGGCGCGGCCTCGCCGCGCGGGCCGGTCCGCGGCGAGCGCCCGTCATTCGGCCTGGGACAGGCAATCCGCCATCGAGGTCGCAAGCGCCCGCATCATGTCGAAGTAGAGGGCCGGGCCGGCGGCGAGCGTTGCCGCCTCCGGGTCCAGCGTGCCGGCCTTGGCCGACGTTCCCTCCATCACGACATTGACGAGCTTCGGCTCGAACTGCGGCTCGGCGAAAATGCAGGCAGCGCCCAGTTCCTTCACCTTGCCGTGGATCTCCGAAACGCGTTCCGCACCCGGCATGGTCTCCGGGCTCACCGTGATCGAGCCTGCGACCCGCACGCCGTAGCGATGTTCGAAGTACTGGTAGGCGTCGTGGAAGACGACGAACGGCTTGTCCTTGACCGGGGCGAGCGTGGCGGCGATCTCGGTGTCGAGCGCGTCGATATTGGCGTCGAGCGCGGCCAGGTTGGCCTTGTAGGTGGCGGCATTCGCCGGATCTGCTTCGGCCAGCGCGGCCTCGATGGCCGACGCCATGGCCTTCGCGTTCATCGGATCGAGCCAGAGATGGGTGTCGAAGCCACCCTCGTGGTCGTGATCGTGCCCGCCGTCCGCCGCATGATCGTCGCCGCCCTCATGGTCGTGCGCAGCCGCCTCCTCGTGCTCATGGCCGCCGTCCTCCGTCCCGTGGGCTTCCGCCTCGTGGCCGCCCGCCTCGTGCCCCTCCGTCTCATGCCCGTGATCGTGCGCCTCGAAGGCGCCGCCTTCCCGGAACTTCAGTTTCGTCAGGCCCGGCGCATCCTCGAGCTCGACGATCGTCGCCTTGCCTCCCAGCGCTTCCAGCGGCTTCTCCAGGAAGGCCTCGAGGCCATGCCCGACCCAGAAGATGAGGTCGGCGTCCTGGAGGGCTGCGGCATTGGATGGCTTCAGGGCATAGGTGTGCGGCGACGCCGCGCCGTCGACGATCAGCTTCGGCTCGCCGACCCCCTGCATGATGGCGGCGACGAGCGAATGCACCGGCTTGATCGAGACGACGACGTCCGGCGCCTCCGCCCTGGCTGGCCCGACGGTTGCGGCAAGCAGCGCGGCGGAGAGAGACGCGGTGGAGAGGAGGAGAGAGGAAGGCTTCATCTTGGGAGAACTCCGGATGGAAGGCAGGTGTGAAAGCGTGTGTAATGTTATTACATAAGTTGCGTTATGCTATAACGTGTGCCATAGCAAGAGGCAATCGAGGTTTCGGACGGTTCACATGCTGCAGACGAATGTTCCCGACCGGTCGACGCTGGTGTCGCTTTCGGCCGCCGGACTGTATAGGAAGGGACGCTGGCTCGTGCGCGGCGTCGACTTTTCCATTTCCCGCGGCGAGATCGTCACCCTGATCGGACCCAACGGATCGGGCAAGTCCACGACGGCGAAGATGGCGATCGGCGTCGCCCGCCCCGACGAGGGGGAGGTGACGCGCATCCCCGACCTCACGGTCGGCTACGTGCCGCAGAAGCTTGCGATCGACTGGACGATGCCGCTCACCGTCGACCGGCTGATGACGCTGACCTCGCCGCTGCGCGGGCGCGAGATCGACGCCGCCCTCGAGGCGACCGGCATCCGCCATCTCGCCCGCGCCGAGGTGCAGCACCTGTCCGGCGGCGAGTTCCAGCGCGCGCTCCTGGCCCGCGCGATCGCGCGCAAGCCGGACCTGCTGGTGCTGGATGAACCGGTGCAGGGCGTGGATTTCGCCGGCGAGATCGCCCTCTACGATCTCATCAAGACGATCCGCAATACCACCGGCTGCGGCATCCTTCTGATCTCGCACGACCTGCACGTGGTCATGGCCGAGACCGACACGGTGATCTGCCTCAACGGCCACGTCTGCTGCCGCGGCACGCCCGAGGCCGTCAGCCGCAGCCCGGAATATCTGCGCCTGTTCGGCGCACGGGCGAGCCAGACGCTCGCCTTCTACCATCATCATCACGACCACACCCATCTCGCCGACGGCCGCGTCCTGCACGCGGACGGCTCGGTCACCGATCATTGCCATCCCGACGACGGCCACCATCACGATGATGGCCCGGCCGTCGGCCGCGCCGGGCCGATGCGGATCGTGCATGCGCACGGACCGGATTGCGGCTGCGGCATCGATCATTCTAATCCGGCCGCGACCGGCGGGGACGAACCGGCGGAGCAGCGCGATGCTTGACGACTTCTTCATCCGCGCGCTTCTCGCCGGCGTCGGCCTCGCCCTGACCACCGGGCCGCTCGGCTGCTTCGTCATCTGGCGGCGCATGGCCTATTTCGGCGACACCATGGCCCATTCGGCCCTGCTCGGCGTGGCGCTGTCGCTGCTGTTCCACCTCAACCTGACCCTCAGCGTCTTTGCGGTCGCCGCCATCGTTTCCCTGGCGCTGCTGTTGCTGCAGAAGCGAGGCAGCCTGTCGACGGATGCGCTGCTCGGCATTCTCTCGCATGCGACGCTGGCCACCGGTCTCGTTCTCGTCTCCTTCATGACCTGGGTGCGGATCGATCTGGTCGGCTTCCTGTTCGGCGACATCCTCGCCGTCACCGAGGCCGACGTCAGCCTCGTCTGGGGCGGCGGCATCCTCGTGCTGCTGGCGATGGTCTATCTCTGGCGGCCGCTGATTGCCTCGACGGTCAACCCGGAACTGGCGGCGGCCGAAGGGCTGGAGCCGGAACGGGCGCGACTGGCCTTCATGCTGCTGATGGCGGTGGTGATCGCGATCGCCATGAAGATCGTCGGCATCCTCCTGATCACCTCGCTGCTGATCATCCCCGCCGCGACCGCACGGCGGTTTTCGGCGAGCCCCGAGGTCATGGCCGTCATGGCCTCGCTGCTCGGCGCCGTCGCGGTCACCGGCGGCCTGTTCGGCTCGCTGAAATTCGACACGCCGTCCGGCCCCTCGATCGTCGTGGCCGCACTCATGATCTTTCTCGCAAGCCTCCTGCCGCTCGGCCGGAGGGAACACGGCGCGATCGCGCCGGCGCAATCCGGAGGAGACCGCCGATGACGGCGCAACAGTTGACCCGCAACCAGACCCTGGTGCTCGAGGCGCTCTCGCAGGCCGAGGCGCCGCTCAGCGCCTACACCATCCTCGACAAGCTGCGGGGCGAGGGGTTTCGCGCGCCGCTGCAGGTCTATCGCGCGCTGGAGAAGCTGCAGGACGTCGGCCTCGTCCATCGGCTGGAGAGCATCAACGCCTTCGTCGCCTGCGCCCATCCCGACCAGGACTGCTGCGCGCACGGGCTGACCGCCTTCACCATCTGCGAAAGCTGCGGCAAGGTCACCGAGTTCCACGACCACATGATCGAGGAGCGGCTGGCCGGCTTCGCCAGGGACCGCAACTTCCGCCCCGGCAAGACCACAATCGAGATCCGCGGCCACTGCGCCGGCTGCGCCTGAGGCCGTCGCCCGTCTTTCGGCAGGATCACCGCCGCGGATGCCGCCGGACCCTGGTTCCCCGATGGTCCCGCCCGGCGGGCCGCTCAGTCGATCCGCCGGAGTTCCGCCTTGAAGCGCTGCCAGTTGCGGACGTAGCTGTCGGCGGACGCCTTCAGCCCGGCAATCGCGGCCACGTCGAGCGTGCGCACGACCCGCGCCGGGGCGCCGACGATTAGCGAATTGTCGGGAAAGACCTTGCCCTCCGTCACCAGCGCATTGGCGCCGATCAGGCAGTTGTCGCCGATCACGGCGCCGTTCAGCACGGTGGCGCCCATGCCGACCAGCGAATTGTTGCCGATCGTGCAGCCGTGGATGATCGCGCCGTGGCCGATGGTGCAGCCTTCGCCGATCGTCACCGGCTTGCCGGGGTCGGTGTGGACGACGGTGTTCTCCTGGATGTTCGTGCGGGCGCCGATCACGATCGGCTCGTTGTCGCCGCGCAGCACCGCGCCGAACCAGATGCCGACGTCCGCGCCGATCGTCACCAGGCCGATCACCCGGGCATCGGGCGCGATCCAGAAGCGGTCGTCGGCGGGCAGGGACGGAACGCGGTCGGCGAGCGCATAGAGCGGCATGGCGGTCTCTTTTCGATTCTCCTGGGCACAGTCTAGCATCGCCCGGCGGCGCGGGAACACGCGGCCTGTGGCGGCGAGGGTGGTTTTTTCGCCCGTCTTGCGTTATGAGCGCCGCGAAACCATCTTTTCCGGCAGCACGGCACCGGTGCGCGATCGCACGCGGCCGTCGCGGCATCGGCAACCCGACCCACAGGAACCGACCATGTACCACAAGGCACGCAAGACGGGGACGAAGCTCTTCGCCACGGCGCCGATGATCGACTGGTCGGACCGGCACTATCGCTATTTCGCCCGGCAGCTGACGAAGAACGCCGTGCTCTATACCGAGATGATCGTCGCCGACGCGATCCTGCGCGGCAACCGCGACAGGCTGCTCGGCTATGACGCCGTCGAGCACCCGCTGGCGCTGCAGCTCGGCGGCAGCGATCCGGCAAAGCTGGCGGCGGCAGCGCGGATCGGCGCGGAATTCGGCTACGACGAGATCAACCTGAACGTCGGCTGCCCCTCCGACCGCGTCCAGTCCGGCACCTTCGGCGCCTGCCTGATGCGCGAGCCGCAGCTGGTGGCCGATTGCGTCGCGGCGATGAAGGCGGCGGTGACGATCCCGGTGACGGTGAAGTGCCGCATCGGCGTCGACGACCAGGACCCGAACGTGGCGCTGCGCGACCTCGTCGCCCGCATCAGGGCCGCCGGCGTCGACGCCGTCTGGGTGCATGCGCGCAAGGCCTGGCTGCAGGGCCTGTCGCCGAAGGAGAACCGCGACATCCCGCCGCTCGACTACGGCCTGGTGCGGCGGCTGAAGGCGGAGAACCCCGACCTGTTCGTCGGCCTGAACGGCGGCCTGCACACGCTCGACCAGGCGCTCGCAGCGATCGGCCGGCCGGGCGCGGGCGAGGATCGGGGCGAGGCGCCGGACGGCGGCCGCAACGCGGTGTCGGCCGAGGCGCCTGGCGCCGCGCCGGGCGGGGAACTGGACGGCGCCATGCTCGGCCGTGCCGCCTACCAGGACAGCGGCGTGCTGGCGGGCGTCGATACGCTTTTTTCCAGGCCGGACATCCGCACTCTCGATGCGGCAACGCCCCCGCAATGGGAGCGGTCGATCGCCGCAGGCGCCGGCGGCACCCTTCCGCATCGTCCCGCAGGGGAAGAGGGCTGGTCGGCGCACGGCGACGCCGCAGGCGCGAACACGGCCGATGCCGCCCCCCTCATCCGAAGCGCCGCGCCGCCTTCGCCCCGGGGCGGAGAAGCGGGCGTGGCCGCGCGCGTCGCCGACCCTGCCGTTTCCGCCGGCGCTCGGCCCGATCGCGCTCACTCCGCCGCCGCCCATCCCGACGCCGCCTTCTGGGCGGGCGTGCGCGATGCGATGACGGGCTATGCCGAGCAGGTGATGGCCGGGGGCGGGCGGCTGAACCATGTCACCCGCCACATGGTCGGCCTGTTCCAGGGCTTTCCCGGCGCCCGCCGCTATCGCCAGATCCTTTCGGCCGACGCCACCAGGCCGGGCGCCGGGCCGGAGGTGATCGAGGCCGCCTTCGCCGCGGTGCTGGAGCCGGCAGCCGCAAGGCAGGCGGCCGAGTAGCGGCCGACCCGGGCTTGCGGACGGCCGGTGAGGGGCGGATTCCGCGTCGGGGGGCGGCCGTGTCCGTAGCGGCGCCGCCGCCGCCCTGGCCGCACAGGCGCACGGCCGCAGTCCCTGAGAGCGGCGGCCGGTGCGCCGGCGCGCATGCGCCTTCGGCCACGCCCGGCAAGCCGGCGCGGTTGGTGTCTGCACGGTCGGACGGGGGCGCTGGAAGCTGCCTCATCTTGATGTATGTCTGTGGAACCTTTCAGCGGCCCGTTCGGCGGCTTCTGCCTGCGAACGCGATCCTCTGGCTCGTCCGCCGGCGAGGGCGGCCGCTCTGTGTGCCACCGCTCGGGCACGTCCGGCGCGCAACTCGGGCTCTCGCCCGCCGTCGCCGGAGGGGACCAGTCGCGCAGACCCGGACCGACAGGTTTCGCGTTTCTCCCTCACGCCCCGCGCCGTCCCCGCCTCGCCGCAACGCCTTGCGGTGTATCCGCGGCGGGATGGGGCGAGTATGGCACGGCGGTCGGGGGCGTGGATGAAATGGGGGCGGGGGGGGGTGATTTTGTTGGGGGAATGGGGATGGGCGTGCCCTACTCAATCCGCATAACAGAAATCGCGCGCTCCAAAGTCGTTGCGTAGGAATCCAATTCAGCGAAGCTCTTCGGAAAAGGAATGGTGAACTTTAGATTAATTCTGGACATTCCGACGTGGCTGTCATTCTTCTCGACTTTCGCAATCTTCTTCACGATGTCCTTTACTCTTCCCAAGGCATCTGACAAATATTTCCCCATATTTGTGCGGCTAGACGACTCTGTAGCAATTGAAGCAAGCGTGAAGGAAAATACCTCATCCTCATGCAATATTCCAATAGAAACGGTCACGCCGGAATAGTTAGTATACTCAGATATGTTTTTTCCGACAAATTTTCCAAATATTCTTTGGAACAATTCTTCCCGGAGAATATTTGGGTCGTTAAGAAATTCTCCCGCCGCAAGCCGCCTCAATTCGTCCAAGCGGTTAATAAAGGAAGATAGCAAAGGACGTTCATTTTGTTTTGGATTGGTTCCGTCTAATATGGCAGAGGATATCCTTGAAGGAAGACATTTCCAACAACGAGAATAAGCCTTTGCCGATGCCTCATCTACTCTAGTTGGCCAATCCTCCCGTTCTGAAGCGGCAGCTGAAGGGTGCTGCCTTGAAAGTGCAAAATACAAGAGCATTGACAAACCGTAGACGTCAACAAGCGCGCTCCGTGAACTGTAATTTGAATTAGCCTCCAACTGCTCAGGAGCCAGATATCCGAGGGCTGATGACGCTGGCATGTAATAATCGTGACCTGTCGCGCCTTCAAACCAAGATAAATCAAAGTCAAGAACCCTAATTTCGTCCAGATCTATATTTTCCCAAAATGAACCGCCAATCATAATGTTCTGCGGCCTAAGGTCCCTGTGTAGTATCGCCCTCTCGTGGGTGTGGCAAGAAAATACTATTTCAGATATGCGTTTTATCACATCTATTGAAACTGCGATGCTGTCGATGTAGTCCCTATTGATGGCCTCTTCTAAATTTACCCCATTTATATATTCCATAATTATACTTGGAGGTAGCTCACTTGCATCCAGGATTTTTACCGTTCCGCGAACATTGCTGTTCGATAAGTATTTCATCGAAGAGACACCTCGACGAAAACTACTTAACATGATCTGATTGTCTCTGACGGCCTCATGCGCAATCTTGATTGCATAGTGTTTGCCATTCTGGTCGGAAGCTTGAAAGACGCGGCCAAAGTTGCCCGATCCGCGCTCTGAGATTAGGTTGTAGCCGAGCCATTTGTCGTTATTTGTTCCGAGTTTCACTCGAGCGGCGTGATTTATTGCTAAGTCGTATTTCTCTTTGAATTCCGAAAATAATAGATCATCATTGATAAATTGCTGGGATGCGGCATTGAGTTTCATGCGCACTTCGTCTGGCGGAAGCGTTAGCAGTTCGGTGATGGCGGGGAGTTTCTCGGTACCAGCACTGGTCGACAGAACGATGGATGGATTTTGCTCTTCTTTCTTATAAGATGAAACATATCTTGCAAATTCCGTAAACCCGGCTTCCCAACTTTCTGTTTCAGGCAAATATATAGGTTGAATTCCGAGATTCCTGGAAAGATCAACATCCATAGAGGACGCAGGGGCCCTCTTTAGGAGAAAATATTCACCATTTGCTGTTTTAATTTGATTGAGGTATTTAAGTTGACCGCTAACTGAGGCATCGCCGACGGACAGTCCATATTGTTTCTTTATCAAGTATTGATTGAATTATATTTGTATAATTTTCTCCAAAAATTTCTCTTGCTATTGATAATTTAATCCAGAAATCCTCTTCCAGATCAAATTTTTGAATTTTGTTCGCAAAGGAACTGGTTGCGTATAGCGGCTGATTTAAGTCTTGCCTAACTGCTTGAACCAAACCATCCCAATCCGGAAGTCCCGCTTCCTTTGATGCACCGGCTCCGCAGAAAATAATAAGCTTTCGAAGCCTTTGAGAATATACATCCAGAAAGCGCTGAAACGCAGTTTGATTGTTTAGGTGATCTGTTGTCGCATTCATATGGACGGCGCCTTCGAGTGGTTTGCGTAAAATCCTAAGCGTCTAAGATGGCCTGCCTTCATTGTCGTTGCCAAGCGATGAATATTCTTACTCCCTCACCGTCCCGGCCGCCCCGTCTTGCCCTTGCCCTTCGCCTTCCGCGTCGCCTCGGCCGGATCCTCGTAGCTGCCGACGCCGATCTTGCCGCGGAGGACGGGTTTGGGGGAGGGGCTCGCCGCGGGTCTGCGGGGCATCTCGCCCTCGAGGGGCGAGGTCGATGCGGCGCGGTCGGGCTGGCCTTCGGGCAGCGGCGAGAGGCGCTTCTTCGTGCCCTTCGCGGCCTCGGGTTTTTCCGGCAGATGGCCGGTGACCGGTTTTTCGGTGCGGCCGACGGTCATTTCGTCCAGGGTGTTCTTGCGGAAATAGCTCGCTCCCTGTCGCGCGGATTCGCTGTCCTGGCCGGCTTCGCCGCCTAGGGCATCCGCGCCGGTGTTCGTGCGGAAGCGCGACGGCCCCTCGTCCGCCCTTCGGGCACCGTCTCCCGGTGAACGGGGGGACGGGATTTCCGTGTCGGTGCCCGGGCCCATGGCGTCGAGCGAGGGCTTGGCGAAGTAGGAGGCCGATCGCCCCCCTTGCGGGGGAGATGCCCCGTCAGGGGCAGAGGCGGGGATTGCGCCGGCGCTCGAACCCTCCCCTCGAGGGGGAGGGTCGGACCGCAGGTCCGGGGTGGGGTGACCGCTGCCGTGGACGGCATCGGTGGGGAGGTCACCCCCACCCGCGCGTTCCGCGCGACCTCCCCCCTCGAGGGGGAGGTGGGCGGTCGCCCGGCCGCCCGTCCGGCCACCTTCCCGGCTTTGCGCCTGGTTCGTGGTCCCGGTCGTACCTTCCGCGCCCCGCGCCTGGTTCGTGGTCCCGGTCGTGCCTTCGGCGCCCCGCGCCTGGTCCCTGGTCCCCGTCGCGCCTTCGGCGCTCCGCGCCTCTTGCCGTGCCATCGGGTCGTCCATGACGGCGAGTTCGGCGGCCTTGAGGCGCTTGATCTCGTCGCGGATGCGGGCGGCCTTTTCGAAGTCGAGGTCGGCGGCGGCGTCGCGCATCTGCTTTTCCAGCGCGTCGAGATGGGCCTTGAGGTTGTTGCCGACCAGGTGGCCGCCGTCGGCGAAGCCCTTGCCGTCCGCGCCGGAGATGTCGGCGCGGACGTGGTCGCGCTCGTAGACCGAATCGAGGATGTCGGAGATCTTCGCCTTCACCGATTCCGGCGTGATGCCGTGCTCGGCATTGTAGGCCATCTGCTTCTCGCGGCGGCGGCTCGTCTCGTCCATGGCGCGCTGCATCGAGCCGGTGATCTGGTCGGCATAGAGGATGACCTTGCCGTCGACGTTGCGGGCGGCGCGGCCGATCGTCTGGATCAGCGAGGTCTCGGAGCGCAGGAAGCCTTCCTTGTCGGCGTCGAGGATGGCGACGAAGCCGCATTCGGGAATGTCGAGGCCCTCGCGCAGGAGGTTGATGCCGACGAGCACGTCGAAGGCGCCGAGGCGCAGGTCGCGGATGATCTCGATGCGCTCCAGCGTGTCGATGTCGGAGTGCATGTAGCGGACGCGGACGCCCTGCTCGTGCAGGTATTCGGTCAGGTCCTCGGCCATGCGCTTGGTGAGCACGGTGACGAGGGTGCGGTAGCCGCGCTGCGCGGTCTCGCGGATCTCGCCGAGCACGTCGTCGACCTGGGTCTTGGCCGAGCGCACCTCGACCGGCGGGTCGATCAGCCCGGTCGGGCGGATCACCTGCTCGGCGAAGACGCCGCCGGCCTGCTCCATCTCCCAGCCGCCCGGGGTGGCGGAGACGGCGATCGTGTCGGGGCGCATCGCGTCCCATTCCTCGAAGCGCAGCGGCCGGTTGTCCATGCAGGACGGCAGGCGGAAGCCGTATTCGGCCAGCGTCGCCTTGCGACGGAAGTCGCCGCGGTACATGCCGCCGATCTGCGGAATGGTGACGTGGCTCTCGTCGATGAAGATGATGGCGTTGTCGGGGATGTATTCGAACAGCGTCGGCGGCGGCTCGCCGGGCTTGCGGCCGGTGAGGTAGCGCGAATAGTTCTCGATGCCGGCGCAGGAGCCGGTCGCCTCCATCATCTCCAGGTCATAGCGGGTGCGCTGCTCCAGCCGCTGCGCCTCCAGCAGCCGCCCGGCCTTCTCCAGCTCGGCGAGGCGCAGCTTCAGCTCCTCCCGGATCGACTTGATCGCCGCGTTCAGTGTCGGCCGCGGGGTGACGTAGTGCGAATTGGCGTAGATCTTGACCGATTTCAGGTCGCCGGTCTTCGCGCCGGTGAGCGGATCGAACTCGGTGATCGCGTCGATCTCGTCGCCGAACATCGAGATCCGCCAGGCGGCGTCCTCCAGGTGGGCCGGGAAGATCTCGATCGTGTCGCCGCGGACGCGGAACGAGCCGCGGACGAAGTTGATGTCCTGGCGCTTGTACTGCTGGGCGACGAGGTCGGCGAGCAGCTGGCGCTGGTCGAGCCGGTCGCCGACGGTCATCTGGAAGGTCATGGCGGTATAGGTCTCGACCGAGCCGATACCGTAGATGCAGGAGACCGAGGCGACGATGATGCAGTCGTCGCGCTCCAGGATCGCGCGGGTGGCGGCGTGGCGCATCCGGTCGATCTGCTCGTTGATCGAGGAATCCTTCTCGATATAGGTGTCCGAGCGCGGCACGTAGGCCTCGGGCTGGTAGTAGTCGTAGTAGGAGACGAAGTACTCCACCGCGTTGTCGGGGAAGAAGTTCTTGAACTCGGAATAGAGCTGGGCGGCGAGCGTCTTGTTCGGCGCGAGGATCAGCGCCGGGCGCTGCGTCGCCTCGATCACCTTGGCCATGGTGAAGGTCTTGCCCGAGCCGGTGACGCCGAGCAGCACCTGGCTGCGCTCGCCCGACGACAGGCCCTCGACGAGGTCGGCGATCGCGGTCGGCTGGTCGCCGGCGGGCTCGTAGTCGGAGACCATGCGGATGGCGATGCCGCCCTCGGACTTCTCCGGCCGCGGCGGGCGGTGCGGCGTCCAGATCTCGCCGTTCTTGTGCAGCGGGTTGCCGCTTTCGATCAGCTTCGCCAGCGCCTCGACGGTGGCGGTGACCGCCGTGCCGGCGTTGAGCGAGGAGGCCTCCTCGAGGTTGACGTCGAGGCCGGCGACCGGGTTGAGCCCGGCGGCGGCGCGCGTCTTCGGATCGGAAGAGGCGCCGATCGAGACGCCGCGGGATGTTTTTTGTGCGCTCACGCTGTCGGCGCCATGCGCCTTCGCTCCGCGGGGGCCTCGCGTCGGCTCGGACGCCCGTTCGGGCTTGCGGCCTTCGGCCGATTGCTCCAATGCGACCTTTTCCTGATGGCGGCGGGCGGCGTTCTCGACCTGCTTGCGGTGCTTGCCGGCCTTCGACGCGACCTCGCGGCGCGATTCCACCGTCGAGGCCTCGGCGTCCGCCTCCAGCTGCTTCACCCAGTCGGCGACGCTGCCGGAGAGCGGCGCGCCCTCGAAGGCGGATTGCGGAGCTTCCTCGAAGCCGGGCTTGGAGGGGGCGGGGGTCTTCGGTGATCTGGCCATGGTCGGGAATATGGCGAGAGTCACCGCGAAAGGGAAGGGGGCATGAGTACAAAAGGGAAACGGACGGCCGCGCCGGCCGGCAGGGCCGGGCCATCATGCCGCCATGGTTCTGTCGTTTCCCCCGGGCGCTGCAAAAGCCTTTCGCGGGGGATCCGCGAATCGTCTATGACATGGCCCCATCCCCACAGGAACCGGACGCTTTCATGCCCTTCGCCCTCAATCCCGCGGCCGTCTGGCCGATCGTGCTGCTCTGCCTCTCCAACGTCTTCATGACCTTTGCCTGGTACGGCCATCTCAAGGTCAAGGCGGCGCCGCTCTACCTCGTCGTGCTGGCGAGCTGGGCGATCGCCTTCTTCGAGTACTGCCTGGCGGTGCCGGCCAACCGCATCGGCCACCAGGTCTATTCGGCTGCGCAGCTGAAGACGATCCAGGAGGTGATCACGCTGGTCATCTTCGCCGGCTTCTCGGTGTTCTTCCTCAAGGAGAGCCTGACCTGGAACCACCTGATCGGCTTCGCCCTGATCGCCGCCGGCGCCGCCTTCGTGTTCAAGGGGTGAGGGCGCGGATAAAAAAGCCGCAATCCTCGGACAGCCTGGAGCGATAGGTAAGGCTTCATGACACCGTCCTTCGGCACCATCGCCGCCCATCGTTTCGGTACCGGACCGCGCCCGGGCGAACCGCCGGCCGGGACGGTCGACGCCCTGCTGGAACAGGTGACGCGCGGCGTGGCGGAGACCTGTCCCTTCCCCCATGACGGCATTGCCGGCCGCCGCGCCAGCTTCCCCGCCTTCCAGGCGCTGGCCCAGGAATACCGGGAGCAGCGCAAGAACGATACCGTACGCAAGGTCGGCGACCGCGTCGTCAATCCGTACCAGATCGCGCTGAACACCGCCTTTCTGCGCGACCAGCACCTGAAGATCGGCCATGCCGTGCAGTCGCCGAACGGCTTCTTCGAGCGGCTCGCCGCCTTCTGGTGCGATCACTTCGCCGTCAACGCCGAGAAGACCTCCAGCATGCGCATCCTCGTCGGCCTGTACGAGGCCGAGGCGCTGCGGCCGAACCTCGCCGGCCGGTTCGCGCCGCTGTTGCGGGCGGCGATCTTGCACCCGGCGATGCTGGCCTATCTCGACCAGCCGAAATCGATGGGGCCGCATTCGCCGGCCGGCCGGAAGCGGGGGCGGGGGCTCAACGAGAACCTGGCCCGCGAACTGATCGAACTGCACACGCTCGGCGCCGACGGCGGCTACACCCAGGACGACGTCCGCGCCGCGGCCTGCGTGCTGACCGGGCTCGACCACGACGGCGGCGCGTTCGAGACGACCTACCGCCCGAACTGGGCGGAGCCCGGCGTCCACCGCGTCCTCGGCCGCGCCTATGGCGGCACGCAGCGGAGCCTCGCCGACGTCGATGCGCTGCTGGCCGATCTCGCCGCGCATGAGGCGACGCGCCGGCACATTTGCCGCAAGCTGGTGGTGCACTTCATCGCCGACGCGCCGCCGGCCGAGGTGGTCGAGGCCATGGTGACGGCCTGGTCGAAAACCGACGGCGAACTGCTGGCGGTCTACCTGGCGATGCTGGAGCATCCGCTGAGCTGGGCGCAGGACGGGCAGAAGGCCCGCCAGCCGTTCGACTTCGTCGTCGCCGGCCTGCGGGCGCTGGACGTGCCCGCCGATGCGCTGGCACCGGCCGCCGTGCTGCCGAAGAAGGCGGCCGGGAGCGCCATGGCGACGCCGCAGGACGGGACGCCCGCCATGGCCCCGGAGCGGGACGCCGGTCAGAGCGCGGAGCAGGCAGCCGACCAGGGCCCCGGGCAGTCTCCCGATCCGGCCCCCGATCCGGCCATGACGGCGGCGGGCGCGTCCGGTGCGGAGGGACCCGCGGTCGAAGGCACGGGCGGTGGCGACGATGCGGCCTCCGGCTCCGTGCTGGCTGCGCCCACGGCCGACGGACGGGCGCCGATCCGCGCCAATCCGCTCTCCGTCGGCGCGCTGCAGCGGCTCGGCCAGCCGCTCTGGCGTCCGCCGAGCCCGGCCGGCTGGGACGAGGAGCTGTCCGCCTGGATCACGGCGGCGCAACTGACGCAGCGGATCGACTGGCTGCACGCGCTCGTGGCGCGCTTCGGCGGCGATCGCGATCCGCGCCTGTTCGTGCAGGCCGTGCTCGGCGATGCCGCCCGCGACGACACGATCCAGGTGGTGTCGCAGGCGCCGAGCCGGCAGGCCGGCCTGGTGCTGGCGCTGGCCTCGCCGGAGTTCAACAGGCGCTAGCGCCGACGGAGCAGGCGCCGGCGAACGGCCGGCGCGGCGGAGACTTGAAACGGGCCGCGCGTCCGGCGACAGATGGTTCGCACCGCCGGGCGCGGTGCCGAGGAGACCGAGCGATGACGAACGATATCAGCCGGCGCACCCTGCTCGGCGCAGCCTGCTGCCTGGCGGCCTCGCCGGTGATCACGCCGGTGAGCTTCGCCGCGGTCCCCGGCGACAACCGGCTGGTGACGATCGTGCTGCGCGGCGCCATGGACGGGCTGGCGCTGGTGCAGCCCTACGGCGACCCGGCGCTGCCCGCACTCCGGCCGAAGCTCGCCCTGGCGCCGGAGCGGGGACTGCTCGACCTCGACGGCTTTTTCGGCCTGCATCCCGACGCCGCGGCCCTGATGCCGCTGTGGCGGTCGCGCGAGCTCGGCTTCGTGCATGCGATCTCGACGCCCTACCGCTCCGGCCGCAGCCACTTCGACGGGCAGGACATGCTGGAAAGCGGCGGCGCGGCCCTGCATGACGAACGCACCGGCTGGCTGAACCGGGCGATCGCCAGCATCCCCCGCAGCGCCGAGCGCAGGGCGATCGACGTGACCACGACCTCCGAGCTCATCCTGACCGGGCCCAATCCGGTCGACGTCTGGTCGACGCGCGCCGACCTCGACATGGCCGGGGACGAGCAGATGGCGTTCGTGCGGCTCTATCGCAACGACCCGGTGTTCGCCGCGGCGATGAGCGACGCCATGGACACCGACATGTTCGCCGATCGCATCTACGGCGACGCCAAGCGGGAGGCGGGCATCGCCGCGGTCGCGGAGCTCGCCGCCGGGATGCTGTCCGGCGAGCACCGTATCGCGAGCTTCACCGTCAATGGCTGGGACACCCATATCGGCCAGGAGCGCACCTTCCGGCGGCCGGTGAAGGACCTGTGCACGGCGATCCTGACGCTGAAGGACAACCTGCCGCCGCAGGTGTGGCGGAAGACGGCGATCCTGGCGATCACCGAGTTCGGCCGCACGGCGCGCGAGAACGGCTCCGGCGGCACGGACCACGGCACCGGCGGCCTGGCGATCATCGCCGGCGGGGCGGTGGCCGGCGGCCGCGTCTACGGCACCTGGCCCGGGCTCGGCGGCACGGCGCTGCTCGACGACCGCGACCTGATGCCGACCACGGATCTGCGCCAGCTGGCCGCGGCCATGCTCTACCAGCAGTTCGACGTGTCGCCGCGGGCGATCGACGATGCGATCTTCCCGGGCCTGACGTTCGACCGCAAGGCCGGCTACCTGCGCGGCTGAGGCCATCGGCCATGTGAAGTCAATCGATGATGTCGAAGGCGCGGAAGATCCAGCTCAGCTGGTAGACGAGGCCGAGGGAGACGAAGGTGGCGTGGAACCGCCTGCTGGCGGTCAGGGCCGCGATGCCGCACAGCACGATGTAGACGACGTTGCGCAGCGGGTACTCGTAGCCGAAGGATTCGAAATACGGCCGCCCCTTGATGGCCGTATCGGCGAGGTCGACCGCATAGGCCAGGGCCAGGAAGGCGAAAAACCAGCCCTTGCGCGACATGAAGTAGTCCTCGTAGCCGCCATATTCCTCCATCGATGCCGGAAACAGCAGGACGCAGAGGAAGAAGAACAGCGAGGCGAAGCCGATCAGGAACAGGTAGACGGCGAAATCGAGGACCGTGAGCGCCTGCAGCCGGAATTCCCACCACCAGAAATGCAGCAGGAACAGCAGCAGGGACAGCACCCAGCCGAGGTGGATCCAGTAGACGCGCGTCTTGCCGGGATGCTGGACGAAGGAGGCGAGGCCGGTCAGGAGCCGGGCCAGCGACAGGCTGACGACCATGCCGATGACGATCCGCACATGGGTGAAGAGGGCCGGATCGGGGACTGGCTGCTCCATCGGACTTTTCCGGTCGTGGCGGATCCGCCGATCCGCCGGTTCATCCTTGCATCCCTGCGACCGATTCGCGCGTCCCGGCCGGTCGCAGAATGTCAGCTGCGAACCGGCAGGTCCATGTCACGGCACTCCGCAAGCGCGCGCCTACTCCGCCGGCACCGCCGTCGGGTGGCCGTCGCGGTCGAGCGCGACCATGACGAAGGTGGCCGCCGTCACCTTGTCGAGCCGCCCGGTCAGGTAGCGGCGCGCCCAGGCCTCCACCAGCAGCGTGATCGAGGTGCGGCCGACCGCGACGATCTCGGTATAGACGTTGATGGTATCGCCGATCTTGACCGGCAGCTCGAAGGCCATCTCGCGGACGGCGCGGGTGACGACGCGGCCATGCGCCCGCTCGGCGGCGCGGATGCCGGCCGCAAGGTCCATCTGCGCCATGACCCAGCCGCCGAAGATGTCGCCGGCGGCATTGGCGTCGGCGGGCATCGCCAGCGTCCGGAGCGTCAGCTGTCCCAGGGGTGAGGCGTTCTCGGTCATGAATCGTTACTCCGTGTTCGCAACCGATGTAGACCAGAGGCGGCCGGAGAGAAAGGGCAGCGGCGCCCGAAGTCCGGGCCGGGCCGCGCGGCGCACCCGGAGAAGGGCGAGAATTATGGAAATTGGTACATCGTAATTTAGTCGAATTTAACTTGTCGCGACAAAGATCGGCACCTGGGCCGGCAGCGTCATCTGCCGTGTTTGAGGGGGATCATTGTGAGCAAGTTGAAGATATCCGCCAGACTGTATCTGCTCGTCGGGCTGGCGCTCGCCGTCTTTTCGGCCGTTTCGGTCTACACGCTGTTTCATTATCAGGACGCGATGGTCGCCGAGCGCAAGTCCAAGCTGCGCGCGATGGACCAGAACCTGGTGAAGCTGTTCGAATTCTACCATGGCCAGGAAACGTCCGGGGCGCTGACGCGCGAAGAGGCGCAGGCGCGCGCCAAGGATGCCGTCCGGTCGCTGCGTTACGAGGACAACGGCTACTTCTGGATCAACGACCTCGATTCGCGCATCGTCATGCATCCGATCAAGCCGGAGCTCGACAATACCGATCAGTCGGGCATGAAGGATCCGACCGGCAAGTTCATCTTCCGCGAATTCGCCGCCGTGGCCAAGACGAAGGGCGAGGGCTTCGTCGACTACTACTGGCCGAAGCCCGGCGCCGAAGAGCCGGTGCTGAAATATTCGCACGTGGCCGGTTTCGCGCCCTGGGGCTGGGTGGTCGGCACCGGCGTCTACGCCGACGACCTGGCGGCGATGTTCCAGCGCAACGCGCTCTCGATGGCCGGCTGGCTCGCGATCGGCGCGGTGGCGATCGTGCTCGTCGCCTTTGCGATCGTCCGCAGCGTCGTCGGCCCGATCGCACGGCTGAACACCGCCATGCAGGCGATCGCGCAGGAGGACGTGTCCGGCGAGGTGCCCGGCACCGAACGGCGCGACGAGGTCGGCGACATGGCCCGGGTGGTGTCGGTGCTGCGCGATTCCGTGCGCGAACGCGCCGAGCTGCGCATCCGCGAGAGCGAGCAGCAGCAGCGCATCGATGCCGAGCGCAACGAGGGCGAGCGCCGGCAGCGCGCGATCACGCAGTCGCAGTTGGACGCGATGGACACCGTCGGCAGCGCGCTCGAGCGACTCGCCCGCGGCGACCTTTCCGCCCATATCGACGCGATCGCCCCGGAATATGCCAAGCTGCGCGCCGACTTCAACCAGGCGGCCGAGGCCCTGAACAGCGTGATCGGCGCGATCGCCCATTCGACCGACGTCGTGCACGGCAATGCCGGCGGCATCGCCGCTGCGGCCAACAACCTGTCGCAGCGCACCGAGCAGCAGGCGGCCTCGCTTGAGGAGACGGCCGCAGCGCTCGACGAGATCACCGCCGCCGTCCGCAGCGCCTCGGACCGGGCGGCCGAGGCGAGCCGCATGGTCGGGCAGACCAAGGAGAGCGCGGGCCGCTCCGGCGCGATCGTGCGCGAGGCGGTCGCGGCGATGGGACGGATCGAGGAGGCCTCCAACCGCATCGGCCAGATCATCGGCGTGATCGACGAGATCGCCTTCCAGACGAACCTCTTGGCGCTGAACGCCGGCGTCGAGGCGGCGAGGGCCGGCGAGGCGGGCCGGGGCTTTGCGGTCGTGGCGCAGGAGGTGCGCGAACTGGCGCAGCGCTCGGCCAATGCCGCCAAGGAGATCAAGGGGCTGATCGGCAACTCGGCGACCGAGGTCGGCAACGGCGTGGCGCTGGTGCGCTCCACCGGCGAGGCGCTGGCCGAGATCGAACAGCTGGTGCATCAGGTCAACGACCAGGTGCAGCTGATCGCCACGGCCGCCCGCGAACAGTCGGTCGGGCTTGCGGAGGTCAACACCGCCGTCAACCAGATGGACCAGATGACCCAGCAGAACGCCGCGATGGTCGAGGAGACGAGCGCGGCCGGCCAGACGCTGTCGCAGGAAAGCGAGGAGCTGCGGGCGCTGCTGCAGCGCTTCCGGCTCGCCGCGCAATCGGCGACCGGGCGGGCGCGGGCCGCCTGAGGCGGGCGCGGCCGGCCTGGCCGATGCGGCGCCGGAAGGCGCGCGCCCCGACCCGGCGGAGATCGGAAAAGACGGCTTCAATCTCGACTGGCCCCGGCTCGAACCGCCGGGGCCTTCTTCGTTTTCCGGGCCCGCCGCGGGCTCGGCGCAGGCGATCGCGCGGGGCGGCCGGAAACCCTTCGTTTACCCTGCGGGCCTAAAATTTTCTTGTTTTGCAGGGCGCTAGCCCGACGCATGCGCCGTCGTCCGCCTTCGTCCCGAATGCGGACATTCGGGGGCGGCACCATGCCCGGACTTTCAGGCTTGCGGATCGGTCGTCCGGCCGGCGGGCACAGGCGGAACGGGAATGGTCATGAGTATCACGTCTGCTTTCTCACCGGCGCGGCCGGTCGCGCTCGCCGCGGCCCTTCTGCTCGCCGCCTGTTCGGGCGATCTGACGCCGCCGGGGAGCGTCGACGGCGAGAGCACCGTCAACGCCATAAGGCCGACGGGGGCGCCGCCGCCGCGGCGTGCCGCAGGCGATCCCGGCGAGGCGGGCGATCCCTATGCGGCCTATCCCGCCGGCGAGGCGCCGGTCAGCGCCATCGACAGCGCCGGCGCTTTCGGCGGGCCGACGGAGAGCGCACCGGACGGCGCGGGGGCACCCCTTGAGGGCGGACAACAGGGACGCCTGCCGAAGATCGACAGCGACGAGGCGCTGGGGGGGACGGGCGGCGCGCAGGTCGCATCCGCCGGCGGCGTGCTGCAGATCCCGCAGGAGGGGATCAACATGGACGAGGGCCTCGGCGTCGGCCAGGGCGAGGCGATCCAGGGGCTCGCCGAGGCGCAGGCCGAGGAGATCGCCGAGGGCAATGCCACGCAGGTGGTCGTCGACGGCATCGGCTCGGACGACCCGCGGCAACTGGGCCAGCCGCAGGATCAGCAGCAGGCGCAGCCGGAACCCTTGCCGCTGCCGGAAACGGAGGCGGAGATGGCGGCGCCGGCGGCCCCCGCCGGCGCCCGCGGCGTCCAGCAGGACCAGCAGGTCGCCTTCATCCCGCGCTTCGACAATCCGATGTCGGTGCCGGAGAGCCGGGGCGGCATGCCGGCGGCCGAGAAGGCCTGCCGGCAGCGGCTGCAGCGGCTGGGGGTGAAGTTCCGCGACCTGCCGTCGATCGGCAAGGGCCGCTCCTGCGGCATCGCCTACCCGATCGAGCTGCAGGGGCTGTCCGGCGGCATCCAGATCCGGCCCGCCGCCCAGGTCAACTGCCAGATCACCGAGGCCTTCGCCAAATGGGTGAAGAACGAGCTCGCGCCCTCGGCGCGGCTGCGCTACGTCTCGGGCGTCAAGTCGATCCACCAGATGTCGTCCTATTCCTGCCGCACGATGAACTCGCAGCGCGGCGCGGCCATGTCCGAGCACGCCAGGGGCAACGCCATCGACGTCGGCAAGATCGTGCTCAACAGCGGCAAGGAGATCCTGATCCGCAAGAAGGGCTTCTTCGCCTTCCGCGAGAAGGGCCTGCTGAAGGCGGTGCGCACCGACAGCTGCAAGTACTTCACCACCGTGCTCGGCCCCGGCAGCGACCGCTTCCACAAGGACCATTTCCACTTCGACCTGCGCATGCGCAAGTCCGGCTACCGGCACTGCAGCCTGTAGAGCCGGACGGAGGGGGCCGGACAAAAAAGGACCGGCTCGAAAGCCGGCCAAAGTGCGCGTCTAGGGTGCGTCGCCACGCCAACTCGATACAGGGCCCGGCGGGAGGGGATCCCGCAAGGGCGGCGCAGGAATTGCGGATGGTTCATCCATCCGTCCAGCCCCGGCAGGGGGACTGCGGGGGCGAGGCGCTGTCGCAATCATTGCGAGCGGAAAGCGCCCGGGCGACGCAGCGGCGGCTTCCTGCCTCGTGATCCACAGTGATTGAAAACGATCACCGTTTCGTGACAGTTAGAGCCCGTCGAGTCGATTTTCACACAGTGCTTCAGCAATCAGGAGTAGCCCATGCCGCCTGTCGCCGACCTCGTGCTGTTTGCAGCGGCGATCGCGGCCGCCGGCGTCGTGTCCGGGCTGCTGGCCGGCATCTTCGGCATCGGCGGCGGCGCCATCCTCGTTCCGGTCTTCTACCAGGTGTTCGGCTATCTCGACGTACCGGAGGCGGTGCGCATGCACCTGTCCGTCGGCACCTCGATCGCCATCATCGTGCCGACCTCGCTGCGGTCGTTCACCGCCCACAGGAAGCGCGGCGCCGTCGACATGGAGCTCCTGAAGGGCTGGATCGTGGCGTTGCCGGCCGGCGCCATCCTCGCCTCGGTGATCGCCGCCTATATCTCCTCGGAAGGGCTGCGGCTGATCTTCGTCGTCATCGCCATCCTGTTCGCGCTGCGCATGCTGCTCGACCAGCCGCACTGGCGGCTCGGCAGCGAACTGCCGAAGAACCCCTGGCGCTGGATCGCCGGCGTCGTCATCGGCACGCTGTCGGGTCTGATGGGCATCGGCGGCGGGGTGCTGAACAACACCTACATGACGCTCTACGGCCGGCCGATCCACCAGGCGGTGGCGACGTCCTCCGGCGTCGGCGTGCTGATCTCGATCCCGGGCATCTTCGGCTACATCTGGGCCGGCTGGGGCGATCCCGGCCTGCCGCCGTTCTCCACCGGCTTCATCAACTGGATCGCCGTGGCTCTGATCATCCCGATCGCGCTGGTGGTCACGCCCTATGGCGTGCGCATCGCGCATGCGCTGAGCAAGCGGCACCTGGAGATCGCCTTCGGACTGTTCCTGCTCTTCGTGGGCGCGCGTTTCCTCTACAGCATCTACGGCTGATAGGATATTTTTTCACCGGCGGGGATGAAAACCCGGCCCCGCCATCCCATATTGCCGCGGCATCCGCTTTGGGAGGGGCGATGCAGCCCGGCGCCCGCCGGCATTCCCTCCGCCTTCCATTCTGACGGTCCTACCCCATGGCGCCCATCGTTCGCATCGAAAACCTGACGAAAAACTACGCCAGCGGCTTCCAGGCGCTCAAGGGTGTCAGCCTCGACATCGAGGAAGGCGAGATCCTGGCCCTGCTCGGGCCGAACGGCGCAGGCAAGACGACGATGATCTCGATCGTCTGCGGCATCGTCACGCCGTCCTCCGGCCGGGTGACGGTCGCGGGCCACGACGTGGTGAAGGACTTCCGCCGGACCCGCGAGATCATCGGGCTGGTGCCGCAGGAGCTGACGCTCGACGCCTTCGAGACGGTCTTCAACACGGTCGCCTTCTCGCGCGGCCTGCACGGAAGGAAGCCGGATCCGGCGCTGATCGAGAAGATCCTGCGCGAGCTGTCGCTGTGGGACAAGAAGGACACGGTGCTGCGCCATCTTTCCGGCGGCATGCGCCGGCGCGTGCTGATCGCCAAGGCGCTGTCCTACGAGCCCAAGGTGCTGTTCCTCGACGAGCCGACAGCGGGCGTCGACGTGACGCTGCGCAAGGAGATGTGGCAGCTCGTGGAGCGGCTGCGGGCGACCGGCGTCACCATCATTCTGACGACGCACTACATCGAGGAGGCCGAGGAGATCGCCGACCGGATCGGCGTCATCAACCGCGGCGAGATCCTGCTGGTCGAGGACAAGGCGGAGCTGATGAAGAAGCTCGGCCGCAAGCAGCTGACCGTCGAGCTTTCCGAGCCGCTGTCGGCGGTGCCCGACGCGCTTTCCGCCTACAGCCTGCGGCTCGGCGACGGCGGCCAGTCGCTCGTCTACGACTACGACACGGCGAGCGAGCGGACCGGCATCACCGGCCTGCTTTCGGCACTGGCGGAGCAGGGGCTGCGGCTCAAGGACGTCTCCACCGAGCAGAGCTCGCTGGAGGACATCTTCGTCGAACTGGTCGGAGAAGCGAAATGAACATCGAGGCCATCAAGTCGATCTACGCCTTCGAGATGGCGCGCACGCGCCGCACGCTGATGCAGAGCGTCGTCTCGCCGGTCGTCTCCACCTCGCTCTATTTCATCGTCTTCGGGGCGGCGATCGGCTCGCGCGTGCAGGAGATCGACGGCGTGCCCTACGGCGCCTTCATCGCGCCGGGGCTGATCATGCTGACGCTGCTGAACCAGTGCATCGGCAACGGCTCCTTCGGCATCTACTTCCCCAAGTTCACCGGCACTATCTACGAGATCCTGTCGGCGCCGATCTCGACGGTGGAGATCGTCATCGGCTATGTCGGCGCGGC
Source organism: Mycoplana sp. MJR14 (assembly GCF_029210525.1). Classification (NCBI taxonomy): domain Bacteria; kingdom Pseudomonadati; phylum Pseudomonadota; class Alphaproteobacteria; order Hyphomicrobiales; family Rhizobiaceae; genus Mycoplana; species Mycoplana sp. MJR14. The sequence goes on from NZ_JARGEO010000006.1 coordinate 47,096, forward strand.
CGCGACCAAGGGGCTGATCATCGGCACCATCATCCTGGCCACGGCATCGCTGTTCGTCGACATCACCATCGCCCATCCGGTGATGATGGTGCTGTTCTTCGTGCTGACGGCGGTCAGCTTCAGCCTGTTCGGTTTCATGATCGGCATCTGGGCGAAGGACTTCGAGCAGCTCAACATCATTCCGATGCTGGTTGTCCCGCCGCTCGTCTTTCTCGGCGGCAGCTTCTATTCGATCGACATGCTGCCGCCCTTCTGGCAGGCCGTCAGCCACTTCAACCCGGTCCTCTATCTCGTCTCCGGCTTCCGCTGGAGCTTCTTCGAGATCGCCGACGTCAATCCCTGGATCAGCCTGGCGATCGTCGTGGCCTTCCTGGCCGCCTGCCTCAGTGTCACCGCCTGGATCTTCCGGACCGGATACAAGCTCAAGAACTGACGGAAGCTTTTCGCTTTTTCCATCTATGATTGCATGCGCTTATGCCCGTTCTGCGAGCATAGGCGCATGCGCGCCGTCGGCCGAAGCGGCAGGAACATGTGACCACGCTAAAAAGATGATGATTTCAGCGACATACGCGAAGGCGTTTGCGCAGCCTTAATCGAATGTCAACGCCTTGTGTCTAGACATATGGTGCAATCGCGTGCCCGCTACGGTAACATGAGTGTTGCCGCATATGTCCCTGTCCTGCATCTCCCCCTCATTACTGGAGCATAGCAATGTCGTTGCTTACGCGTGGCCGCGGTGCCGACGCTCGGGCCATCCTGAGCGCCATGGACCGGTCGCAGGCCATCATCGAATTCGATATGAACGGAAAGATCCTCACGGCCAACGAGAACTTCTGCCAGGCCCTGGGCTACGCGCTTTCCGAGATCGTCGGACAGCACCACAGCCTGTTCGTCGATCCGCAGTTCGCCGCCAGCGCGGAGTATCGCGCCTTCTGGGAACGGCTCGGGCGCGGCGAATTCGACCGCCAGCAGTACCGCCGGCTCGGCAAGGGCGGGCGCGAGGTCTGGATCGAGGCATCCTACAATCCGGTCTTCCGCGGCCGCACGCCCTACAAGGTCGTCAAGTTCGCGACCGACATCACCGCGTCGAAGCTGAAGAGCGCCGAGGATGCCGGCAAGCTGGACGCTATCTCCCGCGCCCAGGCGACGATCGAATTTTCGCTCGACGGGCGGATCCTCACCGCAAACCAGAACTTCCTCGCAGCACTCGGCTATCGCCTCGAGGAGATCGTCGGCGGCCATCATTCGATGTTCTGCGACCCGGATCACGTCGCAAGCCCGGCCTATGCGGCGATGTGGCAGAAGCTCGGCGCGGGCGAATTCGTGGCCGACGAGTTCATGCGCCTCGGCAAGGGTGGCCGGAAGGTCTACATCCAGGCTTCCTACAACCCGATCTTCGACATGAACGGCAGGGTGTTCAAGGTCGTGAAGTTCGCGACCGACGTCAGCGAACGCGTCCGCGCCGTCAACGAGCTCGGCGACGGCCTCCGGGAACTGGCCGAGGGCAACCTGGCGCAGACGCTGGAGACGCCGTTCATTCCGTCGCTCGACAAGCTGCGCCGGGACTTCAACGGTTCGGTCGGCAGGCTGCGCACGGCGGTCCAGGCGATCACCGACAATGCCGGCGTCATCGCCTCCGGTTCGCAGGAGATCCGCATGACGTCGGAGGGCCTGTCGCGCCAGCTGGAGCAGCAGGCGGCCGCCGTCGAGGAGACGGCCTCCGCCGTCAACGAGATCACGGTGACGGTGAACGAGACCGCGACCCGCGCCAACGAGGCCGGCACGCTCGTCGCCGACGCCAAGGCCAGTGCCGACCGGTCGGGCGAGGTGGTGCGCCGGACGGTCGAGGCGATGTCGAAGATCGAGGCGTCGTCCGCCCAGATCGCCGGCATCATCGGCGTCATCGACGTCATCGCCTTCCAGACCAACCTGCTCGCGCTCAATGCCGGCGTGGAAGCGGCGCGCGCCGGCGATGCCGGCAAGGGTTTTGCGGTCGTCGCGCAGGAAGTCCGCGACCTCGCCCAGCGTGCCGCGAACTCGGCCAAGGAGATCAAGTCGCTGATCGGCGTGTCGGAGCAGCACGTCCGCGACGGCGTCGGTCTCGTCGGCCAGGCGGGCGAGGCGCTGGAGCGGATCGCCGACCAGGTGACGCGCGTGCACGAGAACGTCGGCGCCATCGTGCAGGCGAGCCGCGAGCAGTCGCTGAGCCTGCAGCAGATCAACGAGGCCGTGGCTGCGATCGATCAGGGCACCCAGCGCAATGCCTCGATGGTCGAGGAATCGGCGACCGCCAGCAAGGGGCTGGCCGATGAGGCGGAAGCGCTCTTCGGACTGGTCAGCCAGTTCCGGACCGCCGGCACCTTGGCCGAACAGGGTGCGGCTGCGCAACGCAAGGTCGCCTGACGATCGCGCCCGTCGGGCCGAAATACCTTTGCCGGCAGGTCCCGGGGAGCCGATCGCTTCCCGGGATCTTCGTCAGTCGCGCAGGCGCAGTTCGTCGCCGCGGATCTCGATCGAGCCGAGCGTGCCGAGGAAACTCATGCCGAGCAGGCTCTGGTCCAGTTTTCCGGGTCCGGCGACCATGGCGCGAACGTCGCGCCGAAAGATCGGGCCGACGGCGAGGCTGACGAGGCGGACGGGCGCGGCCACCGCCGTGCCGTTGGCGGTCGACACCATCAAGCTGAAATCGAGCGTCTCCGGCTGCAGCCCGAGGCGCTCGGCATCGCCGTAGGACAGCACCACCGTGCTGGCGCCGGTGTCGACCAGCATACTCGCGTTTTTGCCGTTGATCCGGGCGTCGACCTGGAAGTGGCCGTGGTCCATCTTGTGCAGCACCAGAATCTGCTCGCCGGCGGGTCCGGTCGTCACCACGGCCCGGCCCGGCACCAGGCCGGCGCTCACGCGTTCGGCGACGGATTTCAGGTCGTCGCGATAGACGTAGCCCGCGACGAAGACGAGCATGATCAGGAGCCACAAGGCGGCGTTGCGCAGCGTCTCGCTCATGCGCCCGCGGGTCGCCACGAAGCCGGTGGCCAGCAGCGCGGCGAGGGCGGAAAGCTGGATCATCCGGCTGAAATCGTCATTGCCGAGGCCGAAGGTGCGGCCGTCCTGATGGTTCCAGAGCAGCATCGCCAGGCCGAAGCCGAGCACACCGAGAAGAATCCAAAACCTCATGCCTCGCCGCGCTCCCGCGCCATGCGTGCCCGGCGGGTCTCCCGCCGCGGCCTGCGCTCGATGGTCGACAGCCGCTCCGGCAGGATCGCCATCAGCGCGCGCCGTTCTTCCGGGCTGTACTGGACCCAGGCGCCGATTTCCTGACGCGTGCGGCCGCAGCCGAAACAGTAGCCGGTGACGTCGTCGATCGAACAGACGAGAATGCAGGGCGATTCCATCGTGGCTCCCGGTTACTCCTGAGACCAATATCGGAAGCTCAAAGGGCGAGCGCAAGGGCGCCGAGGGCGGCGATCTCCGCCAGCTGCTCGCTCGCCCCGATCGTATCGCCCGTATGCCCGCCGATCTTGTCGCGGACGATATCGGTGAAGGCGAAGACCGCGGCACAGACGGCGAGCGCCACCGAGGCGATGCCCAGGAGCGAGACGCCCGGCAGCAGGAACAGGATGGTGAGCGTCGCCCCGGAGGCGAGCGCGACCTGGACGGCTGCGGTTTCCGGCGCGCCGGCGGTCGCGGCGACCCCGTCGCGCTTTGCCGCCGGCAGCGTGTCCCAGTGCCAGACCATCGCCGCCCGGCTGCAGGCGGCGACGGCGAGCAGCGCAAGGGCGGCCGACACCGGGGAGAGCGAGGGCATGATCGCAGCCAGCGCAGAGGCGCGCAGGCCGAAGGAGAAGATCAGGGCGGCGACGCCGTAGGAGCCGACGCGGCTGTCCTTCATGATCGCAAGCGCGCTCTCCCTGTCGCGGCCGCCGCCGAGGCCGTCGGCGGCATCGGACAGGCCGTCCTCGTGCAGCGCCCCGGTGAGCAGGGTCTGCACGGCGAGGACGACGAAGGCGCAGAACAGCGGCGCGGTGTCCAGCATCCGCAGCATGCCGAGCAGGACCGCCGCCGGCAGGACGATCAGGACGGCGGCGACCGGAAAGGCGCGGACGGTGGCCGACAGGCGGCCGTCATGGCCGGCAAAGTGGCGCTGCGGCACGCGGATGCGGGAGAGGAAGGCCACGGAGCGGGCCACGTCGTCGATGTAGTCGCGGATGTCCACCTGCAGTCTCCCCGCCGCATTCCATGATGTCGCCCCGAAGTCGCGTCCGTCGCGTCCGGCTGGCGGGCGGCATCCTAGAGGGTGCCGCTGCGATTCGGAACCGGTCCGACGGAGCCGCCGGCGGCCGAATCGGCCGACGGATTCGGCTGCGGCGGCCGCCGGCCGGCCGCTATCCGACGCTGTTTGAACCGGCGGAACGCCTTGCCGATTGACGATTGCAAACCCTAGCGCATTCGTCGCACCCGGCATGCCGAAACGGCGACAGGCACCGGCGCAAATACGGTTGTCGGATCCGCTGCCGATCTCTAAGAGGAGGCGACCGACCCTTCCATGGAAGCAGAATACGAGGAATTCTCCAATGAGTGCCAGCGGTTTGCCGTTCGATGATTTTCGTGAGTTGCTGCGCAACCTGCCGGGACCGGACTCGGCGGCGCTGGTGGCGGCGCGCGAGCGCGACGCCCAGCTGACGAAGCCCGCCGGCGCGCTCGGCCGACTGGAGGAGATCGCTTTCTGGCTCGCCGCCTGGACCGGACGGCCGCCGGCCGTCACCCGTCCGCTGGTGGCGATCTTCGCCGGCAACCACGGCGTGACGAAGCAGGGCGTGACGCCCTTTCCGCCGTCCGTCACCGCCCAGATGGTGGAGAACTTCGCCGCCGGCGGCGCGGCCATCAACCAGATCTGCGTCACCCACGACCTCGGCCTGAAGGTGTTCGACCTGGCGCTCGACTATCCGACCGGCGACATCACCGAGGAGGCGGCCCTTTCGGAGCGCGACTGCGCCGCCACCATGGCCTTCGGCATGGAGGCCGTTGCCGGCGGCACCGACCTCCTGTGCATCGGCGAGATGGGCATCGGCAACACCACGATCGCCGCCGCCATCAACCTCGCGCTCTACGGCGGCACGGCCGCCGAGTGGGTCGGGCCGGGCACCGGCTCCGAGGGCGAGGTGCTGGCGCGCAAAGTCGCCGCGGTCGAGAAGGCCGTCGCCCTGCACAGGGACCATCTCTCCGATCCGCTCGAGGTGCTGCGCCGCCTCGGCGGTCGCGAGATCGCCGCCATGGCCGGCGCGATCCTCGCAGCCCGCATGCAGAAGGTGCCGGTGATCATCGACGGCTATGTCGCGACCTGCGCCGGCGCCGTGCTCAAGGCGGCGAACCCGGCCGCGCTCGACCACTGCCTGATCGGCCACGTCTCGGCCGAGCCGGGCCACATCCGGGCGGTCGAGAAGCTTGGCAAGACGCCGCTTCTGGCGCTCGGCATGCGGCTCGGGGAGGGCACCGGCGCCGCGCTCGCCGCCGGCATCGTCAAGGCGGCGGCCGCCTGCCACAGCGGCATGGCGACCTTCGTTCAGGCCGGCGTCAGCAACAAGGCGTAGCGGCAGGCGGTCCGAGCCGATCCGGTTCGTCCGGGCGTTGCGGACGGCGGCCGCAGGCCCGGCGCGCCGAAAGGCCCGGGCCGACGGCGCCTGCGGCCTTCATTCCGCCATCGAGGCTTCCTAAGGGGCCGGGCCGGAACCCGCCTCGGCGGCGAGGCGGGCCGCGCGATGCAATTCATTGTTTGCTCTTTGCGGGCATGATGTGGACACTATGTGAGGGCGATGGCGCGCAAGCCGCCAGCGAGAGAAAACGATGACCATGGCTGAAGGCAGGATCGACACGAGCCCGGTGAAGAAGCACAAGGGGCTCCGCCATCTGGCGGCGGCCGCGCGCTATTCGCTCGGCGGTGCCCGGCGGCTTCTCGGCGAGGCCGCCTTCCGCCACGAGCTTCTGGCCTTCGGCGCCGTCATGGTCGGCTTCGTCGCCACCGGCGCCAACCTCTTCCAGTATGTGGCGATGAGCATCCTGTTCCTGCTGATGATGGCCTTCGAGGCGATCAACACGGCGATCGAGGAGATCGTCGACCGGGTGTCGCCGGAAATCTCGGACATGGGCCGCAACGCCAAGGACCTCGGCTCGTTCGCCTGCTTCTGCCTGATCGTCGCCAACACCGTCTATGCGGCCTATGTGGTGATCTTCTCGCACTTCGTCTGACGGCGCGTCGGCCTCAGGCGAAGCTGCGGCGGCGCGGCGCCACGGTCTTGATCTCCTCGACCGGCGGCAGGCTCTGGAGCACCCGCTTGGCCGGCAGGATGGCGATCGCCTCGGTTCCCTCGCGCAGCTTCGACTTCAGGATGAACTCGCCATTGTGCTTGGCGAGGATCGCCTGGACGATCGGCAGGCCGAGGCCGGTCCCCTGCTCGGCGCTCTTGATCGCGATCGCGCCCTGGCCGAAGGCCGAAAGCACGATCGGGATTTCCTCCTCCGGTATGCCGGGTCCGTTGTCGCGGATCGACAGGTACTGCCCGCCGCCGGCGGTCCAGCCGACCTTGACGGTGATCTCGCCGCCCTGCGGGGTGAACTTGACGGCATTGGAGAGCAGGTTCAGCACCACCTGGCGCATCGCCTTCTCGTCGGCCCACACGTCCGGCATGTCGGTCTCGAACTGTTCGCCGATCGAGATGTTCTTGGCGCGCGCGCGCAGTTGCACCATGCCGATGCAGTCCTCGCAGATGTCGACCAGCCGGATCGCCTCCTCGCTGAGGTCGTACTTGCCGGCCTCGATGCGCGACAGGTCGAGGATCTCGTTGATCAGGTTCAGCAGGTGCTTGCCGGAATTGTGGATGTCGGCGGTGTATTCCTTGTAGACCGGATTGTTCAGCGGCCCGAGCACCTCCGTGCTCATGACCTCGGAAAAGCCGAGGATCGCGTTCAGCGGCGTCCGGAGCTCGTGTGACATCGAGGCGAGGAAGCGGGACTTGGCGAGGTTGGCCTCCTCGGCGCGCCGGCGCGCCTCGTCCGACATCGATTTCGCCACCTCGAGCTCGGCGATCAGGTCGTCCTTCTCCGACTGGAACGACAGCAGCTGCCGGCTCGTCTGGCGCATGCGCTTGGTGATGAAGACCAGGAAGACGAGGGCCACGGAGATGAACGCCGTCATGCCGAGCACGATCGGCTCCGGCTTGCGCGTGGCGTTGTACACGAGTGCTGCGACCGTCGGCAGGAACGCGTAGAGCACGGCGTTGCGCAGCATCAGCGCGCCGATCGAGGTGACGCAGAGCACGACCAGCAGCACCGTTCCCTTGTAGAAATCGAAGCTGTTTCCGCCGCAGGCGTCGCACTGCTGCAGGGCGAAGACGGCCCAGCCGCCCCCCATCAGCACCTGGGCTGCGAGCAGGAGCCGGTGCCAGCGCCGGACCTCCTCGGGCTCGAGGCCATTCTTGCGCACGTGCTTGGCCAGAAGGATGCTGATCGCATGCAGGCTGAGCGCCAGCAGGCCCCAGGCGATGAAGGCCGGGTCGCGGGTCAGGTAGAGGCCGAGGCCGGTGATCGCGAAGACCAGGAGCGGCATGACCAGCGCGCCGTTCAGCACCGCGTCGATATAGAGCAGCAGCATGTCGCGCTCGAAGGCCGGCGACGTCCCCGTGGCCGTCTGCAGCCGCTCGCGGGTCGCGCGCACGGCGCGCGAGACAGCCCTGTTCCTGTGGCTGCGCGATCGGTCGACGATGATCTTGTCGGTCGTGGTACTGACGCCGGGACCCATGGCCTGTGCAACTGTTGCGGTTAGCATATGAAGTCTATGGTGGAATTCTTAAGAAGATGCTGCCGGGCATTAGCGATTTGCGAACCATTTCGACGCTAAGGCCAAAAAGCCGCGCGGGCCTTTCGGGGGAGGTGCGGCAGGCTGACAGAGACAGCAGCAAGACTTTGATTTCGCGCATGACTTCCGGTTCGCTGCAGGATCGGAAAGCGCATGCGCAGCGTCGGGGCGGACAGGCCCCGGCGGTATGGCATAACGCGGCATGATGGCCGGACCGGGCGGACGCCAAGGGTGCATACGATGGTGGGTTACAGTTTTGTCTATCGCAGGAGGTGGGGCGACCTCGTCGTCACCGCGGCGATCCTGGCGCTGATGGCGCTGATCGCCCTGCGCCTCGACGATCGACCGGCGCCGGAGCTGTTCGCAGGGACGGCGCGGGCTGCCGACGGCGACACGCTGACGGTGGACGGCCGCCGGATCCGCCTGTCGGGCATGGACGCGCCGGAACTGACGCAGATCTGCAGCCGCGGCGAGGCGGACTGGTATTGCGGCGCGTCCGCGCGCTCGCACCTGGCCGAGATGCTGCGGCGCGGCGCGATTGCCTGCAGCCTGATCGGCACCGACAAGTACGATCGCACGCTTGCCCGATGCCGGATCGGCGAGGAAGATGTCGGCGAGCGGATGGTACGCGACGGCCTGGCCGTGTCCTATGGCGACTATGCGGAGGCCGAGAGCCAGGCGCGCCAGGAGGGCAAGGGGCTGTGGAGCAGCACGTTCGACCGCCCGCAGGACTGGCGGCGGCGGCACGGCCGACCGCAGGAGGAGCCGCATGTGCCGGTGGAAAGCCATCTGGGTGCCATTCTGCGCTTTTTCGGGCTCGGCTGACGGAGGCTGCCGTGACGGCGGCCGCGGCTGACGGGTCCGGGATCGAGGCGCTGCGGCAGGCGATCGCCCGCTGCCGGATCTGTCGCGATGCGCCGCAGGGCGGCGACGCCTTCCGGCTGCCGCACGAACCGCGTCCCGTCGTCGTCCTTTCCGACCGGGCGCGCATCCTGATCGCCGGGCAGGCGCCGGGCCTGCGCGTGCACGAGACCGGCCTGCCGTTCAACGACGCCTCGGGCGACCGCCTGCGCGACTGGCTGCAGGTCTCCCGCGAGGAATTCTACGATCCCGACCGGTTTGCGATCGTGCCGATGGGGTTCTGTTTCCCCGGCTACGACGCCGCGGGCAGCGATCTGCCGCCGCGGCGGGAATGCGCGCCGCAGTGGCGGGCCGCCGCCATGGCCGCAATGCCGCAGATCCGCCTCGTGCTCGCGGTCGGCCAGTATGCTCAGGCCTGGCACCTCGGCGCGCAGCGGGAGCGCTCGATGACTGAGACCGTGCTGGCCTGGCGGCGTCATCTGGAGGGCGTAGCCGGCGTTCCGGTCTTGCCTCTGCCGCATCCGAGCTGGCGCAACAGCGGTTGGCTGAAACGCAATCCCTGGTTCGAGGACGAACTGCTGCCGGAGTTGCGAAAGCGGGTGAAAACCTTGATTGGCTGAAATATCGTTCTTTATTTTGCCGTAAGACTGGTTCAAATAGGAAATTCGTTTCAATGAAGGGAGTATCCATGGACCGTCTCGACCGCAAGATCCTGCGTCTGCTGCAGGAGGATTCGACGCTGGCCGTTGCGGATCTTGCCAAGAAGGTCGGTCTGTCCACGACGCCGTGCTGGCGGCGGATCCAGAAGATGGAAGAGGACGGCGTCATCCGCCGGCGCGTCGCCCTGCTGGACCCGGTCAAGGTCAACACGAAGGTCACCGTCTTCGTGTCGATCCGTACGAGTTCGCATTCGACGGAGTGGCTGAAGCGGTTCTCGGAAGTGGTGGTGGAGTTTCCGGAAGTGGTCGAGTTCTACCGCATGAGCGGCGACGTCGACTACCTGCTGCGGGTGGTGGTGCCCGATATCGCCGCCTACGACGCCTTCTACAAGCGCCTGATCGCGCGCATCGAGATCCGCGACGTCTCCTCGAGCTTCGCCATGGAGCAGATCAAGTACACGACCGAGCTGCCGCTCGACTACATGATGGTGGACAACCAGAAGTCCGCCGAGGACTGAGGTCCGCCGCATCCGGCGCCCCTTGTCGACCCGAGGTCCTGACCCGGCAGCGCCTGTGCGCACTGCCGGGTATCGGTTTTCGTCTACTTCCGCTCCAGCCGCGCCAGCAGCGACGAGGTATCCCAGCGGTTGCCGCCCATGTCCTGCACGTCGCCGTAGAACTGGTCGACGATGGCGGTGACGGGGAGGCGGGCGCCGTTGCGCTTGGCTTCCGCCAGCACGATGCCGAGGTCCTTGCGCATCCAGTCGACCGCGAAGCCGAAGTCGTACTTGCCCTCGTTCATCGTCTTGTGGCGGTTCTCCATCTGCCAAGAGCCGGCCGCGCCCTTGGAGATCACCTCGACCACCTTCTCGATGTCGAGGCCGGCCCGCTTGCCGAAATGGATGCCCTCGGCCAGGCCCTGGACGAGGCCGGCGATGCAGATCTGGTTGATCATCTTGGTGAGCTGGCCGGCACCCGACGGCCCCATCAGCCCGACCATCCGGGCATAGGCCTCGATGACCGGCCTGGCCTTTTCGAACGTCGCCGCGTCGCCGCCGCACATGACGGTGAGCACGCCGTTCTCGGCGCCCGCCTGGCCGCCGGAGACCGGCGCGTCGATGAAGCCGCAGCCCTTGCTCCGAGCGGCCGCGTCGAGTTCGCGGGCGACCTCGGCCGAGGCGGTGGTGTTGTCGATCAGGATCGCGCCGGGCTTCATGCCGGCCAGCGCCCCGTCCTCGGCGATCGTCACCTGGCGCAGGTCGTCGTCGTTGCCGACGCAGATGAACACGAAGTCGGCATCCTTCGCAGCCGCAGCCGGCGTCCGCGCCGCCTTGCCGCCGAATTGCGCCGCCCATTTCTCGGCCTTTGCGAAGGTGCGGTTGTAGACGGTGACGTCATGACCGCCCTTGACCTTGAGGTGGCCCGCCATGGGATAGCCCATGACGCCGAGCCCGATGAATGCGACGTTTGCCATGCTTCCTACTCCTGTGATCGTCGCCGACGGGTTTAGCCGAATCGGCGGCGAGGCGGAAGGCCAGGCGACGCCACCGCATGCTCGGGCTGCGGCTCGCATGAAGGCGCGACCGCGAGACAGCGAGCAGCGCAGAGCGCTGCCGAGGCAGAGCGCCGTCGCCGGGTGGAGGGCGGCATGGGGAAGGGGCTGTCGCCTATGCCTCGCCGCGGTAGCGGGCGATGACGAGTTGGCCGGCGATGGGGTCGCCTTCTTCCATCCGCACGGTGATGTCGGTGATTTCGACGAGGTCGAAGCCGGTGGCCTCCAGGCGGTCGCGCAGGTAGCTTTCGGCATGGGCGAAGCGCTGGTGCGGGCCGACGACGAAGCCACCGCCGGCAAAAGCTTCGGCGGGCAGCGTCTCGGACGAGAAGACGAACAGGCCGCCGGCGTTGAGGTTGTCGGCGGCGCCGAAGAACAGCGGCTCGAGCGCGCCGACATAGGGGAGCACGTCGGTCGCGGTGATGAGGTCGAACGGCTCGTCGTCGTTGTCGTCGAGGAAATCGACGGCCTCGGCCACGTAGAGCGTCTCGTAGAGATCCTTCTCATGGGCGACCTCGACCATGTTCTCCGACAGGTCGACGCCGGTGATGTTCTCGGCCATGTCACGCAGCGTGCCGCCGGTGAGGCCGGTGCCGCAGCCGAGATCGAGCATCCGCCCGAACGGCCCGAGTTCCAGCGTCTGCAGGCGCTGGCGCACCAGCACCGGGACGGCATAGCCGAGCTGGTCGACGAGCACGTCCTCGAAGACCTCCGCATGCTGGTCGAACAGGGTCGCCACATAGGCGTCGGGTGCCTTTTCCGGCGTCTCGCCGCGGCGCATCGAGGCGAGACGCACGGCGGCGCCGCCGTGGTCCTCCGGGTCGAGCGCCAGAACCTCGCGATAGGCCGCCGCGGCGGCGTCGAACTGCCCGGACTTCTCCAGGGCGAGCGCGCGGTTATAGGCTTCGGCGAGGGCTTCTTCGTCTATCTTCTTCATGATCGGTGTCATAGGGCCGGGCAAGGCGTTTGGCAATGACGGCAGCATCCCGGCCGGAGTCGGAGAAATGTCGGAAATTGACATTTCACAAGCGGAACAAAGAGGAGCATCATTCGCTTCAACAGAAACGGCAGAAGGGAGGCTGGCGATGTCTGGGGAGGTGACTGCGCTGTCGGCTAAGGCGCAAAAGGAGCCGAATCCGTCGCCGGCCCAGCCCACGACCTCGACGGAGGCCATCAATCTGATGGTCCACTACTATCGCGGCGAGATGGGGCGGATGGCCGGCTGGCGCGACCGGATCGACCGCACCACCAACTGGGCGATCACCGTCGTGGCGGCGCTTCTGTCGGTGTCGCTGTCGACGGCGAACTCCCACCATGGGGTGCTGCTCTTCGCCATGCTGCTCGTGACGCTGCTGCTTCTGATCGAGGCGCGCCGCTACCGCTTCTTCGACGTCTATCGCGCCCGCGTCCGCCAGGTGGAGAAGAAATACTTCGCCGAATTCCTGCAGCCGCGTGGCGATCTGGCGCCGGACTGGGGTGCCGCGGTCGCCGCCAGCCTGCGCAAGCCGGAATTCCTGATCAGCTACCGCGACGCCACCTGTCGGCGGCTGCGGCGCAACTATTCCTGGATGTACCTCATCCTGCTGCTGGCCTGGGCGCTGAAGATCTCCTCCTCGACGATGACCGAGAACCCGAGCAGCAGCGTCGATGTGGCGCTCTCCTTCGAGCAGGTGCTGAAGAATGCCGCCTTCGGGCCGATCCCGGGCGCCGTCGTCCTCGCGATCGTCCTGTCCTTCTACGCCATCATCCTGGCCGGCGTGTTCCACCGCGACCGGGCCGAGGGGGAGCGGGTGCGCGGCGAGGCGCACGTCTGAGCGGGTTCGGCCGGCCGCAGGAGCATCTCAGTGCAGGATGAACTCGCCCTTCAGCGCCCGCCATTCCGAAGCCGAGATCAGCTTGCGGTGAACGTAGCGCACCGAGTGCAGCGGCCCGTCCAGCTTCTCCTGCCAGAACTTCAGGAACTGGCGCATTTCGGGAAAGTCCGGCGCCAGGTCGTAGTGCTGCCAGATGTAGGTCTGCAGCAGCGAAGGATGGTCCGGCATGCGGTAGAGGATCTGGGCCGTGGTCATGCCGTAGCCCTTGAGCTGCAATTCCATGTCCGATGTCATTCAGGACCTCGTTCCATCGTGAATGATGGAACCATGATCGGACGATCGCCGCCGCAAGGCAATTGTCTTTTTTCATCGATGACAATGAATAGTCTTTTAAAACAATGGCTTGGCAGCCAACTGCGACGAGTGCTGCCAGGGCCTGCGGCCGGTTGCCGTCACCGCTTGAGGTGACGGGTCAGCCGCGCCTCCAGCCAGGCCCAGACATTGCGCATCAGCTCGACGATCAAAAGGTAGAGCAGGGCGGCCCAGAGATAGGTCTGGTAGTCGAAGGTGCGCGAGAAGGCGCGCCGGGTCTCGCCCATCAGGTCGAAGACGGTGACGATCGAGACAATCGCCGAGCCCTTGATCATCAGTATGATCTCGTTGCCATAGGGGCGGAGCGCGACGATGAGGGCCTGCGGCAGGATGATCTTGAAGAAGGTCACCCGTTCGGGCAGGCCGAGCGAGGCGGCGCCCTCGTGCTGGCCGCGCGGCACGCTCTCGATGGCGCCGCGCAGGATTTCGGCCTGGTAGGCGGCGGTGTTCAGCGTGAACGTCAACAGCGCGCAGTTCCAGGCGTCGCGGAAGAAGCCCCACAGGCCCATCGCCTTCAGCTCCGCCGAAAAGCTGCCGAGACCGTAGTAGACGAGGAAGAGCTGGGTGAGGAGCGGCGTGCCGCGGAAGAAATAGACGTAGGCGTAGGCCGGCCAGGACAGGAATTTGTTCTTCGACATCCGCGCGAAGGCGAGCGGCAGCGAGACGATCCCGCCGAGGGTGATCGAGATGGCGACCAGGAGCAGCGTCACGCCGAGGCCGGACAGGTAGTTCGGCGCGTATCGGGAGAACTTCGCCTGATCCCAGCCGCCGACGACGGTGAGGAAGATGCCGACGGCGAGCGCCAGCCAGATGCCGAGGGCGGCACTGCCGACGAAGCGCGACAGCGTGTAGGGGCGGGCCGGTACGGGCGGCGGCGCCTGCGGCGGCAGAAGGGTGCTGACGACGCTCATCGGCGCACCTCCGACCGCTGCACCCGCGCCTCGATCATCGCGAAGACGATCGAGGACAGGAAGGCGAGCACGAGGAAGAGGATGCAGGCGATGGCGTAGAACAGGAACGCCTCCTTGGTGACGCGCGCGGCAATGCCGGTCTGCCGCAGGATGTCCGACAGCCCGACGACCGAGACCAGCGCGGTGTCCTTCAGAAGCGCCATCCACAGATTGCCGAGGCCGGGCAGGGCGATGCGGACGAGCTGCGGCACGATGATCAGGCCCATGGTGCGGCCGTGATGCAGGCCGAGCGCGTAGCCGGCCTCGTACTGGCCGCGCGGGATGGCGCGGAAGGCCGACAGCAGCACCTCGGAGCAATAGGCCGAGAAGACGACGCCGAGCGCGATCATGCCGGCGACGAAGGCGTTGATTTCGACCGCCTGGTCGTAGCCGAACGCCGAGAGCAGGTTCTGCACCAGGATCTGCAGGCCGTAGTAGACGATGAACAGGGTGAGCAGTTCCGGCAGGCCGCGGAAGATGGTGGTGTAGATGTCGGCGGCGAGCCGGAGCGAGCGCTCCTGCGACTGCTTGGCGAGCGCGATGAAGAAGCCGATGATGAGCCCCAGCGGCAGCGTGGCGACCGCGAGGCTCGCGGTGACGAGAAAGCCGACCGCGATCTCGTCGCCCCAGCCGGTATCGCCGCAGGACAGGAGCGTATCGCCGGCGAACCAGCGGAACACGCCGGCTGGGCCGCACAACGGATCGACGAAGCCGAGAAATGCGGAAACCGCCTCCGCGATGGCGGAAAAGAACCCGCTCATGCCTAAAGAACCCCCGGGGCGCGTTTCGCGCTCGTCTTGCGGCGCTTCGAACGCCTTCTGATTGCGGCAGTTCTCAAACAAAAAACACCGGAGGGCAAGCCCCCCGTCCCCAACTTGGCTGCGGAATCGTCGCGGACGGTCATGCCGAACCGCGTTCCGGCGCCCACGATCGGGGGATTCCGCCCGCCGGAAAGGCCGGCGTGACGCGGTCTGCACCGGCACCTGTCGCACGGCGGCTGCTTTTTCGACGTCGCAAGATGCCGACGCAAACGACTGATTTCCCGAGGCAAAGGCTTTGAGCGCTATCGCTGGGCGAGGGCGAGTTGCGCGGCGAGGCCCGCGAAGGCGGCCGAAAAGCCGCGCCGCATCCAGGTCTGGACCGAGGCGCTGGCGATGACGTGCCGCCGGACGGCCGCGGCAAAAGCGCCATAGGCGGAGAAGACCACGAATGTCAGCGCCATGAACACGAGACTCAGTTCGAGCATGCGACCGACGGGGGATGGCTCGTCCGGCCCGACGAATTGCGGCAGGAAGGCGAAGAAGAAGATCGAGAGCTTGGGGTTCAAGAGGTTGATCAGGATGGCCGAGACGATCACCTGCCGGACGCTCCTGTCGCAGGATTCCGCGTCGAGGCTCAGCAGGCTGCGATCACGAAACATCGCCCAGGCCATGAAGAGCAGGTAGGCGACGCCGAGGTATTTCAGCGTCTGGAAGGCGAGCGCGCTGGCGTGCAGCACGGCGGCGAGCCCGCTGACTGCCGCCAGCATGTGCGGAAGGATGCCGAGCGTGCAGCCGAAGGCGGTGACGAGACTGGCGCGCACCCCGCCCGAGAGGCCGGCCGCGACCGTGAAGATCGCGCCGGTGCCGGGCGAGGCGACGATGACCAGGGAGGTCAGCAGAAATTCCAGCGTCATGGCAACTCCATTCGTATCGCGGCGAGGGCCGGCCGGCGCGCGGCGCGCGCCCCGGCCGGCGGGGGCGTCAGGGGCGGCATCACGCCCGCCGTCCCGGCGCCATGGCGGGGAGCGGAAAGGCAGGATGGCGGCCCGGTTGTTTCGGGCCTTATGCGCCATGCGGTCGCGCCCCGTCTTGAAGGAAATTGCGGGGGTCAGTTCATCGCCGCGGCATAGACCCCGGGCGACATGCCGTAGGCGCGCACGAACAGCCGGGTCATGTGGCTCTGGTCGGAAAAGCCGGATGCGATTGCGGCATTGGCCAGCGGCGCACCGTCCGCGATCATCCGGCGCGCCTGCTGCAGCCGTCGCTGGACGAGATAGGCATGCGGGGTCAGCCCCGTGGCCTTCGCAAAGCCTCGCAGAAGCTGGAACTGGCTGATACCGCCGATGGCCGCCAGCTCGGCGAGCGACAACGGCGCGGCCGGGTCGTCGTCGATGCGGGCGCGTGCGCGGTCGATCGCCCGCGGCACGCGGGGCCGCATCCGATCGCGGGGTTCGATGAAGCGCGAAAGCAGCAGGAGCAGGTTTTCCGCGCCCTCGATCTCGCTATGTCCGCCGTGCGGATCGGTCATGGCGCGAAAGAGGGTCAGGAAATGCGCCGCCGACGCCGGATCGCGCAGCACCGGGCGTGTGAGCTCGGCACAGTCGGGGTTGCCATCGGTCAGGGCGCGGATCGGGCCGGTAAGCGCCGTCGGGTCGAAATAGAGCATCCGCCACGCCCGGCCGCGCTCTCCGAGCGGCGCGCCGTCATGCACCTCGCCGGGATTGACGGTGATGACGTCGCCGGCTTCCGCCTCGACGAGGCCGCGCCCGCTCAGGGATTTCTGCGCGCCGCGGACGATGACGCCGATCCCGAACTGGTCGTGCGTGTGCCGGCCGAACGCATGCGCCGTATCCGCAGAAACGGCGGTGACGCCCTTCATCCCGCAACGGCTGATCTGGAACTGCGCTTTTGTCATGGTGCCGATACCTTGTCGAACCGGCAACGAGCCATGGGACCGCGGCGCCGCCTGTGTGCATGGCGCGGTGCGGCGCGTCGGGCAGCATGCATCGGTCGCGAGATTGCGGCATCTGCGACAGGCCGCCGGCCCGCATCTCGCAGGTCCCTGCCGCAAGGCCCGCCGATAGCGGTGGCGTCTTGCGACAGGGAGGATTTCGGTCAGGGGGCCGGCAAGCCCCCCTGACGAAGCATCGCGCGATCGGCCGGGAATGCGGCCGATCGGCCTTGGGCCTTATTCGCCGTAGACGTCGAAGGGGAAGTACTTGGCGTTGATTTCCTGGTACTTGCCGTTTTCGCGGATGTCGGCGATCGCCTTGGTGAACTTGTCGGCCAGCGCCGTCTCGCCCTTGCGGACGGCGATGCCGGCGCCTTCGCCGTTGATGACCGGATCGATCGGCAGGGTGCCGAGCAGCTTGCAGCAGGCGCCGTCTGCCGTCTTCAGCCACTCCGAAAGCACCACGACGTCGTCGATCACGCCGTCGATGCGGCCGTTGGCGATGTCGAGCTTGTACTCGTCGGCGGTCGGGTAGAGCTTCAGCTCCGCATCCTTCATATGCGCTTCGGCATAGTTGGAATGGGTCGTGGACGACTGTGCGCCGAGCGTCTTGCCGGCGAGCGCCTCGGGCGTGGCGGCGGTGATGTCGGAATCCTTCGGCACGACGATGGCCGGCGGGGTGTTGTAGTACTTGGCCGAGAAGTCGACCTTCTGCTTGCGCTCCTCGGTGATCGACATCGACGCGATGATGGCGTCGAACTTCTTGGCCTCGAGCGCGGGGATGATGCCGTCCCAGTCCTGCGTGACGAAGGTGCATTCGGCCTTCATCTGCTCGCAGAGCGCCTTGGCGATGTCGATGTCGAAGCCGGTGAGCGTGCCGTCGGCCTCGAGATTGTTGAAGGGCGGGTAGGCGCCTTCGGTGCCGATGACGATCTTTTCACCATCGGCCATTGCGGCGCCGGCCATCAGCGTGAAGACGGCAGCGGATGCGGCCATGGTGAGACGTTTGGAAATGCGCATTGAGATCCTCTCTGTTTGTTCATGCCGGCCGGGTTTCTTGTGGTTCTGCCGGCGCTCGGCGGACACGGGTTTCCGCTTGCCGCGATAATCGCCAGCTTTTTGGGCAAAAATCAACGGGCAATCCGCCGCGGCGCGCGGGCAGCGAGAGCGGCGGCTGTGGATTGCGGAACTATCGGCCTGGACAGGCGTTGACGTGTCCCGGAGGTGAACGCGGGTTCAACGGGACGTTCACGGGAAGTTCAGGCGAAGGC
Source organism: Mycoplana sp. MJR14 (assembly GCF_029210525.1). Taxonomy (NCBI): domain Bacteria; kingdom Pseudomonadati; phylum Pseudomonadota; class Alphaproteobacteria; order Hyphomicrobiales; family Rhizobiaceae; genus Mycoplana; species Mycoplana sp. MJR14. The sequence goes on from NZ_JARGEO010000006.1 coordinate 65,136, forward strand.
CGATATCGTTGAATATCAAGACGCTAACCGTTGCGGTTGAAACACAAAATCGCCCCGAATGGTTGGTTGACCCCTCGCCAATGAGGAAACGCGACAACAAGGAATAGATCATGGGTAATCGAGCCAAACTGCTTGCCACGGTGGCACTGCCGATCGTTTCGATCATCTGGCAGCCTGCCGACGCAGCCGCCTTCCGCGCGACGCTGCAGCCCGTCGATGCCGCAGGCGGCGTGATCCTCGCCCAGTCGAACGACAACGGCGACAGCGAAGAGGAACTGCGCCGCAAGCGCCGCGAGCAGCGCGAGCAGGAGCGCCAGGAGGGCGGGTCCGACCGCAACAAGGAACGTCAGGAGCGCCAGTCCGATCGGAACAAGGAGCGCCAGGAACGGCAGTCCGACCGCAATCAGGAACAGCAGGAGCGCCAGTCCGACCGCAACAAGGAGCGCCAGGAGCGCCAATCCGACCGCAATCGCGAGCAGCAGGAGCGGCAGTCGGACCGCAACCGCGAACAGCAGGAACGCCAGTCCGATCGCAACAAGGAACGGCAGGAGCGGCAGTCGGAAGGCAATCAGAAGCAGCAGCAGGAGCAGAAGTCCGACCGCCAGCGCGAGCAGCAGGAGCGCCAGTCCGACCGCAACAAGGAACGCCAGGAACGGCAGTCGGACCGCAATCGCGAGCAACAGGAGCGTCAGTCCGATCGCAATCAGGAGCAGCAGGAGCGGCAATCCGACCGGAACAAGGAGCGTCAGGAACGGCAGTCTGACCGCAACCAGGAACAGCAGGAACGCCAGTCCGACCGCGCGAAGCAACAGCAGGAGCGCAAGTCCGAGCAGGCGAAGGAGCGGCAGGACGGGCAGACCGACCGTGAGCGCGCCCGCGAGGAGCGTCGCAAGAAGGCCGAATCCGACCGCGAACGGCGTGCGGACGAGGAGAACCGCCAGCGTCCCCGCCGCGAGCGCGATGCCGAGCGCGAGCGGATCGCCCGCGATCCTTCCAAGACGACCGAGACGATCGACCTTCCGGTGGTCGGCGGCGCGGCCGTGCTCGACAGCGACAAGGACGCCGATCGCCGCGGCGGATCGCGCGAGGAGAGCCGCAGGAAGCGCGAGGAGGAGCGTCGCAAGGCCAGCGTGCGCGTACCGCGGTCGGATGCCGACGCTCAGGTCGACCGTGACGGCAACCGCCGCCGCTACGACCGCCACGAATCGATCGACCGCGAGCGCGGCGAGCGGCGCGACCGGCGGCCGGACTACCGCGATCCCGACAATGTCCGGATCGGCCGGCGCGAGGACAACCGCGTGATCTACAACATCGACAACCGCACCTTCGTGCGCCACTACGACAGCGACCGCCTGTCGCGCCGCGGCGGCAACACGTACTACGAGACGCTGCGCGACGGACGGATCCGCGAGACGATCGAGCGCCCCGGCGGCGTCCGCGTCGTGACGATCCGCAACGACTACGGCGAGGTCATCCAGCGCTCGCGCTTCGTCGGCGACCGGGAGTACGTGCTCTACTACGTGCCGGAGGTCGACTACGTCTACGACCGGCCGTTCTACGATCCGGGCCTCGACCTGCCGCCGATGCGCCTGAGCGTGCCCGTCGACGAGTACATCATCGACACCTCCTCCGGCTATGACCGCGACTATCGCGAGTTCCTCGATCTGCCGCCGGTGGAGCCGGTCGAACGGGTCTACACGCTCGACGAGGTGAAGTATTCGGCCCGCATCCGCGACAAGGTGCGCCGTATCGACCTCGACACGATCACCTTCGCCACCGGCAGCGCCGAGATCTCGATGGAGCAGGCCTCGACGCTGCGCCAGGTCGCCGACGCGATCAACGAGCTTCTGGACGAGGATCCGAGCGAGACCTTCCTGATCGAGGGCCACACCGATGCGGTGGGCTCCGACGATTCGAACCTGATCCTCTCCGACGAGCGGGCCGAATCGGTCGCAAACGTCCTGACGGACGTCTACGACATCCCGCCGGAGAACCTGTCGACCCAGGGCTATGGCGAGCGCTACCTCAAGGTCGCCACCGACGGCCCCGAGCAGCTCAACCGCCGTGTCACCATCCGCCGCGTCACCCCGCTGGTGAAGCCGGTCGCCTCGGCCGAGTGAGGCAGCGGACGCACAGAACTTGGAGGCCGCCGCAGCGATCCGGCGGCCTTTCGGCGAAGTCACTCAGGCGCCTAGGGTGAAATTGATCCTGACAAATGGAAGCCAACGGTCTTCGATGATCGCCTGAAGGTCCAAAGTGGCGACGTCGTTCCGGGTGCAATCGGAGTTGCCGGATCCCCCGATCACCGAACCGGATCCATCGCGGGTCGGTATCACTCCGATCCAGTATCCGGGGGCGAGGCATGGTTGGCCGGACCTGTCCCAGCCATGATCGACCAGCCACAGTTCCCATCCCAGAACAGCCACGTCATCTGCGTCGCAGGCATCAAGGAATGCCGTGGCATCGATCAGCAGGACTCCGAGTTCGCCATTGGTCGCGCGAAATGATCTGGCGAGAAGATCGGCGGACAATGAGGGCGGAAACAACATGGTGCTACCGCTCGAGATCAGGCGCGAATTTCTTCCGGTCTAACCCCACCGTAGACAGTACGAAGTCGGCGATCGCATCCGTGTCGTCGAGATCGAAGACCGGCAGTGCGGTGTCCGTGACGGGGTGATCGGCGGCGATCGCGACGATGTGGGGGTCCTCCGGCGAGAGCGGCGTGCGGTTGACCGATTCCAGCCGCCGCGCCTCGATCTTGGGGATCGGCTCGCGCTTGTAGCCTTCGATCAGCACCAGGTCGCAGGGCGCGATCCGCGCCAGGATTTCCTCGAAGCTCGGCTCGGGCGCACCGCGCAGCTCGTGCATGATGGCAAAGCGCGTTCCCGAGACGATCGTCACCTCGTGCGCGCCCGCCTGGCGGTGGCGGTAGCTGTCGGCGCCGACCTTGTCGATGTCGAAATCGTGGTGGGCGTGCTTGATCGTCGAGACGACGAAGCCGCGCGACACCAGCGTCTCGACGAGGCGCACGGCGAGACCGGTCTTGCCGGAGTTCTTCCAGCCGGCGATGCCGAAGATGCGGGGCGGGGATGTCGTCATCGGGAAAGTGTCCTGAGCCAGAATTCCGCCCGTTCCAGATCGGCGGGCGTGTTGACGTTGAAGAACGGATCGAGCGGCCCCTCGGCCGTCTCGCAGTCGGCAAAGGCGACGGCCCGGGCCTCGTGCCGCGCGAGCCAGCTGCGCAGGCGGAGCGTATCCGCGCTCAGCATCCAGTGGGCGAGATCGTCGGCGAGGGCGACCGGCCAGAGCGCGAAGACGGGGTGGGCGCCGCCCGAGGAGGTGGCGAAGGCGATGTCCTCCGGGCCACGCGCCGCCTCGCTCAGCCGGGCGACGAGGGATGCCGGGAAGAAGGGGCTGTCGGTCGGCACCGTTGCGACATGGGAGGCGGCCGGATGGGCGCGACGGGCATGCCGCAGCGTTGCGAGCACGCCGCCGATCGGCCCGGACCGGACGCCGTCCGGGTCGCCGAGGAGCGGCAGGCCCAGCGCCCGGAGCTCCGGAGCGTTCGGGTCGTTCGTGCTGATCGCAAGCGCGCACACCTGCGGTTCGAGGCGGCGCAGCGCGCGCTCGACGAGCGGCACGCCGCCGAGCGGGATACGGGCCTTGTCGGCGCCCATGCGGCTGGACAGGCCGCCCGCGAGCACGACGCCGGGAATGGCGAGGCCGGGGGCGGCGGGCGTGGCGATGGCGGCAGTGGCGTTGGCGTTCGGCTTCTCTGTCACGGCGGCGCGGACCCGGCTAACTGTTTGATCTTTCCGATCTTAGACCCGATTTCTACCGTTTCAACGCCCGCCCACGGTCATCCGCCCGGCAACATTGCCGCAGTCAGGGTCCCTTGGCCGCCGACGTCTGGGCGAACTGTTCGGCGCGCTTGCGGTTTTCCCGGTTGAAGGCATAGAGCCCCGAGGCGACGATCACCGCCACGCCGACGCACATCCAGAAATCCGGGATGTCGCCGAAGAAGACGATGCCGATGCCGATGGCCCAGATCAGGCTCGTGTAGCGCAGCGGCGCGACGAAGGAAATCTCGCCGGCCCGCATCGCAAAGACGATGCACTGGTAGCCGATCAGCAGCGCGACGCTGGAAAAGCAGAGCCGCACGAACACGTCCGCATCCATCGGCCGCCAGCCGCCCAGGGGCACGATCATCAGCGCGCCGAACAGGGTGATGGCGAGGGCCGTGACCACGGTGATCAGCGTCGCCGGGATCTCCGGATCGATACGGCGCGTCAGGAGATCGCGGGTGGCGGCGCAGATGACGGCGCCGATCACGAAGACGGCACCGATCGAAAACCCCTCCGGGCCGGGCCGGATCACGATCAGCACGCCGGCGAACCCGCAGATGATCGCCAGCCACCGCCGCCAGCCGACGGTCTCGCCGAGGAACAGCACGGCCCCGAGCGTCACCGCCAGCGGCAGCGACAGCAGGATGGCGGCGGTGTTGGCGAGCGGCAGCAGGCCGAGCGCCATGATGTAGGTGAGGGCGGCGCCCACCTCGGCCATGGCCCGCACCAGCACCTTGCGGTCCGGCAGCACCCGTCGCCAGAATTGCGCCCGCGCCGGCCAGGCGAGCGCGATGATCATGCAGGACGTGAGCAGCCCGCGGACGAACATGATCTGTCCCGGGTTCATCGCGCCGGTGACCGACTTCACCAGCGCGTCGTTGACGTTGAAGCTGGCCATGGCCAGCGCCATGAACAGCGCGCCCTTGTGATTTGCGGAGAATTTCATGCTGCGATTCCTGCGAGGTCCCACCGTGATAGCCGTGATGGCGGGCGGAAGCCAGTGCGGGTTTCGTGCGCGCTGCGGCCGGATCGGGCGCTGCGGCGTTCACGAAAAACGATAGTGCAGGATTGGCAATTCTTTAATCCTCGGCTCCTATCGTAACGTCACCCACAGGACCCATCGCATGATGCGACGGGTGGCGGGCGCGCGAGGGAAAGTTGCCGCGCCCTGCTGGTCCTGCCCTCGGTCCCGGCTGCGCCCGGACCCGGAGAGGCGGACACAGGCAGTCGGCCACCGGTCGGGTATGAGATGGACAAGAACAATACCCTGGGGAATCCATGTCCTTCATCGATCGCTTGCTGCAGCGCCGCCGTATCGTCACCAAGGTGCTGCTCTTCGTCGTTCCGCTCGTCATCCTGATCGCCGGCATCGGCCTCGTCGGTTTCTTCACCGCCCGCACCCTGAACGGTCACATGACGGTGACGCGCGAGACGATCAGCAGCCTGTCGGATTTCCAGTATCTCAGGACCGCGCTGCAGGAATTCGTCGACGCGCCGTCCGAGTCGGCGCGCACCGCGCTCGCCGAGCGCATCGATGCGCAGGACGAGGGCATCCACGCGCTGGACGCGCTGCTGCCGGATGCGGCCGAGAAGGAGAAGATCGCCTCCGTCGTCGCCCTGCCGCCGCAGATGCGCGCGCAGGCCGACACCCTGTGGGCCGTGCACGAGGAGCAGGGCCGGATCACCGCCGAACTCGAGGCGGCGCTCGCCGGCCTGACGGCCGAGGGACAGTTCGCCGAAAAGCAGATCGGCGTCATCCGCGGCGAATCCGACGAGAAGGAGAAGTTCGCCCGCACGCTCCTGTTCGACGCCGCCGCCTACCAGGGGCTCGCCGAACGGATCGGCAAGTTCCGCAAGCCGGTGGCGCTCGCCATGAAGGCGGAAGACAAGGTCAAGGCTGCGACCACCTACCTTCCCGCACTCGTCAAGCAGCTCGGCGAATCCGAGAAGATCGCCTCGCCCAAGGCGCTCGGCCAGTTCGTGCTGGTCAAGAACGAGATCGCCCAGATCGAGAAGGTGCTGGCCGGCAACGACGATGCCGAGACGAAGAAGCAGGCCTTCACGCCGATCCTGTCGAAGCTCTCCAAATACGACGCCGATTTCCTGAAGGCCGCCCAGCAGAATTCCGACATGGCCGCCAAGCGCTTCGTCAGCATGGACAACGAGATCGGGGTCCTGAAGACGCTGATCGCGCTGATGGGCGACACCTTCCTCCAGATCGACCGGACGCGGCTGCATATCAGCGAACTGCACCGCAAGCCCGAGGAGGCCGGCCGCGCGCTCGTGCTCGCCGACCTGGCCGCGGTCGAAAAGAGCGCAGCCGAGCTTTCCGGTCTCGGCGGCAGGAATGCCACGCTGCGGGATCTGGCCTCGAAGCTGAAGCCGCACCTGGCTGCGATCGAGCAGGGTTCGCAGGCGCTGATCGACGTCGACCAGCGCTGGCGGGAGGCGCGGGCAGGGGCCCGCACGCTGGTGGCCGATGCCAGCCAGACGCTCGAAGCCTTCGTCAGCAGCGCCCAGGAAGCCGGCAAGCGTGACAGCCAGCGCTCCGCCGACATCTCGATCATCGCCATGGTCGCGGGCACCCTGCTCGCCATCGTCGGCGGTCTCATGCTGGTCGAGACGCTGCGCGGGCCGCTGAAGCGCGTCACCGACGTGATGTCGCGGCTGGCCAGCGGCGACCTGGAGGTGTCGATCGACGGCCGCAACCGCGGCGACGAGATCGGCGACATGGTGCGCTCGGTCGCCGTGTTCCGCGATGCCGCGCTGGAGAACGTCAGGCTGGAGCAGGAGGCCGAGGCGCAGCGCGCGCAGACGGCCGCGGAACAGGCCCGCCGCGCGGCCGAGCAGGCCCGGATCGAAGCGGAGCAGATGGAGGCGCTGACCGCGCTCTCCGGCGTGCTCGGCAAGCTCGCCGAGGGCGACCTCGAGGAAAGCATGACGGAGGCGCTCGCGGCCGAATACGTGGCGATGGCCCGCACCTACAACAATGCCGTCGAGGCGCTGCGGGCGACGCTCGCCGACGTTCGCGCCACCACGCAGGAGATCAACGGCGGCACCGGCAACCTCGCCGCATCCGCCGACGACCTCGCGCGGCGCACCGAACAGCAGGCGGCGGCCCTCGAGGAGAGCTCGCGGGCGCTGCGCCAGCTGACCGACATCGTCCGCACGACGGCCGAGAGCGCCCAGCGTACGACCGCCTCCGTCGACGAGACGCACACCTATGCGATCAAGTCCGGCCAGGTGGTCGCCCAGGCCGTCGAGGCGATGGCGCAGATCAACCGCTCCTCCGAGAAGATCGGCACAATCATCGGCGTGATCGACGAGATCGCCTTCCAGACGAACCTCCTGGCGCTCAATGCCGGCGTCGAGGCCGCGCGCGCCGGCGAGGCGGGAAGGGGCTTTGCCGTCGTCGCCCAGGAGGTGCGCGAACTGGCCCAGCGCTGCGCGGGTGCGGCCCGCGAGATCAAGGGGCTGATCTCCGACAGCTCCGCCCAGGTCCGCAGCGGCGTTTCGCTGGTGGAGGAGACCGGCAAGGCGCTGACGGTGATCAACGAGCACATTTCCTCCATCCACGACCTCGTCGGCAATATCGAGAAGGCCGCCGCCGCCCAGTACGAGGGCCTGAACGAGGTCAACCAGGCGGTGCACCAGGTCGAGCTGATCACCCAGCAGAACGCGGCCATGGTGGAGGAGAACAACGCCGAGATCCACGGCCTGCGCAGCCGCGTCGAGCTCCTGAACCGCAAGATCGAGCGCTTCAGGACGGGCGGCTTCGAAAGCCGCTCGGACAGCTCCTACGCCGCCTGAAGGCGCGCCGGCGATGCCGCCGGCGGCACGCCCTTCGAGGGGCAAGAGTCTGGGCAGGAGGGAACCGGCTTCCCTCTTGCCCTTTTGTCTGTGTTCGCCTGTGAGAGATGCGCCGAGCGAATGCGAGGCGATGAGGGGAGACGGCGCGGCCGTGCAGCCACGTGCCCGTTCCCGGCCGGGGACCGGATCGATCGTTCAGAGGTGAGGCGTGCTGCTCAGCCGCCGGTGACGCTCATGTGGCGGGCGACGGCGGGGCGGTTGTTGCGGCCGATGATGAAGTCGTGGCCCTTGGGCTTGCGCCCGATCGCCTCGTCGATCGCCTGCGACAGCAGGGCGTCGTCCTCCGAGGCGCGCAGCGGCAGCCGTAGGTCGGCCGCGTCGTTCTGCCCGAGGCACATGTAGAGCGTGCCGGTGCAGGTCAGCCGCACCCGGTTGCAGCTTTCGCAGAAATTGTGCGTCATCGGCGTGATGAAGCCCAGCCGGCCGCCGGTCTCGGCGACCGTGACGTAGCGGGCGGGACCGCCGGTGCGGTAGTCGTTGTCGGCGAGCGTGAACTCTTCGGCAAGGCGCGCGCGCATCTCCGACAGCGGCAGGTAATGCTCGGTGCGGTCCTCGTCGATTTCGCCCATCGGCATCGTCTCGATCAGCGTCAGGTCCATGCCGCGCCCGTGCGCCCAGCGCAGCATCTCGGGGATCTCGCGGTCGTTGAAGTCCTTCAGCGCCACGGCATTGAGCTTGACCTTGAGGCCGGCCGCCTGGGCGGCATCGATGCCCGCCATCACCTTGGACAGATCGCCCCAGCGGGTGATGCTGCGGAACTTGTCGGCATCAAGGGTATCGAGCGAGACATTGATGCGGTGGACGCCGCAGTCGGCGAGTTCGGCGGCATGGCGGGCAAGCTGCGAACCGTTCGTCGTCAGCGTCAGCTCGTCGAGCACACCCGTCTCGACATGGCGGCCGAGCTTGCGCACCAGGAACATGATGTTCTTGCGCACCAGCGGTTCGCCGCCGGTCAGGCGCAGCTTGCGGACACCCTTGTGAATGAAGGCGGAACAGAGCCGGTCGAGCTCTTCCAGCGTCAGAAGGTCCTTCTTCGGCAGGAAGGTCATGTTCTCCGCCATGCAGTAGGTACAGCGGAAGTCGCAGCGGTCGGTGACGGAGACCCGAAGATAGGTGACGGCGCGGCCGAACGGATCGATCATCGGCGCGTCCGATCTGCCGAGCGCCGTTGCCCTGTCCATCGTTCCTACGATACTGTTCACGTCTATCCTCTTGAATTGCCGGGAATGTGGGCCCCTTGCAGCAAGCCGTCAAGGGGCTGATGTCCGGATCAAGCGAAGTTGAGGCTTGCCTCGGCCGGCGACCGGTCCTAGTGCTTCCGAAAAAGCGGCGGAGAGACCAACGATGAGCGAATACTGGCCGACCGAGTTGCGGGTATCGCCGGACCGGCAGCGACTGACTGTCGCATTCGACGACGGGCAGCGCTTCGAGCTGTCGGCGGAGATGCTGCGGGTGCTGTCGCCGTCGGCGGAGGTCCAGGGTCACGGTCCCGGGCAGCGGGTCACCGTACCGGGAAAGCGCAACGTCGCCATCATCTCGGTGACGCCGACCGGGAACTACGCCGTACGCATCGGCTTCGACGATTTCCACGATACCGGGATCTACACATGGGCCTACCTGCGCGAGCTCGGCGAGAAGGGCGGCGAGCTCTTCGCGGCCTATGAGCGCGAGCTTGCCGAGAAGGGCATGACGCGGGACCGCTCGGAGAAGCCGCGCTAGGGTCATCTCGATTTGCGTCGATATCAGGTGTCACGCAACCGTCACGGCGATGTGCGAACGACGCCGGCGTCCAATCAGCGAGGGATTTTCATGACCGTCGTGACCTCCGTCGAAGAGCTCAACCGCCTCTATGGCGAACCGGGCGAGGCGTCGCTCGTCAAGGTGACCGATTTCCTCCTGCCCGAGTACCGGGCGATGATCGAGGCCTCGCCGTTCATGACGCTTGCGACCGTCGGGCCGGAAGGACTGGACTGCTCGCCGCGCGGCGATGCCGGCACCGTCGTCCACATCGAGGACGAGCGGACGCTGATGCTGCCCGACTGGCGCGGCAACAACCGCATCGATTCGCTCTCGAACATCGTGCGCGATCCGCGCGTGGCGATGCTCTTCCTCGTGCCCGGCTCCAACACGACCATCAGGCTCAACGGCCGCGCCGTCGTCCGCATCGACGACGCGCTGACGTCGCGGTTCGAGATGGACGGCCGTCATCCGCGTTCCGTCGTGGTGATCACGATCGAGGAGGTCTATTCCCAGTGCGCCCGCGCCGTCATCCGCGCCGACCTGTGGAATGCCGAGAAATTCCGCGATCCGAAGAGCCTGCCGACCGTCGGTGAGATGCTGGCCTCGGCCAAGCAGGGCTTCGACGGCAAGGCCTACGACCGCGAATGGCCGGCCCGGGCGGCAAAGACGATGTGGTGAGGAGAGCCGTTGCGGTCGCGCACAGGCATGGCCTGGAACGCGTGCCTCCGGCGATCTCCGTTGCCGGCTCGTCCGGAGGCACGCACCCAGGCCCCCACCTGATTGGTGAAGCGCTTCTCGAAAGGTGCCGCAACGCTTGGGAGGATCCGCGCGGTACCCTGAACGGCGAGCGCAGTGTCGGCGCAAAAATTCGCGCGCGCTGTTACCGGGGGAACAGGCGGCAGGAAAAGAAAACGGCGCCGGAAGGCGCCGTGGAGTTCCCGAGGGAAGTGTCGTCATGCAAGGACCGTGGCATGGCGCGCCCGGATGGCCGGCTACTTGCGATAGATGAGCCAGCTCTTGGAGAAGTCCTTCTTCATGCCGTCCTCGAAGGGCATGGTGCGGTTGCGCCCGCCGTTCTTGGCGCAGTAGAGCGCGATGTCGGCCTTGCTGTAGAGTTCCGCCGGGCCGTCCGCCTCGCTCGCCATGCACAGCCCGAGCGAGATCGTGATCGGCCCGTAGTTGACGCCCGTCTTGGAGTTCTTGAACGGGGTGTGCTCCAGCGTGGTGCGGACGCGCTCGGCGATCGTCATCACCTCTTCCTGGTTGTTGCCCTCGACGATCATCGCGAACTCCTCGCCGCCGGTGCGGGCGATGAAGATGTCCTTGCGCACGCTGGCGCGGATGATGCTGCCGACCGACGCCAGGATCTTGTCTCCGACCGGGTGGCCGTAGGTGTCGTTGATCTTCTTGAAGTGGTCGATGTCGGCCAGCACCAGCGCTGTGACGTTGTGCAGCATCGCGTTGTCGTAGATCGCCGCGAGCCTGTCGTCGAAGGCGCGGCGGTTGGAGAGCTGCGTCAGCGAATCGGTGTTGGCGATGCGCTTGTACTCGTCGAGCTCGCGCCGGACGACGTCCATCTCGCGCGACCGCTGCGTGACGGTCTCCACCATCTCCTTGCCCTGGCTGATGGTGTCGCCGGTCGCCGCCGACAGCACGTTGATGGCGCCCCGGATGATCTCGGCGCTGGTGTTGTTCTTGTTGCTGATGCGGCTGTAGGTCTCGTCGAGCAGCTGGTTGTAGCTCTCCAGCGACGTCTGCTCCTGCCGCAGGAGCTGCAGCAGGCCCTCCAGCTGGTTGACGAGCTTGCTGTGGGCGCCGTCGATCGCCTCGGCCCGGTGATGGTGGCCGAAATACTGGCGGCCGATCTGATCGAGCTCCTCCTGCGAGGCCCTGTTGCCGAGGGCGGCGACCTCGCGCGTCAGCTTGGGGCTCGAACCGATATAGGCCTCGTAAAACAGCTCGTAGTTCCGCGGTATGGGGGCGACGCCCATGATGCGCATGGCATAAGCCACCTGCGCCGCGATGTCTGGCGCCTGCACTTTCTGCGCGATGGGAGTGTTCAACGCTAGCTCCTGTCGGGGTCGGCTTCTGATCAGTCAAATTAGTGAGAAATGATTTGGAAACGATTAACGATCTTATGATCGCCGGCGGGCGGACGACAGAAAAAAGGCCCCGCGGAAACGCCGCGGGGCCTGGACGAAACGATTGATTTTCAGGCGGTTCAGCCCGGCATGATCATCTTTTCGGGGCGGACCACCTCGTCGAACTCCTCGTTCGTGACGTAGCCGCCGCCGACGGCTTCCTCACGCAGCGTCGTGCCGTTCTTGTGGGCGGTCTTGGCGATCTTGGCGGCGTTGTCGTAGCCGATCTTCGGCGCCAGCGCCGTCACCAGCATCAGCGAACGCTCGAGCGCGGCCTTGATGTTGTCCTCGCGCGCCTCGATGCCGACGACGCAGTTGTCGGTGAAGGAGACGGCGGCGTCGGCGAGAAGCTGCACCGACTGCAGGAAATTGTAGGCCATCAGCGGATTGTAGACGTTCAGCTCGAAATGGCCCTGGCTGCCGGCGAAGGACAGCGAGGTCTGGTTGCCGAACACCTGGATGCAGACCTGCGTCAGCGCCTCGCACTGGGTCGGGTTGACCTTGCCGGGCATGATCGACGAGCCTGGCTCGTTTTCCGGCAGCGACAGTTCGCCGAGGCCGGAGCGCGGGCCGGAACCGAGCAGGCGAATGTCGTTGGCGATCTTGAAGAGGGCGGCGGCGGCGGAATTGATGGCGCCGTGGGCGAAGACCATCGAATCATGGGCGGCCAGCGCCTCGAACTTGTTCGGCGCGGTCTTGAAGTCGAGGCCGGTGATCTTCGAGATCTCCTCGGCGACCTTCTCGGCGAAGCCGACCGGCGCGTTCAGGCCGGTGCCGACGGCGGTCCCACCCTGCGCCAGCTCCATCAGGCCCGGCAGCGTCATCTCGATGCGCTTGATCGAGGAGGCGACCTGGGCGGCATAGCCGGAGAATTCCTGGCCGAGGGTGAGGGGGGTGGCGTCCTGCGTGTGCGTGCGGCCGATCTTGATGATGTGGTCGAACGCCTTGACCTTGGCCTCGAGGGCCTGGTGCAGGTGCTTCAGCGACGGCAGCAGGTGGTGGACGATGCGCTCGGCGCAGGCGACGTGCATGGCCGTCGGATAGGTGTCGTTCGACGACTGGCTCATGTTGACGTGGTCGTTGGGATGAACCGGCTTCTTGGAGCCCTTCTCGCCGCCGAGCATTTCGATCGCCCGGTTCGAGATCACTTCGTTGGCGTTCATGTTGGACTGCGTGCCGGAGCCCGTCTGCCAGACCACGAGCGGGAAGTGGTCGTCGAGCTTGCCGTCGATCACTTCCTGGGCGGCGGCGATGATCGCCTCGCCGAGCTTCGGATCGAGCCGGCCGAGCGCCATGTTGGCGCGGGCGGCGGCCTGCTTGACGATGCCGAGCGCGCGGACGACCGACAGCGGCTGCTTCTCCCATCCGATCTTGAAGTTGCCGAGCGAGCGTTGTGCCTGCGCACCCCAGTAGCGGCTGTTGTCGACCTCGATGGGGCCGAAGGTATCGGTTTCGGTACGCGTAGATGTCATTTCTCTTCCCGCCGTCAATCCATGCGCTCTCGGGTCGGCGACCGCCGCCGCATGGAAGCGGCCGTCGCCGGACGGCGCGCGGAAGATGGCGCCGTGCTCGAAATCCGGCGCATTCTCTGGCCCATAAAGTCCGTGCTTGTAAAGGGCGCCGATGCCGCAATGTCCGGCTCGGTCCGCTAAAATCGATTAGCGAGTCGCAGCGCCTCGGGCGTCGTCGATCGACGGTGCGTGCTGTTGCGATTGCGGCACAGCTGGACGCAATTTCATGGCGAGGCCGGCGCCCGGTTGCGGCGAAACTGCGGCAGAATATTTGAGCGATCCGGATTCTCTCTTTGTTTCAGGGTGTTGGCTGCAGCCGCAGGCGTCGATCCGGTTGGCGAACGGGGGCGGTTGTGATGGTGTACGTGCAACGCGTTTCCTTTTCATTCACCATCCGATTCTATAGTTTCCCGGCTCGCATGGTCGGGTGCAAACCAGTTCGCCGCCGCTACCGGCGGTACAGGGGAATGAAGCAGATATGACGTTGAAGAAGTCCGCGGCGCTCACGGCGCTCTTGATAACCTGCGCTGTTACGGTCGCCGATGTCGCCCCGGCATATGCGGCCCAGCCGAACCTGCTGGAGCTTCTGTTCGGCAAGCGCAGGCGTCAGGAGCCGGTGCCGCCGCCGGGCGTGAACATGCCGATGGCCGCCCCCGGGCCCGCTGTCGCCACCAAGCCGGCGCCGCTGCCGAAGGTGAGCGCGCCGAGCTACTACACCTACAAGGCCGACCCGCTGAAGACGATCGCGCTGGACAAGGTCGCCGATCCGGTGGTGACGGGGTCGATCGACGTCGCGACCGTGGATGCGGCGCCACACACGCCCGAAGGCGATGTCCGGCGGGAATTCGCCTCGGTGAAGGCGGAGGCTCCGGCCGAGAGCGCCAGGGCCGTCGAGGATTTCTACAGCCACAATACCGGCCTCATCTGGGTGTCGGGGAGCCAGATCAGCGATCGTGCCCGCGCAGCGCTGGCCGTGCTCGCGGACGCGGCTTCGACCGGGCTCGACCCGCAGGACTATGCCGTTCAGGTGCCGTCGGCCGTCTTCGACAGTGCCAACATGGCGGCGCGCTACCAGGAGCTCGCGGCCTTCGAGGTCAACCTGTCCTCGGCCGTCGCCACCTATGTGCTCGACACCGTCCGCGGCCGCATCAACCCCAACCGGATCTCGGGCTACCACGATTTCGCCCGCAAGGACGTCAACCTGGTGGCGGCGCTGAAGATCCTCTCGATGAGCCCGGATGTCGCGGCCTATCTGAAGAGCCGCGAGCCGTCCGGCGCTCATTTCCAGGCCCTGAAGGCCGAGTTGAAGGCGCTCAAGGCCGAGAGCGACGCATCCGAGCCGGTGGTGATCGCGCCCGGCACGCTGTTGAAGCCGGGAGAGAGCAACCCCGAGCTGGCGAACATCGTCAAGGGCGTCGTCAAGCACGGTTCCGATGCGCTCAGGAGCGAACAGGCCGCCACGATCGCCGCCTACAAGGGCACGCCGGACTACACGCCCGAACTGGTCGCCCTCGTCGAGGCCTTCCAGAAGGAGCGCGGGCTGAAGGCGGACGGGATCGTCGGCCAGGCGACGATCCGCCATCTCGTCGGCGGCGACAGCGTCGCCGACAGGATCTTCAAGGTCCAGGTGGCGATGGAGCAGGCACGCTGGCTGCCGGCCGAACTCGGCTCGCGCTACGTCTTCATCAACCAGCCGGCCTTCATGGCCTACTATCACGACCAGGACATGGAGAAATTCTCCATGCGCGTGGTCGTCGGCTCGAAGTCGAACCAGACCTATTTCTTCGAGGACGAGATCCAGACGGTCGAGTACAACCCGTACTGGGGCGTGCCGCAGTCGATCATCATCAACGAGATGCTGCCGAAGCTGCGCTCCGACCCGTCCTATCTCGACCGGCTCGGCTACCAGGTCGAGCTCAACGGCCGGGCGGTCTCGTCGTCGCAGATCAACTGGGGCTCGACGAAGGGCGTCTCCGTCCGTCAGCCGCCCGGTGACGACAATGCGCTCGGCGAATTGAAGATCCTGTTCCCGAACGCGCATGCGATCTACATGCACGACACGCCGTCCAAGAGCTATTTCAAGAAGGACATGCGGGCGCTGAGCCATGGTTGCGTGCGTCTGGCCGATCCGCGGCTGATGGCGGCGGCGGTGCTCGGCACGAGCGTGGAGCAGGTCGGCGCGGAAATCGCCAAGGGGCGCAACAAGGCCGTCAGCGTGCCCGAGCGCATCCCGGTCTACGTGTCCTATTTCACCGCATGGCCGAACAAGGACGGCAAGGTCGAGTTCTTCGACGACGTCTACGGTCGCGACGCCTACATGCGCAAGGCCATGGAAGCGACGCGTCAGGTCCGCCAGGCCCAGAGCTGAGTGGAGCCCGCCTATCGCAGGCGGGACCCGTGAGATGAAAACGGCCCGCTCCCATTTCCGGGGCGGGCCGTCTGATTCGCTGGAGAGCGTGCGTCAGGCGGCGGCGGCGCGGGCGATCAGGCTCTCGACCAGCTCGGGGTGAAGCTCGTCGAAGCTCTCGATGATGTGGGTCGGTTCCAGGGCGGCGATCGCGACGTCGGAATAGCCGAAGGGGACGCCGATCGAGGGGACGCCCGCATTGCGCGCGACGAGCATGTCGTTGAGGCTGTCGCCGATCATCACAGAGCGCGTGGGATCGCCGCCGGCGAGGCGGACCGTCTCCAGCAGGTGGGCGGCATCCGGCTTGCGTACGGCAAAGGTGTCGCCGCCGGTGATCGCCGCGAAGCGCTTCGTCAACCCCAGCCCGTCGAGCAGGCGCCTTGCCAGCCCCTCCATCTTGTTGGTGCAGACCGCGAGGCGGAAACCGGCCGCCTGCAGCCGGTCGAGGGCGGCGACGAGGCCGGGGTAGGGCGCCGAGGCGCCGGGCATGCCTTGCCCGTAGTGCTCGACGAAGACCTCGAGCATGCCCGGCAGTTCGTCATCGGCAAGCCGCCCGCCGCGCAGTTCGAAGGCTCGCCGGATCATCACCTGCCCGCCATGGCCGACGAGATGGGTGAGGTCGGAATAGCTGACCGGGGCGAGCCCGGCGGTGGCGATCGTGTGGTTGAGGCTGCTGATGAGATCGGGGGCGGTATCGATAAGGGTTCCGTCCAGATCGAAGACGACGAGGGGAGCGGTCACGACATGTCCTTGTGCTGAAGCCGTTGCAAAGCAGGTAAGGGATGGCGCCGGCGATTGCAATTGCCAAGGCGGACGCTTCCCTTCGGGCCGTTGCGGCCGGACGCTGGGTCCGGTCGGTCCGGGACGGCGAATTTGGCTTTCGTTCCCGCGTGATGGCGTGTAAGTGTCGGTCCGCACGGCTGCCGGGCGACGGCAGGGTTTTTGAGAGGAGCTCGAGGCGGATGGACGCCCGCGAAATGAAGATCAAGGCTGCGGCCGCAGCACTCTCCTATGTCGAGGACGGCATGCGTCTCGGCATCGGCACAGGGTCGACCGCGGAGGAGTTCGTGCGGTTGCTGGCGGAACGGGTGGCAAACGGCATGTCGGTCGTCGGCGTGCCGACGTCGGAGCGCACGGCCCGGCTCTGCGTGGAGCTCGGCGTGCCGCTGATGTCGCTGGACGAGCTTCCGGAGCTCGACCTGACCATCGACGGCGCCGACGAGGTGGACGGCAAGCTGCGCCTGATCAAGGGCGGCGGCGGCGCGCTGCTGCGCGAGAAGATCGTCGCAGCCGCTTCCACCCGCATGATCGTCATCGCCGACGAGAGCAAGGTGGTCGAGACGCTGGGCGCCTTCAAGCTGCCGATCGAGGTCAATCCGTTCGGCATGGTGGCCACGCGAATCGCGATCGAGAAGCTTGCCGCAAGGCTCGGCCTTTCCGGCGCGATCGAGCCGCGCCAGTCCGGCGACGGCATCTTCACGACCGACGGCGGGCACTATATTCTGGACGCATCATTTGGCCGTATTCCTGATGCAGAGGCGCTGGCAAGCGCCTTGAACGCGATCCCGGGCGTCGTGGAGCACGGCTTGTTCATCAACATGGCGTCGATTGCCATCATTGCCGGACCGGCAGGTGCGCGGACGCTGAAAGCGGACAATTAGACAGGAGCAATGACCAAAATGACCATTTTTGCCGGCCTTGGCCGCACGCTTGCCGCAACGCTCGTCGCTTCGGTCGCCTTCGCGGGCTCCGTGGCGGCACAGGACGCCACGCCGGAGCAGGTTCAGGCCGCCCGCGCGGCCATGACCGCGCTGAACGCGACCGGCCAGTTCGACGCCATTCTGCCGCAGATCGCAGAGCGCCTGAAGGGCACCCTCATCCAGTCTTCGCCGAACTTCGGCGACCTGATCAACAAGACCGTCGACGAGGAAGCCCTGGCGCTGGCGCCGCGTCGCGCCGACCTCGAGCGCGAAGTCGCCAACATCTACGCCAAGACCTTCACCGTCGAGGAGCTGAACGCGATCGCCGCCTTCTACGGCTCGGAAGCGGGCAAGAAGCTGCTGCAGTCCGGCCCGCTCGCCGCGCGCGAAGTGATGAAGGCCGCCGACATCTGGGCGTCCGGCATCTCGCGCGACCTCGCCGTCAACAGCGACAAGAAGCTCGAAGCCGAGATCGGCGCGCAGAAGAAGGCCGAGGGCCAGCAGCAGCCCCAGTAAGGCGCGAGCCCGTCGCCAATCGGTTTTGCGAAGCCCGGAGCGATCCGGGCTTTTCTTTTTCGCATGCCAGCACCTATATCTCTGCCGGCGGCGCGAGGTCCCGCGCGTCGTGCCTTCCCGTCAATCCTAAAATCCGGAGTGCCCGATGCCTGCTTTCGACTATGACCTCTTCGTGATCGGTGGCGGCTCGGGCGGCGTTAGAAGCGGGCGCCTGGCCGCGGCCATGGGCAAGAAGGTGGCGATCGCCGAGGAGTTCCGCTTCGGCGGAACCTGCGTTATCCGCGGCTGCGTGCCGAAGAAGCTCTATGTCTACGCCTCGCAGTTCGGCGAGCATTTCGAGGACGCGGCCGGCTTCGGCTGGAGCGTGGGAGAGGCGCATTTCGACTGGCGGAAGCTGGTCGCCGCCAAGGAGCAGGAGATCACGCGGCTGGAGGGGCTCTACCGCAAGGGGCTGGACACCTCCGGCGCGGAGATCCTCGATACGCGGGCGGTGCTGGTCGGCCCGAACACGATCCGGCTTGCGGCGACCGACAGGCTGGTCACGGCAGAGCGCATCCTGATCGCCACCGGCGGTCATCCGGCGCCGCACAAGGACCTGCCGGGCCACGAGCTCTGCATCACCTCCAACGAGGCCTTCGACCTGCCGGCGCTGCCGAAGTCGATCCTGATCGCCGGCGGCGGCTACATCGCCGTCGAGTTTGCCAACATCTTCCACGGGCTGGGCGTCGAGACGACGCTGATCTACCGCGGCAAGGAGATACTGTCGCGCTTCGACCACGACATGCGCCAGGGCCTGCACAAGGCGATGGAAGGCAAGGGCATCCGCATCCTCTGCGAGGATATCCTGCAGGATATCGTCGAAGGCGCCGACGGCCGGCGGCAGGTGCGGACGCTGAAGGGCGAGGCGCTGGTCGTCGACCAGGTCATGCTGGCGCTCGGGCGCGTTCCCAACACCACCGACCTCGGGCTGGAGACGGCCGGCGTCGAGACGGACCAGAAGGGAGCGATCGTGGTCGACGCATACTCGCGCACGAATGTTCCCGGCATCTTCGCCATCGGCGACGTCACCGACCGCGTGCAGCTGACGCCGGTCGCGATCCACGAGGCGATGTGCTTCATCGAGACCGAGTTCCGCGGACGCCCGACCTCGCCGGATCACGATCTGATCCCGACGGCGGTGTTCTCGCAGCCCGAGATCGGCACCGTCGGCATGAGCGAGGAGGCGGCCGCGAAGGCCTTTGCCGAGCTCGAGGTTTACCGCGCCGAGTTCCGCCCGATGAAGGCGACGCTCTCGGGACGCCAGGAGAAGACGATCATGAAGATCGTGGTCAATGCGGCGGACCGGAAGGTGCTGGGCGTGCACGTGCTCGGCCACGACGCCGGCGAGATGGCGCAACTTCTCGGCATCGCGCTGAAGGCGGGCTGCACAAAGGACGACTTCGACCGGACGATGGCGGTGCATCCGACCGCGGCGGAGGAGCTGGTGACGATGTACCAGCCGAGCTACCGGATCCGCAACGGCGAGAAGCTCTGAGGCGGCGGAAGCCCCGCTAGGCAAGCGGGACTTTCCGGTTTATAAGCCCGCATCCTAATGAAAGCGGGCGTGCGGGCCTCTTGTCGCGCATGCCCCGAAACAGGTGAACGAGATGGCACAGAATTGGACCCCGAACAGCTGGCGGCAGAAGCCGATCCAGCAGGTGCCGGACTACCCGGACGCTGCGGCATTGGCCGCGACCGAGGAGCAACTCGCCTCGTATCCGCCGCTCGTTTTCGCCGGCGAGGCCCGGCGCCTGAAGAGCGCGCTGGCCAACGTCGCCGAAGGCAAGGGCTTCCTGCTGCAGGGCGGCGACTGCGCCGAGAGCTTCGCCGAACACGGCGCTGACACGATCCGCGACTTCTTCCGCGCCTTCCTGCAGATGGCCGTCGTGCTGACCTTCGGCGCGCAGAAGCCGGTGGTCAAGGTCGGCCGCATCGCCGGCCAGTTCGCCAAGCCGCGCTCCTCGAACGTCGAGAAGCAGGGCGAGGTGACGCTGCCGTCCTACCGCGGCGACATCATCAACGGCATCGAGTTCACCGAGGAAGCCCGGATTCCCAATCCGGAACGCCAGATCATGGCCTACCGGCAGTCGGCCGCGACGCTGAACCTGCTGCGCGCCTTCGCCATGGGAGGCTATGCCAACCTGGAGAACGTGCACCAGTGGATGCTCGGCTTCGTCAAGGACAGCCCGCAGGCCGAGCGCTACCGCAAGCTGGCGCACCGGATCTCCGAGACGATGGACTTCATGAAGGCGATCGGCATCACCGCCGAGAACCATCCCGCACTGCGCGAGACGGACTTCTTCACCAGCCACGAGGCGCTGCTGCTCGGCTATGAGCAGGCGCTGACCCGCGTCGATTCGACCTCGGGCGACTGGTATGCCACCTCCGGCCACATGATCTGGATCGGCGACCGCACCCGCCAGGCCGACCATGCCCATGTCGAATACTGCCGCGGCATCAAGAACCCGATCGGGCTGAAGTGCGGACCGTCGCTGACGGCCGACGGCCTCATCGAGCTCATCGACCTGCTGAACCCGGCCAACGAGGCCGGCCGGCTGACGCTGATCTGCCGCTTCGGCCATGACAAGGTCGCCGAGAACCTGCCGCGCCTCATCCGCGCGGTCGAGCGCGAGGGCAAGAAGGTCGTCTGGTCCTGCGATCCGATGCACGGCAACACGATCACGCTCAACAACTACAAGACCCGTCCGTTCGAGCGGATCCTGTCGGAAGTCGAGAGCTTCTTCCAGATCCATCGCTCCGAGGGCACGCATCCGGGCGGCATCCATATCGAGATGACCGGCAAGGACGTCACCGAATGCACCGGCGGCGCCCGTGCACTGTCGGGCGACGACCTGGCGGACCGCTACCATACGCATTGCGATCCGCGCCTGAACGCCGACCAGGCACTCGAGCTGGCCTTCCTGCTGGCCGAGCGCCTGAAGAGCAGCCTGGACGAGAAACGCATGGTCGTGAACGGCTGATCGCCTTTCGTTCACGGTTTGGTGCCGTCCATCAACGGCATTGAAAAGACTGATGAATTTTCTGCATTTGACAGGACCGGGCCGGCTGCCGAAGCTGGCCCGGTTTTTTGTTGCCAGCGTCAGGCGCAAAGACCACAAGAAGAAGCAGGGAAGGGGACCTGATGGCCGAGATTCACACCGGGCATTGCCTTTGCGGCAGCGTCCGCTTTCGCACGAAGGGGCCGTTGCGCGAGGTGATCGCCTGCCATTGCAGCCAGTGCCGCCGGCAGACCGGCCACCACTACGCCGCCACGAACGTGCCGGACGAAAACCTCGAGATCGAGGGCGGCGGGAACATCACCTGGTATCGCGCCAGCGACACGGCCGGGCGCGGCTTCTGCCGGACCTGCGGCTCGGCCCTGTTCTGGAAGGGCGACCGCTCCGACTACACGTCGATCATGGCCGGCGCCTTCGACCAGCCGACCGGGCTGAAGATTGGCTTCCACATCTTTTGCGCCGACAAGGGCGATTACTACGAGATCGAGGACGGCAGCCGCCAGTTTCCGCAGGGCTACTGAGGCCCGCCCCGGGGCAAGCTACTTGCGTTGCACAGCGCTCTTGGCCGGCGGCGCTTCCGCCGTCTCCTGCGGCCTGATCTCGCCCATGCGGTTCCAGGCGTCGAGCCCGGCGATCTTGTAGGCCTCGGCGAGCGTCGGATAGTTGAAGGTGTTCTCGACGAAATATTCGACGGTACCCTTCAGGTTCAGCACCGCCTGGCCGATGTGCACGAGCTCGGTCGCACCTTCGCCGACGATGTGAACGCCGAGGAGCCGCCGCGTCTTGAGCGAGAAGATCATCTTCAGCAGCCCCGAATCGAGCCCCATGATGTGGCCGCGCGAGGTTTCGCGGAACCGCGCGATGCCGCACTCATAGGGGATGCCGCGCTGCTTGACCTCTTCCTCGGTCAGCCCGCAGGTGGAGATTTCCGGCACCGCGTAGATGCCGTAGGGAAAGTATTTCTGCGGTTCCTTGGCGATGGCGCCGACCGCCACGCGTGCGGCGACGCGGCCCTGTTCCATCGAGGTGGAGGCGAGGCTGGGGAAGCCGACGACGTCGCCGGCGGCAAAGACGTGCGGCACCGCCGTCTGGAACGTCTCCAGATTGACCTTCAGCCGCCCGCGGTCGTCCGCTTCCAGCCCGGCTGCGGCGAGATTCAGCGTGTCGGTCGCGCCCATGCGGCCGGCGGCATAGAGCACCATGTCGGTGACGACCGTGCGGCCGTTGTCGAGCGTGATCGCGCATTTGCCGTTGTCGAGCTTCTCGATCCTGTCGGCCTTGGTGCCGAGCAGGAGCTTCATGTTGCGGTCGCGCAGCTGGTAGGTGAAATCCTCGACGATCTCACGATCGATGAAGTCGAGGATCGTCGACTTCGGGTCGATGACGGTGACCTGGGCGTCGAGCGCGCTGAAGATCGTCGCATACTCGATGCCGATCACGCCCGCGCCGATGACGGCGAGCGAGCGCGGCAGCTCCTCGATCTCCAGCAGTTCGTCGCTGTCGAGGATCGTCTTGCCGTCGAAGGGGATGCTTGCGGGGCGATAGGGCTTGGTGCCGACGGCGAGCATGATGCTCTTGCCCGAGACCTGGACGATCTCGCCGTCGTCCTTGACGATCTGCAGCGTCTCCGGCGTCAGGAAGCTCGCCTTGCCGCGGATGAGCTGGACGCGGTTGCGGGCGAACTGGTGCTCCAGCACCTCGACCTCGTGGTCGAGCGTGATGATCAGGCGGCGGCGCAGGTCCTCGGCGCTGATCTCCTGCTTCACCCGGTAGGCGCGCCCGTAGAAGCCGCGTTCGCGCCAGCCGGTCAGGTTGAGCGCCGTCTCGCGCAGGGTCTTGGACGGGATGGTGCCGGTGTGCACGGAGACGCCGCCGACCCTCTTGCCCTGCTCGATGACGAGAACCTTGTGGCCGAGCTTGGCGGCCTGGATCGCCCCCCTGCGACCGGCGGGGCCGCTGCCGACGACGACGAGATCAAATTGCTGCATGGGGGTGCTTCCGGGTCCGATGGAATCTTTTGCGTTGCGGCATTTCCAGCCGCCGTAGCTATAGCCTCTCTGTGATGGCTTAACAAAGCCTTCGCGCTCTTGTTGCGACGCAAGAAAAATTTCTGTGCGTCGCACTGCGCGATCACGGATCAGATCAGCCGCAGGCCCTTCAGGCTCGCATGGCCGTCACGGCCGATGATGATGTGGTCGTGGACGACGATGCCGAGCGGCCGGGCGGTCTCGACGATCGTCTTGGTCATCTCGATGTCGGCGCGCGAGGGGGTCGGATCGCCGGACGGGTGGTTGTGGACGAGGATGATGGCGGTCGCCGAAAGCTCCAGCGCCCGCTTCACCACCTCGCGCGGATAAACGGGCGTGTGGTCGACGGTGCCGCGTCCCTGCACCTCGTCGGCGATCAGCACGTTGCGCTTGTCGAGAAACAGGATCCGGAACTGCTCGCGGCTTTCATGCGCCATGGCGGCATGGCAGTAGTTGATGACCGACGTCCAGGAACCGAGCACCTGCTTGTTGCGCAATTCGCTCTTCAGCATGCGTTGGGACACGGTGGCGACCAGCTTCAGGTCGAGCGCCACGGCCTCGCCGATGCCCTTGACCTCCTGCAGGAGCGCCGACGGCGCGCCGAGCACGCCGGACAGCGTGCCGAACCGGTCGAGCAGGGCCTTGGCGATGGGCTTGGTGTCCCGCCGGGGAATGAGGCGGAACAGAAGGAGTTCCAGGATCTCGTAGTCGGCGAGCGCCGCTTCCCCGTGTTCGCGAAAGCGGCTGCGCAACCGTTCGCGGTGACCGTGATAGTGCGCGGCCTCGACGTCCGCCGGTGCGGCGGCCCGGGCACCGCCAAGCGATCCGTGGCGGGCCGACCGTTCCGCGAAATGCCCGCGCTCGTCGTCGAAGAGCAGGCCGCCGTACCCCATTGCTGATTGCGCTTCTTCCGAAGCGGCCTTGTCGCCATTCGGTACGGGGTCTTTGCCCATTGGGTCCTATCCGGGTAGGCCGGGTCGGTCGAGGCCGCCCGGCGACAGGGTGAAGACTTCGCAGCCGTCGGCGGTGACGCCCACGGCATGCTCGTATTGCGCCGACAGCGACCGGTCGCGCGTCACCGCGGTCCAGCCGTCGGAAAGCACCTTCACATGCGGCCGGCCGAGATTGATCATCGGCTCGATCGTGAAGATCATGCCTTCCTTCAATTCCGGCCCCTCGTTGGCATTGCCGTAGTGCAGGATGTTGGGGGCGTCGTGGAAGAGGCGCCCGAGGCCGTGGCCGCAGAAATCGCGCACGACGGAGCAGCGTTCCGCCTCGGCATATTTCTGGATCGCCTCGCCGATGGCGCCGGTGCGCACCCCCGGCCGGACGGCGGCGATGCCGCGCAGCAGGCACTCATAGGTGACCTCGAGCAGGCGTTCGGCCGAGCGCTTGATCTGCCCGACCGGATACATGCGGCTGGAATCGCCGTGCCATCCGTCGAGGATGTAGGTGATGTCGATATTGGCGATGTCGCCTTCGCGCAGCGGCTTGTCGTTGGGAATGCCGTGACAGACGACATGGTTGAGCGAGATGCAGGACGACTTGGTGTAGCCGCGATAGTTCAGCGTCGCCGGCAGTGCGCCGTGGTCCATGCCGAACTCGAACACGAAGCGGTCCAGCTCCTCGGTCGTGACCCCCGGCTTGACCAGCGGGTAGATCTCGTCCAGTGCGCGCGCCGTCAGCTGGCTGGCCTTGCGCATGCCTTCGAAGGCCTCGCTGCCGTAGAGCCGGATCACGCCGGTATTCTTCATCGGCGCGGAAAAGGCTTCGATATAGGTCACCATCGTCGAACTTTCGATTGTCGTTCAAGATTTCATAAAGCAGCTATGGCTGTTTCGTCCATGGCGATCAATGCGTCGGGGCGAATTTCCAGGGGCGAGACGGCGCATTTGACCGCATAGGCCTCGACGCCGCGCCATCTGGCGCGCGTGAAGGCTGAGGCATAGACCGGGTCGAGGTCGGAGCAGATCCGGAAGCGGTCGCAGTCGCCGCGCTGGACGACATAGAGCATGACCGCGCGATGGCCGGCTTCGGCGACATCGCCCAGTTCCTCCAGGTGCTTGGCACCGCGGGCCGTTGCCGTATCGGGGAATTCGGCAAGGCCGGGCGCACGGCAGAAATGAACGTTCTTGACCTCGACATAGGCGGACGGGCGGCCGGGACCGGAGAGCAGCAGGTCGATGCGCGAGTTCCGCCCGTATTTCCGCTCGCGCTCGACGAGCGGGTAGCCGCCGAGATCGCCGACGAGGCCGGCGCGGATCGCCTCCTCGGCCAGCCGGTTTGGCAGGCCGGTATTGATGCCGACCACCGTGCCGTCCGCCTCGATCAGCTCGAAGCGGTGGCGATACTTGCGCAGAGGGCCGTCGTGCTCGGACAGCCAGATGCGCGATCCGGGCGTCGTCAGCCCGCGCATCGAACCGGTGTTCGGGCACGAGCCGGTGATCGCGGTGCCGTCGTCGAGCACCGCGTCGAAGAGAAAGCGCTTGTAGCGCTGCACCAGCGTTGCCGGCACGAGAGGCGGATCGAAGATCATGCGAGACCGAAAGGGTGGATCGAGTGTGGCGGTAGGGGTGACGGGCTGCTTAGCAGAGACGGGGGCGGAGGGGATAGCGAATAGCGAATGGCGAGCAGATGGCTGTCCGGTGGGACGTGGCCACCGGGCGAGCGACGCGAAGGTTCGGCGCGGTGGGCTGCCGTGATGAACACCCTCCCCTCGAGGGGGAGGGTCGGCACGCAGTGCCGGGGTGGGGTGATCCGTGGGGTCCCAGCGAGAAAGGTCTGTCACTGTTCCGCGGCGTGTCACCCCCACCCGCCGCTTCGCGGCGACCTCCCCCTAGAGGGGGAGGTGGGTGCGCGCCAGCCTGACCCATCCCGTGCCAGATCCGTCGGGCCGTGCGGTCTCAGGCCCGGACCCGGACGTAGGAGCCGGGCGCTTCCTCGATCGAGTTCAGCGGACCGCCGGTCTTGCGGGCCGGGACCTTGCGGGCGTCGAGCTTCTCGATCCAGGCGTGCCAGTGCGGCCACCAGGAGCCCGGGGTTTCCTTGGCCGACTTCACCCAGTCCTCGTAGGCGCCCTTGGGCGCGCCGCCGGTCCAGAACTGGTACTTGTTGCGGTCGGGCGGGTTGACGACGCCGGCGATATGGCCCGAGCCGGACAGCACGAAGGTGACCTTGCCGCCGAACGCGCTGCTGCCGACGAAGACGGACTTGGCCGGGGCGATGTGGTCTTCCCGGGTCGCGAGATTGTAGATCGGGATCTTCACGTCCTTCAGCGAGAGCTTCTTGCCGGCGAGCGTCATTTCGCCCTTGCTGAGGCTGTTCGTCAGGTAGCAGTTGCGCAGGTAGTAGGAGTGGTTGGCCGCCGGCATCCGCGTCGAATCGGAGTTCCAGTAGAGCAGGTCGAAGGGCAGGGGCTCCTGGCCCTTCAGGTAGTTGTTGACGAAATAGGGCCAGATCAGCTCGGAGGAGCGCAGCATGTTGAAGGCGGTCGCCATCTTCGAGCCCTCGAGATAGCCGACCGCCGCCATGCCCTGCTCGAGGGCGGCGATCTGGTCCTCGTCGGCGAAGATCTTCAGGTCGCCGGCATAGGTGAAGTCGACCTGCGTGGTGAACAGCGTCGCCGACCGGATGCGCTTGTCACCCTCCTGCGCATGCAGGGCGAGCGTGGCCGCCAGCAGCGTGCCGCCGACGCAGTAGCCGACCGCATTGACCTCGTCCTCGCCGCAGGCCTGCTTGATCGTCGCGAGCGCGAAATCGATCCCCTCGCGGGCATAGGCCTCCCAGTCCTTGCGGGCATGACGCTCGTCCGGATTGACCCAGGAAATGACGAAGACGGTGTGACCCTGGTCCACCGCCCATTTGATGAAGGATTTCTGCGGGTTGAGATCGAGGACGTAGAACTTGTTGATCCAGGGCGGGCAGATCATGAGCGGCCGCTTGAGCACCTCCTCGGTGGCGGCGTCGTACTGGATCACCTGGCAGACGTCGCTCTGGGCGATGACCTTGCCGGGGGTGATCGCGAGGTTCTCGCCGACGGCGAACTTGCTCGTGTCGGTCTGCCGGAGTTTCAGGTCGCCCTTGCCGGCCATGATGTCCTCGGCCAGCATCCGCATGCCGCGCACCAGGTTCTCGCCGTTGCTGGCGACGGTCTCGCGGTAGAGCTGCGGATTGGTCGTGACGAAATTCGACGGCGACAGCGCGCTGGTGATCTGGCGGACGTAGAAGGCGGCCTTGTGGCGCGTGTGCTCGTCCAGGCCATCGGCCTGCGACACCATCTTTTCGGCCCAGTCGGCGGTGACGAGATAGGCCTGCCGCAGGAAGTCGAAGAACGGGTTCTTCACCCAGTCCTCGTCGGCGAATCGCTTGTCGGGGACGGCCGGCGCGTCGTCGGCCACTCCCGTCTCGCCGCCGATCTTCTGCAGCGTCCGCGACCAGATGGAGAAATAGCTCCCGAGCAGATGGGTCTGGGCCTCCAGCGTCCGCCGCGGATCGGAGATCCAGTACTCCGACACCTTCGACAGCGTCTTGACCATGTCGACGACGGGATCGGCGACGGTATCGACCTTCTCGCCCCGTTCGCGCGGCGCAAGCCAGGCGGATGCCGCCCGGCCGAGCTGCTCGACCGTGCGGGCGAAATTGACGGCGAGTGCCTCGGGATTCTTGACGACGTAGGGCTCGATCGTCCTGGGGTCGAAACCTGCAAACCCGGCGGCCTCGCGCGTGTCGCCGTCCTTTTCCTGGCTCAACCGTTTCCTCCGGATTTTCTTGTTAGTTCCGTTTTTACATCCTGCCGGAAAAAGAATAAAAGGGCCATAGAGTTCTTCGGCGCCACGATCGGCAGGCGCCGTCCGGACGGGGCGGCAGCGCGCCGCCGGAACGGGGTTTTTGGCTGCGCGGAGCGGGATGGCATGGCGTGTGTTTCGAGAAGGCTTGGTGCGGCGATCGTGATGGCCGGTGCCTTGGCATTGGTCGCCGGATGCACGTCGCCGTCGCAGACGACGGCGAATGCCGCGATGGTCAATCCGGGGGCCGACCGATCGGCCACCTATCCGGACATCACCGCCCGCGTACAGGCCGCGACCGCCCAGATGAGCAACGAGGAAGCGGCCAAGATCAGCGCCCGCGTCAGCGCGCTCGGCGCTCAGCGGCGCGCCGGCACGATATCGGAGGCCGAGTATCGCCGGCTGATGGCCGAGATGGACGCGCTGGCTGCGAATCACGGCGCCGACACGCTCAAAGAGATCGAGAATTAGCGCTTGCCTTTGCGCTCGATTGGACGCAAAGCCTTGAATGGTCCAAGTGACCGTTTCGGTGGGTGGAGTGTCATCAAATCGGACATATTCCCGCCTAACCGAGAATCTTGATTTGCACGGAAGGCGGGGCGTCCGATCCTGGGGCGCGACGAGGACCGTGCCCAACGGGGTCTGAGATGGAAGAGTTTCACAAGGTCCGGCGTCTGCCGCCATATGTTTTCGAGCAGGTCAACCGTTTGAAAGCGAGCGCGCGAGCGGGCGGGGCCGACATCATCGACCTCGGCATGGGCAATCCGGACCTGCCGACGCCCAAGGCGATCGTCGACAAGCTGTGCGAGGTCGTCCAGGACCCGCGCACCCATCGCTATTCCGCCTCCAAGGGCATTCCCGGCCTGCGCCGCGCCCAGGCCGCCTACTATGCCCGCCGCTTCGGCGTGAAGCTCAATCCCGACACCCAGGTCGTGGCGACGCTGGGCTCCAAGGAGGGCTTCGCCAACATGGCCCAGGCGATCACCGCGCCCGGCGACGTGGTGCTGTGCCCCAACCCGACCTATCCGATCCATGCCTTCGGCTTCCTGATGGCGGGCGGCGTCATCCGCTCGATCTCGGTCGAGCCGGACGAGACCTTCTTCGGCCCGCTCGAGCGCGCCGTGCGCCATTCGATCCCCAAGCCGCTGGCGCTGATCCTCAACTATCCGTCGAACCCGACGGCGCAGGTGGCGAGCCTCGACTTCTACAAGGACGTCGTGGCCTTCGCGAAGAAGCATGACATCATCGTGCTGTCCGACCTCGCCTATTCGGAGATCTACTTCGACGGCGCGCCGCCGCCGTCGGTGCTCGAGGTGCCGGGCGCGATCGACATCACCGTCGAGTTCACCTCGATGTCGAAGACCTTCTCCATGCCCGGCTGGCGCATGGGCTTTGCCGTCGGCAACGAGCGCCTGATAGCGGCGCTGACGCGCGTGAAGTCCTATCTCGACTACGGCGCGTTCACGCCGATCCAGGTGGCGGCGACGCATGCGCTGAACGGCGACGGCTCCGACATCGCGGAAGTCCGCAACATCTACAAGCGCCGCCGCGACGTCATGGTCGACACCTTCGGCAAGGCGGGCTTCGACGTGCCGCCGCCGGCGGCCACCATGTTCGCCTGGGCGAAGATCCCGGAAAAGTTCCGCCATCTCGGCAGCCTCGAATTCTCCAAGCTGCTGGTGGAGAAGGCCGACGTGGCCGTGGCGCCGGGCATCGGCTTCGGCGAGCAGGGCGACGACTATGTGCGCATCGCCCTCGTCGAGAACGAACACCGCATCCGCCAGGCGGCGCGCAACATCAAGCGCTTCCTGTCGTCGGCCGACGAGACGATGCACAACGTCATCTCGCTGAACGCCCACCGCTGATCCTCTTCGCCCGCCGGCCGCCGCCGGTGGGCACATTCATATATCGATAGGACTTTTCATCATGGCTGATGCCCTCAAGATCGGCATAGCGGGCTTGGGGACCGTTGGGTCCTCGCTCGCACGCATCCTCGTCGAACGCCGGGAAAGCCTGGCATCGACCTGCGGCCGCCCGATCGAAATCGTCGCCGTCAGCGCCCGCGACAATAAGCGCGACCGCGGCGTCGATCTCTCCCGCGTCGCCTGGTTCGACGATCCGGTGGCGCTGGCGGAAAACCCGCAGATCGACGTCTTCGTCGAGCTGATGGGCGGCGCCGGCGACCCGGCCTATGCGGCGGTCAAGGCGGCGCTGTCGCGCGGGGTCCACGTGGTGACGGCGAACAAGGCGCTGTTGGCCGCCCACGGCGTCGAGCTTGCGACGATCGCCGAGGAGCGCGGTTGCCTGCTGAACTACGAGGCGGCGGTGGCCGGCGGCATCCCGGTGATCAAGGCGCTGCGCGAATCGCTCACCGGCAACGTCGTCTCCCGCGTCTACGGCATCATGAACGGCACCTGCAACTACATCCTGACCAAGATGGAGAAGGAGGGTCTCAGCTTCGCCGACTGCCTGAAGGAGGCCCAGCGGCTCGGCTATGCCGAGGCGGATCCGGCCTTCGACATCGAGGGCAACGATACCGCCCACAAGCTGTCGATCCTGACGACGCTCGCCTTCGGCAACAAGATCTCGGCCGACGACATCTATCTGGAAGGCATCAGCAACATCTCGATCGAGGATATCCGTGCCGCCGCCGACCTCGGCTACCGCATCAAGCTGCTCGGCGTCGCGCAGCGCACCGATACCGGCATCGAGCAGCGGGTGCACCCGACCATGGTGCCGATCGAATCGGAGATCGCCCAGGTCGACGGCGTCACCAATGCGGTGGCGATCGAGAGCGACGTCCTCGGCGAGCTCTTGATGGTCGGTCCCGGCGCCGGCGGCAATGCGACGGCGTCCGCCGTCCTCGGCGACATCGCCGACATAGCCAAGAGCCGCCCCGGTGCGCAGATGGTGCCCGTGCTCGGCCGGCCGGCCGCCTCGCTCGCCCCCTACAAACGCGCGCAGATCCGCAAGCACCACGGCGGCTATTTCATCCGCATGACGGTCGAGGACCGGGCAGGGGTGTTCGCCAACATCGCCGGCCACATGGCCGAGAACGGCATCTCGCTGGAATCGATCGTGCAGCATTCCAAGCATCACAGCGAGGCGGCCGAGCCGAAGACGATCATCCTCGTCACGCATGCGACGATGGAGGACAGCGTCCGCCGGGCGGTGGCCTCGATCTCCAAGGAAGGCTATCTTGCCGGCGAGCCGCAGGTGATCCGGATCGAGCGGCCGAAGACCGCCTGACGACAGCGCGGCGGCGCGGCTGCGCCGCCGAGGAGAGCCCGCCAAGGAGAACGATGAGCCAGGAGGTCGATCCCGTCCAGCGCGCCTTCCTCGGGGTCGAGAAATCGGCCACCGGGCAGCGCTGGATCGCCCGCCTCGACCAGGCCGGCGAGAACCGGGCGCTGGCGATGACCCAGACGCACGGCATTCCCGACCTGATCGCCCGCGTGATCGCAGGCCGCGGCGTCGGCTTCGACGAGGCGCTGGAGTTTCTCGACCCGACGCTCCGGCGGCTGATGCCGGATCCCTATCGCCTGACCGACTGCGAGGCGGCCGCCGAGCGCATCGCAGCGGCGATCGGCAGGCGCGAAAGGATCGCGATCTTCGGCGACTACGACGTCGACGGCGCCTGCGCGTCCGCCATCCTCTATCGCTTCCTGATCCATTTCGGCGTCGATGCCGAGATCTACATTCCCGACCGGATCTTCGAGGGCTACGGCCCGAACCCGCAGGCCATGGACGCGCTGATCGATCGCGGCGCGAAGCTGATCGTCACCGTCGACTGCGGCTCGACCAGCTTCGAATCGATCGGCCACGCCCGCGCCCGCGGCATCGACGTGGTGGTGATCGACCATCACCAGGTCGGCCAGGAGCTGCCGGTCTGCGCCGCCCTCGTCAACCCGAACCGCGAGGACGACCTGTCCGGGCAGGGGCATCTCTGCGCGGCGGGCGTCGTCTTCCTGGTGCTGGTGGCGCTGCAGCGGCTGATGCGCGGCCGTGATCCCCGCGCCGGCGGCATCGACCTGCTCGCCATGCTCGATCTCGTGGCGCTCGCCACCGTCTGCGACGTGGTGCCGCTGAAGGGGCTGAACCGCGCCTATGTGGTCAAGGGGCTGGTGGCCGCGCGCCATCTCGGCAATCCGGGACTGGCCGCGCTTCTGAAGCAGGCGGGAATCGGCGGCCCGGTGACCCCCTATCACCTCGGCTTCCTCGTAGGCCCGCGCATCAACGCCGGCGGGCGGATCGGCGATGCCGCGCTCGGCAGCCGGCTCCTGACGCTGCAGGATACCACGCAGGCCGAGGCGATCGCGGCACAGCTCGACGGGCTGAACCGCGAGCGCCAAGCGCTGGAAGTGGCGATGCTCGCCGAAGCCGAGGCCGAGGCGTCGGCGGAATACGGCACGGGCGAGAGCGCCTCGGTCATCGTCACCGCCCGCGAAGGCTGGCATCCGGGCGTCGTCGGCCTGCTCGCCTCGCGGCTGAAGGACCGCTTTCATCGCCCGGCCTTCGCCATTGCCTTCGATCCGTCGGGAAAGGGGACCGGTTCGGGCCGCTCGATCCACGGCTTCGATCTCGGCCGGATGGTGCGCGCCGCCGTCGAGGAGGGGATCCTCGTCAAGGGCGGCGGCCACGGCATGGCGGCCGGCCTGACGGTCGAACGCGGCAATCTCGGACGCCTCCGGAGCTTCTTCGAGGAGCGGGCGGAAAAGACCGTCCGCGAGCTGACGGCGACGCGGACGATGAAGATCGACGGAGCGCTGTCGGCCTCCGGCGCCACGGTCGCCCTCGCCGATCAGCTCGAACAGGCGGGCCCCTACGGTTCCGGCCACCCGCAACCCGTCTTCGCGCTCGCCGCCCACCGGCTGGCGGACGTCCGCCAGGTCGGCGTCAATCATCTGAAGCTGACGCTGGAGGGACCGGATCGCGGCCGGATCGAGGGCATGGCCTTCCGCGCCGCCGACGCCCCGCTCGGCGCCTTCTGTATGGCCCGCCGCGGCCAGGTGCTGCACGTCGCAGGCTCCGTCTCCGCCGACCAGTGGCAGGGCACCAAGCGCGTGCAGTTCCGTATCAGCGACGCCGCCGACGCCTACTGAGAATCAGGGGCGGGTGCGGCCAGCCGAGCTGTTCCGGAAAGGAATCGGGTGTGGGTGTGGAGTTGGTACGCCCAACGGGAATCGAACCCGTGTTTTCGCCGTGAGAGGGCGATGTCCTGACCGCTAGACGATGGGCGCTTGCAGGTGGCTGCAATATAGGGGCTTCCGATTCGTCCGGCAAGGGTTGGCAACCGGCCGAATTCCGCATGCCGATCCCGCGGCTGCCATTTGCCGCAGCACGGCGCGCGCGGTGGTGTTAGGATGGGCAGGCGGCCGTCCGGTTTCGGATGGCGAGCGGCAGACGCCCCGGGGGATATTGGCATGACGAAGGATACGCTGGAGATACCGGTTCTGGTGAAGCGCCGCCTGCAGGCGCAGGTAATCGGGCCGATCCATGCGGAGATGGTGGCGGTGCTGGGGCGCGAGACGGCCGACGCGATCATCGACAGCGCCGTCCGCAAGGCGGCGATCGCCGAGGGCAAGGCGTTTGCGGCCCGCGAACCCGGCGGCGAGACCTCGCTTGCGAGCTTCATCAGGCTGTACGACCTCTGGACCGCCGACGATGCGCTGGAGGTCGAGGTGCTGGAAGCGACCGACGAGGTCTACGATTTCAACGTCACCCGATGTCGCTACGCCGAGACCTACAGGGAGATGGGGCTGGCCGACATCGGCCACCTGATGTCCTGCAATCGCGACGGGACGTTCTGCCAGGGGTATGACCCGAACATCGAACTGGAGCGCAAGCAGACGATCATGGCCGGCGCGCCCTGCTGCACCTTCCGCTACCGCTACCGCAAGACCGGCTGACCACATCGGCCGGGCCGCGGCAGGGGGGTGATCGCTCGCGGTTCGCCGCAAAGGCCGGTCATCGTCGTGATGCCGGGCCGAGCCTCTCGCTGCGCTGCAAACTGCATCCGGGCTGGGGACAGGCCGGTTCAGCGGCGGGAGATCGCGACCTGGGAGGAGAAGAGGTGGCACGCCCTAGGGGAGTCGAACCCCTCTTTTCAGAATGAAAATCTGACGTCCTAACCGATAGACGAAGGGCGCGTGCGGTGGGCGTCTTCTAGCCAGCACCCCTCTGTCGCGCAAGCCCTAAAATGATGATTCGGCGGAAATTTCCGGGGATTTTGCAGCGCCCGGCGGGGACCGCCCGCAGGGAGAGACATCGCGCGACCGCGCCATGCGAACGATCCGTTCGGCGCGCGGCGAGGGCGTAGGAAAGAGCGGAAATCGCAGGAGGGTGGCACGCCCTAGGGGAGTCGAACCCCTCTTTTCAGAATGAAAATCTGACGTCCTAACCGATAGACGAAGGGCGCGTGCGGTGGGCGTCTTCTAGCTAGGCCCCCCCGTTTGTGCAAGGCGGAAAATGCAGGCCACGACAAATTATTCACAAGTGGGGAACGGAGGTGCAAAAGCGGCCCTTGGGGCTGGAGCAATGCAGCGCTGGCAGACGGAAGAAAGGGGAGTGGCACGCCCTAGGGGAGTCGAACCCCTCTTTTCAG
The DNA here is from genome assembly GCF_029210525.1 of Mycoplana sp. MJR14. NCBI lineage: Bacteria > Pseudomonadati > Pseudomonadota > Alphaproteobacteria > Hyphomicrobiales > Rhizobiaceae > Mycoplana > Mycoplana sp. MJR14. Next base: position 99,337 of record NZ_JARGEO010000006.1, read on the forward strand.
AATGAAAATCTGACGTCCTAACCGATAGACGAAGGGCGCGTGCGGGGCGGTTTATAGTGGGCGTCTTGCGGTTGCGCAAGCGGCAAACGGTGCGGATGTCAAAAAAACTTCATCCGGGCGAAACGTCCCCAGGTGCGCGAAATAGTGTTATAGAATCAAATAGTTAGTGTTAAATTCTTACATGTGGAGGTGCCCACGTCGGCGCCGGGGGCAGGCAGCCGGAACTGCCGCGCAGGGCGGCGCTACTTGCGCCGGCCGCGGCATCGCCAGTTCCAGTCGCGCTCCGGACCGATGTCGATATGGACGGATTCGGTGTGGCAGTAGGTGCCGACGCCGCCGCGTCCCGGCATGCTGCGCAGATACTGGGCGAGCTCCCATCGGCTGACGCCGGCGATCTGGATGTCGGCAGCCTCGCAACGCGTGTGCAGCGACTGCTTCGCCCGGTTGCTCTTGATCGGACGGACCCCGGAGGTGACGATGACGGGCTTGCCGTAGTGCTGCTCGACCGTCTTCAGGACGGTCAGGAGCTCCGGCTTGAAGCAGCCGGTATTGACCTTCTCCGTCTGCAGCCAGAGGCCGTTCGGCGACAGCCGCGCCAGGCCCGCGAGCGAGGCGACCTCCGTCACACCGCCATTGTCGTCCGCATCGTCGGGGGATTCTTCCGCCTCGGAGTGGTCTCCGGGGGCTGCGGTCTGTGCGGCAGCGACGTCGGGCAGGGCGGACGGGTCGAGCGAGGCCGCCTGGTAGGCGACGGCCGTCTCGCGGTTGAGAAGCCTGGTCTTTCTGACGGTCGACGGCTTTTCCGCGTCCGTGTTGCCGGTTGGCTTGCGCTTGGCGGCGAACAGGGCCGCGAGCGTCAGCCGGGTTTCCGGGCTGCCGGCGGGGTTCTCCTGCGGTCCGGGATCGGCGACGGCCATATCCTCCGTCTCCGCAGCCGGCGCGCCATCCGCCGGGCCTGTCGCGAGCGCGCGCGCCGCGTCGTTGCCTTCGCCTTCGGCGACAAGCGCCGTGCGGGCACTGGTGGGGACGGGGACGCGATCGGGGACGAGGGCTGCCTCCTCGTCGGGTGCGGGCATCGGAGCGGGCGATACGCCGGAGGCGGCGGGGATCGCACCGGTGGTGTCGTCGGCCGGCATCGTCGCGGAATCGGATTGATAGAGATTGGTGATCGAGCGGCCGGTCGGTTCCGCACCCGGGTCGGCCGCCGGCCCCTGTTCGCCGGAAGGGGCGGCGGATGCGAAGATGCTGGTCTGGCTCGCATTCACCTGGGCGGGCTGCATGATGGCTTCGGCGAAGCTCGCCGGTTCGGAGGGGGCGCCGCCGGCCTCCGGTGGCCCCGACTGGCCGGTATCGTTGCCACCGGCGCTCACCATCGGGTCGCGATATCGGGCCGTCTGCCCGCCGCCGCCGGCCTCGGGTGTCTCGACCTGGCTTGCGGCCGCTTCCGCCGCGACGCCGCCGTCATCCGGCTGAACGTCTCCGGTGGCCGAGACGCAGGCGCTGAGCGCCAGCGACGATACCGCAACCAGCAGTCCGCTCCGCATCCTGTTGGCGATCTTGCCTATTCCGTCCGTCGTCATGAAGTTCGGATCCCCGCATTCGGCGCCGCCGCCGCACAAGGATCGGCCGCGCCTGTCCGCACAAGGGCAGCCATCGCGGAAGGAATGATCCGTCGTGGCTCCCCGCAGCCCGCAAGTCACTGCGGGTCGCTTACTCGAATTCCACCGGAATGAAGCCTGTCGGGCGGGGCCGGGGCTCTCCTCCCTCCGGGAATCATCCACCCGCCGACAGCCGCGGCATAGTCCGGGCAAAAGACGGCGAAACCGTGGTGAAATGCGCGCAGGCGTTGCAGTTAGCCGTGCCCGGGGTCGTTCGGTATCCCGGGTGCGGCGGAAGGCAGGCGCCTGCGATCGCTATCGAGTGCTAGAGCGGGTGCGTTGTGCGAGGCTTACCAGCTGCCGGTGTTCGGCATGGATGCCCAGGGTTCGGCCGGCGGCAGGCTTTCGCCCTTCTGCAGGATCTCGAACGAGATGCCGTCCGGCGAGCGCACGAAGGCCATGTGCCCGTCGCGGGGCGGCCGGTTGATGGTCACGCCGTTGTCCATCAGTTTCTGGCAGTAGCCGTAGATGTCGTCGACCTCGTAGGCCAGGTGGCCGAAGTTGCGGCCGCCGGTGTAGGTTTCCGGATCCCAGTTATAGGTCAGCTCGATGCAGGGGGCGGCATTGGCCTTGGCGGCGGCGACGTCCTCGGACGCTGCGAGGAAGATCAGGGTGAAGCGGCCCTTTTCGTTTTCCATCCTGCGGGTTTCGATGAAACCCATGAGGTCGCGATAGAAGTGAAGCGATTGCTCGATGTCGGCGACCCGGACCATGGTGTGAAGGTAGCGCATGCCTTTATCCTCAAAGCGGATGAACGAATGGGCGCGAAGATAGGAGATTGTCAGCCAGAGGCAAGCCTCGCCGTCTATGGAGAGTTGCGGGCAAAACTTTTCGTGAAGGCTTGCCCTACCGCATTGGGACGATGTTATTCTGGTTGGCAAGAATCAGTTAACCGTAAAACATGTGACGCGTAATCGAGGGGCTGGGCAGATCATGGCGGACAGGATGTCAACGAAGGAAATCACGGAGCGTGATGACCAGGGTGGCGAGGCGGTCGACCTGATCGAGATCACCGGCGTCATCAAGTGGTTCGACGTCGCCAAGGGTTTCGGGTTCATCGTCCCGGACAACGGCATGCAGGACGTGCTGGTCCACGTCACCTGCCTTCGCCGCGACGGCTACCAGACGGTGCTGGAAGGCACCCGCGTGGTCGCCCTGATCCAGCGCCGCGACCGCGGCTACCAGGCCTTCCGCATTCTTTCCATGGACCAGTCGACGGCGGTCCATCCCTCGCAGATGCCGCCGGTCAAGACGCATGTGCAGGTCACCCCGACGAGCGGCCTGGAGCGAGTGCTGGTGAAGTGGTTCAACCGCACCAAGGGCTTCGGCTTCCTGACCCGCGGGGAGGGGACCGAGGACATCTTCATCCACATGGAGACGCTGCGCCGCTTCGGGCTGACGGAGCTGCGTCCGGGACAGGTCGTCCTCGTCCGCTTCGGCGACGGCGAGAAGGGCCTGATGGCGGCCGAGATCCATCCGGACAACCCGATGCCGGGCAACCGGGCGCATTGATGGCCGACGCTGTCCGCGCCCGCCTCCTCCATGTCTGCAGCGCCCTCGTGGCGCTTTTTTTGTTGCTCGCCGGCGCCGCGCACGCGGACGAGACGTTTACGGAAGGGCAGCTGTCGATCGTCACGCGCGACGGCGCCCGCCATGCCTTCACGGTGGAGCTTGCGCTGACGCCGCGCCAGCGGGCGCAGGGGCTGATGAACCGCCGCACCATGGCGGCCGACCGCGGCATGCTCTTCTCCTTCGGCGAGACCCGCCAGGTGCTGATGTGGATGAAGAACACCTACCTGCCGCTCGACATGCTGTTCATCGACGAAGGCGGCGAGATCCGCACCATCCGCGAGAAGGCCGAGCCGCTGTCCGAGGCGATCATCGATTCGCGCGGGCCGGTGGCCTATGTCCTGGAGCTCAACGCCGGCACGGTGCGCAGCCTCGGCATCCGCACCGGCGACCGCGTCGAAAGCCCGGTGATCTCGGGCGGTGCTAAACAGCCCTAGGCGGCGACCGGCGGTGCCGAAGCGGATTGGGAAGCGCTCCGAATCCGTGTAAGGAGGCGCAGCAGGAACGACGGTGAAGGCGAAAATGGCGGCACGGGATCGATACTCCAGGAAGCTCGAATGCTCCAAATGCGGGCGAACCGGCTTTGCGGAGGTCTCCGAGGACGACGATCCGGGCCGCAGGAATCCGGGTTTCAGGATCGACGAGATGCCGGCCGGTTTTTCCACCGAGCGCGCCTCGAGCGACCCTGCGAGGCACATGGTGCGCTGCCGTTGCGGCAACGTCTTTGCCTTCAAGCAGAAGACCTATTATGCGCCGGGCGGGGAGCCGGCTTGAACCGCGGGCCGATGGGCGGGGGGCCTGCGGAACCGGACAGGATGGACTGGAATTCGAGATGATGAAACGCCTTGCCCATGCAGCCCTCACGCTGGTCGCCGCCGTCATGCTGGCGGGGAGTGCGGTGGCCGCCGACCTCAAGCATCCCGGGCTGATCAATTCCGGCGGACGGCTCAACGTGCTGTCGCGCCTGGAGAAGGACGCCCGCAGCTCCGACCGGCGCCAGAGCTACTATGCGTCCCTCGACAAGGACCGTCGCTTCTCCGTCGACTACCAGCCGAGGGCGATGGACTATGTGCTCGTCGTGGCGCGCACGAGCAACGAATCGGAGAAGCGGTTCCGCAACGACATGGCGGCCGCCTATTTCACGGCCCTGCGCTGGGTGAAGACGGGCGACAACCGCTACCGCGCGAAGTCGATCGAGATCATGAACGCCTGGGCAGACAAATTCGTTGCCCTGACGCGCGAGAAGGGCACCAAGACCGGGCCCGGACAGATCCCGCTCGAAGCCGCCTGGGCGATCCCGATCTGGGCCAACGCCGCCGAGATCATCCGCTACTACAAGCATCCCTACGGCGATCCGGGTCCGGAATGGAAGGACAGCGACGTCCGCAAGTTCCGGGCCTTTCTCGGACGCCTGCACGCGCAGCGAAACGAGATGCGGCGCGATCATGTCGACAACCAGGGGGTCTCCGGCGCACTCGCCGACATGTCGCTCGGCGTCTTCAACGACGACAGGCGGCTCTACGAGGCCGGCCTCGCACAGGCGCGGGCGCTGATGGCCGGCATCATCGCCAACGACGGCGAGGTGAAGGAACTGCGTTCGCGCGATTGCGTCCATCCGCAATACTCGCTGATCGGGCTGACGCAGGCCGGCCAGATCGAAATGAACCAGACGGGCCAGAGCACGCTGCTGTCGATGACGCGCAAGGGGGGAAAGCAGCCGGTCCTGGCGTCGGGGATCGAATACATGTCGCGTGCGCTGAACGAGGGATCCGATGCCCGCGACTGCCGCACCGCCAAGCTGCTCGACGGCTACGCACCGATGGTGAAACGCCTCTATGCCAACGACAACAAGATCCAGCTGAACGAACTGAACAACGCGATGGAGACCGCTCCGAAGCGGATGTCGGGCCTCTTCCCGGAAGGCACGGAATTCACGCACGGCGAGGAAGGCTCGCAGTAGGCCGCCTGCGGCGTTGGCGGAGCCCTGCTGCGCCGGCCCATTCGCGCGGCAGGCGCAGATGGACCCGGATCGCGCTGGTCGAGGGGGGGCGTGAGGCCATCTCGCGCTTCTGTCGATCGCCGGGCGGCTCGAGAGTGCCTTCCCGGGACGCCCCGGGCCAGGGCGTCTCTTCTTCCCATCCATGCCTCCCGGCACCGGTGTCACCCGCGTCGTCAGCCTGCGGCCGTAGCACCGCGGAACCGCTTCGGCGTCTGTGCCGCGGTCGTTCGGTCGATGGCGGGCATCCCTTTGCCGGTGACGGAACGAAAGCGGCGCGGGCGGCGGCTTGTCGCCTGTGGCCGTCGCGCCGGACCGGATCAGGCGGAACCGCAAGCGGGCAGCGTGTTGCCGCCCGACCCCGGACGCCGTCTCGCCACGCCCGGCAGCGGCTTGCCATATCCCCTCCAGGGGGATAGGATATGCTCATGACCGAACACAAGCACGATACCCATCCCGAGATCGTCAAGCGGCTGCGGCGGGCCGAGGGGCACCTGAAGAGCGTGGTCGCCATGATCGAGGCGGGCAAGCCCTGCCTCGAGCTCGCCCAGCAACTCCACGCCGTCGAGAAGGCGATCGCCAACGCCAAGCGAACCTTGATCCAGGACCATCTCGACCATTGCCTGGAGGACGCCGTCGGATCGCTCGCGCGTGACCAGCGCCGACCGATCGACGAGTTCAAGGCGATCACCAAATATCTCTGAGGTCCGCAGGATGCCCGATTTCGCCGAGTTGATCCGACAGGGAACGGCGCATGCCTGGCTGTTCGTTCCGAGCGCCGTCCTGCTCGGCGCGCTGCATGGCCTGGAGCCCGGCCATTCGAAGACGATGATGGCAGCCTTCATCGTCGCCGTGCGGGGCACGGTGGCACAGGCGGTGCTCCTCGGTGTGGCCGCGACGATCTCGCACACGGCGGTCGTCTGGGGCATAGCCTTTGCCGGCCTGTACCTGTGGCGCGACGTCGATGCGGAGGTTTTCGAGCCCTATTTCCAGCTGGCATCCGCAGCGATCATCATTGCGATCGCGCTGTGGATGCTGTGGCGAACCTGGCGAGACGAAAGGCTGGCGAAGGCGGCCGCCGCAATGGCGCAGGGCCACCCTCACGGTCATCACCATGACCATCATCACCGTCATCACCATGACCACAGTCACCGCGAAGGCGATAGCCGCCACCATGCCCACGGGCGCGACGGTCCCCGCGGCAGCAGCCGCCGGATCGATACCGGCCACGGCGTCGTGGAGGTCGCGATCTTCGAGGACGGCCTGCTGCCGGTCTTCCGGCTGCGGACGCTGAGCGGCCACGTCTGGCGGGCAGGCGACGTCACGCTCGTGACCGAGCGGCCCGACGGGACGAGGCAGCGCTTTTCCTTCGTCGACGGGGGCGGATACCTGCAATCGGCCACCACGATTGCGGAGCCGCATGCGTTCGCGGCCCGGATCACCCTCGGCCACGGCAATCACAGCCACGACTATGAGCTCGCTTTCACCGAGGACGACGGCACGGATCATGCCCACGGTCAGCCGGGCGGTCTCGCGCTTCGTGCGGACGGCTATCAGGACGCGCACGCGCGCGCGCATGCCGACGACATCCGCCGCAGATTCTCAGACCGCCAGGTGACGAACTGGCAGATCGCCCTCTTCGGCCTGACCGGCGGCCTCATTCCTTGCCCGGCCGCGATCACCGTCCTGCTCCTCTGCCTGCAACTGAAGGCGTTCACCCTCGGCTTCATGCTCGTGCTGTGCTTCTCGGTCGGCCTTGCCGCAACACTCGTGACGGTGGGCGTCCTGGCGGCGCTCAGCGTCCGCCACGCGACGACGCGCTGGAGCGGCCTCACGGCGCTCGCCCGTCGCGCCCCCTACCTCTCCGGCCTGCTGATCGTGCTCGTCGGCCTCTATGTCGGCCTCCATGGCTGGCAGGGTCTGCAGGCGCAGGCGGCGCCGGCGATCGAGACGGGGCAGCCTTGATGCAGGCGGCGATCGCAGCGGCCAGCCGCGGCACGCGGCAGCGGCGGGACTAGCGTGGGAACTGGCACCGGTGCCTATGCCGGCCTGTTCCTGGCCGCCTTCCTCGCGGCGACCCTTCTGCCCGCCCAGTCGGAGACGGCGCTCGTCGCTCTGCAATTGACCAAGGACTACCCGGTCATCGCCCTCGTCGCCGTCGCAAGCCTCGGCAACGTCCTGGGTTCCGTCGTCAACTGGCTGATCGGGCGCGGCATCGACCGCTTTCGGACGAAGCGCTGGTTTCCGGTCTCTGCCGAACGGCTCTCTGCGGCACAGCGCTGGTACGGGCGCTACGGCAAGTGGTCGCTTCTGGCGAGCTGGCTGCCGATCGTCGGCGATCCGATCACGGTGGCCGCCGGCGTCCTTCGGGTGCCGCTGCCGACCTTCCTCGTCCTTGTCTCCATCGCCAAGGTCGGCCGCTATGCGGCGCTGGCGCTGGCGGCAAGCCAATGGACCTGACGGCGGCAGGTGAAGCCGTACTCGTTTAGTGATTCTGGACGTAGGCCTGACGTCTCGCGCCCGCACAACCGAGTCTTCCTGCTTCAATCCCGTGAGCATCACCTGCGGGCACAGGGGCCGATACGGCTGGAAAAACAAGGAATTATGGAGATTTAGCGAGAATTGGCTGGGGAACCTGGATTCGAACCAAGATTAACGGAGTCAGAGTCCGTCGTTCTACCATTGAACTATTCCCCAACGGTGGGCGGCGCAGGCGGCGCCCTGTCGGTGTGGGCGGCTTATAACCAAAACGTTTGCGGATGCAAATAGGCTTTCTGCATTTTTTTCCGTCCAGGCTGGGGATATCTGTGCAGGAGGTTTGCCTCCGTTCGCTGCAGGGCAGGCGTGTGCCCCGCCGGTGTGATCGGTTGCGGCGCAGAAGGCAGCGCCCGCTTCGGCAGGCGATGCCGTGAAGCCACCGGGCGGCGCCTTTCACGACAGGCGCGTTTCCGTGCGCAGTTGGCCCGCGGGCGCGTTCCCGGCCGCATCGGCCGGTCGGGGGGAGGGGCTGTATGGTGCGCGGGCGAACGCTCCACCTGTCCGGAACCGTTGCGGCCCGCAAACCATGTCACTGATTGGCCCCGCCCATGCCGCCCCGCAAAAAGAATTTGTGGAACGTGGCGGCCGCTGTTAAGGTCGCGGCAACGAAAATATCAGACAGCGCCTGCTGCGGCCCGCAAGGGCCTTGCGCGGTGCGATAGGCGAGACACGTGAACGACCCCGACCTCGGCCATGGGCCGTCTTCATCAGGGGGGCAGGGCACGGGCGGACAGGCAAGACCGAAGCGGTCGCGCCGCCGCAAGGGAAAGGAAAAGCGGGCTCAAAATCCGTCCTCCGCATCCCTTGGCCCGAGCAAGGGTGATGCCGGCCACGGCGCCCAGGAACCACGCCCCCACCAGAGTGCGCAGAACGGCGATTCCGTCCGCAAGCGCAAGCGTCGCCGCCGCGGCAAGGGCGGCGCGGCCAATCCGCAGCAACTCACCGCCGAGCCCAGGCCGGCGGCCGCCCCTGTCGCCGACCGGGGCGGGCAGGGTCGTTCCGGTTTCGGCAAGCACCATCAGGGTCGCGGTCTGCAGGGACGCCTGCTCAAGGGGCCGGAAAAGGCGCCCGCCTTCGTGGAGCCCGCCGCCAGGCCGGCGCAGGACCAGAAGCAGGGCCGGCACAAGGGCCAGAATCAGGATCAGACTCAGCGGCACGGCCAGGATCCGGGTCTGAACAGGGGGGCGGATCGGGGCCAGGAACGGGGTCAGAACCACGGCCGCAACGAGGATGGTCAGCGCCGCGGCTACCCGCCCGGCGGGCCGCGGGGCGGGCGGCCGAACGGCCGCGACCGGCACGAGCCTGCCGGCGCCGGCATCGCCCGCAACGAGCTCCGCCTCGACGACGCGCCGCTCTATGCGGCCCTCGACCTCGGCACCAACAACTGCCGCCTGCTGGTCGCCCAGCCCACCCGTCCCGGCCAGTTCCGCGTCGTCGACGCCTTTTCGCGCATCGTGCGGCTGGGCGAGGGGCTCGCCGCGAGCGGCCGCCTGTCGGAAGAAGCGATGGACCGCTCGATCGAGGCGCTGAAGATCTGCGCTGCGAAACTGAAGAGCCGCGACATCCGTCGCAGCCGCCTGATCGCCACCGAGGCCTGCCGTCGCGCGGAAAACGGCGAGGCGTTCCTGGCCCGCGTGCGGGCCGAGACCGGGCTCGAGCTCGAGATCATCAACCGGGAGACCGAGGCGCGGCTCGCCGTGTCCGGCTGCTCGTCGCTCGTCGGCCGCGAGGCGAAGTCGGTGGTGCTGTTCGACATCGGCGGCGGCTCGTCGGAGATCGCAGTCATCCGGATCGACGACAATCGCTCCAACCGGCTCGCCAACCACATCACCCACTGGACCTCGCTGCCGGTCGGCGTGGTGACGCTGTCGGAGCGCCACGGCGGTCGCGACGTCACACCCGAGAGCTTCGCGGCCATGGTGCGCGAGGTCGAATCGATGCTCGAGAGCTTCGATTGCCCGCCCCATGGCGGCTTCGAGGCGCCGGAGGATTTTCACCTGATCGGCACCTCGGGAACGGTAACGACGCTTGCCGGCGTCCATCTCGACCTGCCGCGCTACGATCGCCGCCAGGTGGACGGTGTCTGGCTGCTCGATGCCGAGGTCAGCGCCATGCAGGCGCGGCTTCTCTCCTGGGACTTTTCCACCCGCGCGGCCAATCCCTGCATCGGGCCGGACCGAGCCGATCTCGTGCTCGCCGGCTGCGCCATCCTGGAGGCCATTCGCAACCGCTGGCCGTCGACACGCATGCGCGTGGCCGACCGCGGCCTGCGCGAGGGCCTGCTCACCGACATGATGGCCGACGACGGCGTCTGGCGGCGCGGCCGCCATCGCCGCCAGAACCGCAGCGGCTTCCGCCACCCGGGCAGGCCCGAAGGACAAAAGACATGACGAAGCCTCCCGCCGGCGGCAGCCGGACCGGGCGCAAGCTCGGCCAGAAGGTCAAGAAGGGCAAGCTGAAGGCGTCGTCGCGGCGCTGGATCGAGCGCCATATCAACGACCCTTACGTCCAGCGGGCCCGCCTCGAGGGTTATCGCGCCCGCGCGGCCTTCAAGCTCCTGGAGATCGACGAGAAGCACAAGATCCTCGATGGCGCCAGGCGCATCATCGATCTCGGGGCGGCCCCCGGCAGCTGGTCGCAGATTGCCGCCAAGGTGACGAACTCCACCGATGCCGATCCGCGCGTCGCCGCGATCGATTTCCTCGAGATGGACCCCTTGCCCGGCGTGACCATCCTCCAGATGGACTTCCTCGACCCGCAGGCGCCGGAAAAGCTGAAGCAGGCGATCGGCGGCGCGCCGCAGCTCGTGATCTCCGACATGGCCGCGCCGACGACCGGCCATCGCCAGACCGACCATATCCGCACCATGCACCTTTGCGAGGTCGCGGCGCATTTCGCCGTCGAGGTGCTGGCCGATGGCGGGCATTTCCTGGCCAAGACCTTCCAGGGCGGCACCGAGCGCGATCTCCTGGCGATGCTCAAGCAGAACTTCCGGCAGGTGATCCACGTCAAGCCCGGCGCCTCGCGCGCCGAATCGGTCGAGATGTTCCTGCTGGCCAAGGGCTTCAAGGGGCGCAGGCCGGCGGAAGCGGCGGACGACGAGACGGCGGCGGAGGCGTGATGCTGCTCTATGTGACGCTGGGTACGAACGACCTCGAGCGCGCCGGCCGCTTCTATGACGCGGTCCTGCCGCTCCTCGGCTATCGCAGGCAGAAGCAGGCGGACGGGGAGATCGGCTACGGCGCCGACGACGACGTGCGCTGCCGCTTCTGGGTCGTCGAGCCCTTCAACCGCGAACCGGCCACCTTCGGCAACGGCGCGACGGTCGCGCTGGATGCGCCGAGCCGGGCGGCGGTGGACGCCTTCCATGCCGCCGCCCTTGCCAATGGCGGCACCGACGAGGGCGCGCCGGGCTTGCGCCCGTTCCATCCCGATTTCTACGCGGCCTTCGTTCGCGACCTGGACGGCAACAAGCTGTCCGCCGTCTGCGAGCGGCCGCACGAGGCCTCTATTTCACGCTGACCACGTCGTCCTTCGCCGCCATGCGGTGGCCCGAGACGGCTGCGCCGGCGTTCTTCGCCATCGTCAGGAACGGGACGACCGCCGACAACGCGATCGCCGAGACGATCATGAAGGCGATGTGGAAGTCGCGCAGCTGAAGGGCGGTGCCGGTGAACGCCGTCTCGACCTCGAGGATGGCGCCGGCGACAGCGACCCCGAGCGCCAGGCTCATCTGCTGCAGCACCGCGCTCATCGTCGTCGCCTTGCTGGCGTCCCTGTCGGAAATGTCGGCGAAGGACAGCGCATTCACGCTGGTGAAGAAGAACGATCGGGCGAAGCCGGCGAGAAGCAGCACGAAGGAGATCAGAAAAACCGGGGTCGCCGGCGTGAAGAGGCCGTTGGCGAAGGTGAGGATGGCGCCCGTGATGGTGGCGACGATCAGCGTCGTCCGGAAGCCGGCGAGGGTCAAGACGCGCCTGGCGATGAACTTCGTGGTGATGGCGCCGACCGCCCCCGTGAACGTGATCAGGCCGGACTGGAACGGCGTGAAGCCGAAGCCGAGCTGCAGCATCAGCGGCATCAGGAACGGCACGGCGCCGATCGAGATGCGAAACAGCGTTCCCCCAACCGCCGCGGCCCGGAAGGCGCTGTCGGAGAACAGCCTGAGGTCCAGGATGGGGCTCGGATGACGCCGTGCGTGGCGCAGATACAGACATCCGGACAGGATCCCGAGGACCGTGGAGGCGATGCCGATCGCGGGCGGCAGGGCCGGCAGGCTGATGACCGACAGGCCGAACATCGTGCCGGCGGCGGCGATGGCCGCCAGCAGGAACCCCTTGAAATCGAGGGGGCCGGGCGGTGCCGATTCGACCTCCGGCAGATAGATGCCCGACAGCACGTAGCCGACGATGCCGACCGGCACGTTGATCAGGAAGATCCAGTGCCAGGAGAAGTAGGTCGTGATGAATCCGCCGAGCGGCGGCCCCGCCAGCGGCCCGACCAGGGCCGGGATCGTCAGCGTCGCCATGGCCGAGACGAGCTCGCTGCGGGAGGTGCTGCGCACCAGCACGAGGCGGGCGACCGGCGTCATCATCGCCCCGCCCATGCCCTGGATGAAGCGCGAGACGACGAAGGCGATCAGGCTGCCGGAGACGGCGCAGAGGATGGAGCCGACGATGAACACCACCATCGCCAGGCGGAAGATGCGCTTGGCGCCGAAGCGGTCGGCCATCCAGCCGCTGAGCGGAATGAAGATCGCAAGCCCGACCATGTAGGTCGTCAGCGCCAGCTTGAGCGTGATCGGGCCGACGCCGAGGTCATGTGCGATGGCGGGGAGTGACGTCGCGATGACGGTCGAATCCATCTGCTCCATGAAGAGCGCGACGGCAAGGATGAGGGGAACGATTCGGCTCATGACGACGTGTGTGCTGGAACGGAAGAGCCCCGGCCGATTGCGCCGGGTATGGCTTGGACGGGCGCGCCTGCGACCGGCTCGCTTGTGCGCCCGCTTTGCCGCGCTGTCAAACGCATGGCCGGATGGCGATTTCACAAACCCGTGATTGTAGCGCCGCCATTCGTGAGGAAAACGGTCGTCTTTTCGTGCCATGATCCGGCGCCGTCGCGCGGGGCTGCGCAACAGGCACGCGCAACACACTGGATGGCGCCAGGCCGGCGGGGAGGACTGCAATGGCAACGGACATCACACGCAGGTCGCTGATACAGGCAGCCGGAGCCGGCACGCTGGCAGCGCCCTTCATCCTGAACGGCACGCCGGCCCTTGCGGCCTCGCAAACGGAAGCAACCATGACACTGTCGCCGGTCGAGACCCGCAGCTTCAAGCTCGGCGCATTCCGAATCGCCGTCATCCGCGACGGCATGCGCGCCTCCGGCGCCCCGAACGAGACCTTCGGCACCAACCAGCCGGCCGAGACCGTCGGGGCGCTGCTGGCCGCGAACTTCCTGCCGGCGGACAACTTCGTCAACAGCTTCTCCCCGACGCTGGTCGACACCGGTTCCGACGTCGTCCTGTTCGACACCGGCCTTGGCGAGGGCGGGCGTGAAGCCGGCATGGGCCGGCTTGCCGAAGGATTGAAGGCGCTCGGTTATGGGCCGGAACAGATATCGGTCGTCGTTCTCACGCACATGCACGGCGACCACATCGGCGGCCTGACGGAAGCAGGCGCGCCCGCCTTCCCGAACGCCCGCTACGTCACCGGCCGCACGGAATATGATTTCTGGGTGAGCCCCGACCGGGTCGGCACCGGCGCCGAGCAGGGGCACAAGGGCGTGCTGGCAAAGGTCAAGCCGCTCGCCGAAAAGATCACCTTCATCGAGGACGGCGGCGAGGTCGTGCCGGGCGTGACCGGCATCAATGCCTTCGGCCATTCGCCCGGCCACATGATCTTCCGGATCGAATCGGACGGCAAGCCGCTGATCCTCACCGCCGACACCGCCAATCACTACGTCCTGTCGCTGCAGCGGCCGGACTGGGAGGTGCGCTTCGACATGGACAAGGCCGCCGCGGCCGCGACCCGCAAAAAGGTCTTCGACATGGTGGCGACCGACCGGATCGCCTTCGTCGGCTACCACATGCCGTTCCCCGCCGTCGGCTTTGCCGAGAAGGCGGCCGAGGGATATCGCTTCGTTCCGCTCAGTTATCAGTTCGATCTCTGAGGCGTTCTGGCGGCAGGTGGCATGGCCCGGGATCGATCCCGGGCTTTTTGCTATTCCCAATTCGTCATGAACGTGTTACCAGCCCTCGCCAACTTCCAAGACTTATCTTGCAAGCCACCGGGCGGACCATTCCCAAGGGTCCCCTGGACCGTAGCTTGTATACCGAAGGGATTTGGCCATGGCGCGCATCATTGAAACCGCAACCGGACTGGAAGCACTGACGTTCGACGACGTCCTGCTGCAGCCCGGCCATTCCGAGGTCATGCCGGGGCAGACCAACATCGCCACCCGCATCGCCAGGGATTTCGAGCTCAATCTTCCGATCCTGTCGTCGGCGATGGACACCGTCACCGAGGCAAGGCTGGCGATCGCGATGGCGCAGGCCGGCGGCCTCGGCGTCATCCACCGCAACCTGACGCCGGCCGAACAGGCCGAGGAGGTCCGCCAGGTCAAGAAGTTCGAGAGCGGCATGGTCGTCAACCCGGTGACGATCGGCCCCGACGCGACGCTGGCCGATGCCCTGGCGCTGATGAAGGCGCACGGCATCTCCGGCATCCCGGTCGTCGAGAACGCCAAGGCCGGCGTCGCCGGCCGCCTCGTCGGCATCCTCACCAACCGCGACGTGCGCTTCGCCTCCGATCCCAAGCAGAAGATCTACGAGCTGATGACGCGGGAAAACCTGATCACGGTGAAGGAGAGCGTCGACCAGCAGGAAGCCAAGCGGCTCCTGCACAAGCACCGGATCGAGAAGCTGCTGGTGGTCGACACCGACGGCCGCTGCGTCGGCCTCATCACCGTCAAGGACATCGAGAAGTCGCAGCTCAACCCGAACGCCTCCAAGGATGCGCAGGGCCGCCTGCGCGCCGCCGCGGCGATCTCCGTCGGGGACGACGGCTTCGAGCGCGCCGAGCGCCTGATCGACGCCGGCGTCGACCTGATCGTGGTCGACACCGCGCACGGCCATTCGCAGCGCGTCCTCGACGCCGTCAGCCGCGTGAAGAAGCTCTCCAACTCCGTGCGCATCATGGCCGGCAACGTCGCCACCGCCGAGGGCACCCGCGCGCTGATCGACGCGGGCGCGGATGCGGTCAAGGTCGGGATCGGACCGGGCTCGATCTGCACCACCCGCATCGTCGCCGGCGTCGGCGTGCCGCAGCTCGCGGCCATCATGGCGTCGGTGGAGGCCGCCCAGGATCAGGACGTGCCGGTCATCGCCGATGGCGGCATCAAGTTCTCCGGCGACCTCGCCAAGGCGATTGCCGCCGGCGCCTCGGCCGTCATGGTCGGCTCGCTGCTGGCCGGCACCGACGAAAGCCCGGGCGAGGTCTTCCTCTACCAGGGCCGCTCCTTCAAGGCCTATCGCGGCATGGGATCGGTCGGCGCGATGGCGCGCGGCTCGGCCGACCGCTACTTCCAGGCGGAAGTGCGCGACACGCTGAAGCTCGTTCCCGAGGGGATCGAGGGCCAGGTGCCCTACAAGGGGCCGGTCTCGGGCGTCCTGCACCAGCTCGCCGGCGGCCTGAAGGCCTCGATGGGCTATGTCGGCGGCCGCGACATCAAGGAGTTCCAGAACCGCGCCACCTTCGTGCGCATCTCCGGCGCCGGCCTGCGCGAAAGCCACGCGCACGACGTCACCATCACCCGCGAGAGCCCCAACTATCCGGGCGCCACGGGCTGATCGGTCGACCGGATCTCCCGCTAGAGCCTCCATTCGCCGTCGCATTTCTGCGACAGGCGCGCCGGGGCCTTGACCTCGGTCAACTTCCCCCCGTCGTGTGCTGCCCATAGTGTTTCCGTGCCCGCCGGCATGTCTGCCGGCGATGCCAGCGACAGGCGGACGCCGCCCCGCGCGATCCGCCGAAACAACGGAAACGCCCGTGTCGGCACGGCATTCCTGCCAGCACGGAAGTGAAGGGAGAATGGCCATGACAAGCAGGATGAAGGCAGCGGTCGTACGTGCATTCGGCAAGCCCCTGACGATCGAGGAGGTCGACGTTCCAGAGCCCGCCCCGGACCAGATCCTCGTGAAATACGAAGCCACCGGTGTCTGCCATACGGACCTGCACGCGGCGAACGGCGACTGGCCGGTCAAGCCGAACCCGCCTTTCATCCCCGGGCACGAGGGCGTCGGCTATGTCGCCAAGGTCGGCGCCAAGGTCCGCCGCGTCAAGGAAGGTGACCGGGTCGGCGTGCCATGGCTCCACACGGCCTGCCGCTGCTGCAGCTACTGCAACACCGGTTGGGAAACGCTCTGTGCCGGGCAGCAGAACACCGGCTATTCCGTCAACGGCACGTTTGCCGAATACGGCCTCGCCGACCCGGCCTTCGTCGGTCAACTGCCGGACAGTCTCGAATTCGGTCCCGCGGCGCCCGTGCTCTGCGCCGGCGTCACGGTCTACAAGGGGCTGAAGGAGACCGAGGCGAGGCCCGGTGAATGGGTGGTGATCTCCGGCATCGGCGGCCTTGGACACATGGCCGTGCAATATGCCAAGGCGATGGGCATGAACGTCGTCGCCGCCGACATTTTCGAGGACAAGCTGGCGCTCGCCACCAAGCTCGGCGCCGACCTGGTCGTCGATGCGCGAAGGCCGGACGCCGTCGAGGCGGTGCACAAGGAAACGGGCGGCGCCCATGGTGTGCTGGTCACGGCGGTCTCGCCAAAGGCGATGGAGCAGGCCTATGGCTTCCTGCGTTCGAAGGGCACGATGGCGCTCGTCGGCCTGCCGCCCGGCTTCATCTCGCTGCCGGTGTTCGATACCGTACTCAAGCGCATCACCGTGCGCGGCTCGATCGTCGGCACCCGTCAGGATCTGGACGAGGCGCTGCAGTTTGCCGGCGACGGCAAGGTCGCGGCCCATTTCTCCTGGGACAAGCTCGACAACATCAACGCCATCTTCGAGCGCATGGAGCAGGGCAAGATCGACGGACGCATCGTCCTCGGGCTAGGTTCCTGACGGCAGGCCGCAGCGCCGGCCAGGCGGTGGACGGCGCTGCTGCGATCACGCGTTCGTGAAATGGTTGCGTTCGATTCATCCCGCACCTTGTCTTATGCTCCACGCCCGGAACCTGCACCTTGCAGGCGTCAAACGAATGGGAGGATAGGCTCATGGAACGCATGCCGAAGATCACGCAGGCGATGATCGACGCCTATGACGAATACACCCACCTGACGCTCGACCGCCGCCGCTTCATGGAGCGGCTGACGGCGCTGGCAGGGTCGGCGGCCGGTGCGGCCGCGATCGCACCGCTTCTGGCCGCCAACAGCGCCAGCGCCCAGATCGTCGCCGAAGGCGACAGCCGGCTGATTGCCGAGGAGGTCACCTGGGCTGCCCCGAAGGGGCAGATGCGCGGCTACATCGCCCGCCCGAAGGACGCGACGGGCCAGCTCGGCGGCGTCATCGTCATCCACGAGAACCGCGGCCTCAACGCCCATATCCGCGACGTGGCGCGGCGCATGGCGCTCGAAGGCTTCGTGGCGCTCGCCCCCGATTTCCTGTCGCTGGAAGGCGGCACGCCGTCCGACGAGGACAAGGCCCGCGAGATGTTCGGCAAGCTCGACCGGGCCGTGACCGTCGAGAACGCGGTCGCGACCGTCGCCTATCTGTCCGAGCTCGACTGGGTAAACGGCAAGGTCGGCGCGATCGGCTTCTGCTGGGGCGGCGGGCTGGTCAATCAGCTGGCGGTCGCCGATCCCAACCTCAAGGCGGCGGTCGCCTACTACGGCGCCCAGCCGCCGGCGGAATCGGTGGCCAACATCAAGGCGGCGCTGATGCTGCACTATGCCGGCCTCGACGAGCGCATCAATGCCGGCATCGAGGCCTACAAGAAGGCGCTGGAGGACGGCGGCAAGACCTACGAGCTGTTCGTCTACGAGGGCGTGAACCATGCCTTCAACAACGACACCTCGGCCGCCCGCTACGACAAGGCCGCAGCCGAGCTCGCCTGGCAGCGCACGGTGGCGTTCCTGAAGAAGAACCTGGGCTAGCAGGCGACCGGGGTAGGGACTGCGCCTGAGTGAGACGCACTCAGGGCTCCAGCCCGTGCGCGTCCACGCAGGAGACGACCGCGTCTGCGATCGCGTCCGTCTCTGCCGCCTCGATGATTCCCCGCCGCCAGGCCAGCCCGATCTCGCGGGCGGGCTGCGGCTCGGCGAAGGGGACGATGCGGATGGCGTTGCGCTGCGTCTCTGTGGCGACCGCGATCTCCGGGATCAGCGTCATGCCCATGTCGTGCGACACCATCTGCAGCAGCGTCGCCATCGAGGTGGCGCCGAAATTGACGAGGCTGCGCTTGCCCGCCGCACCGCAGACGGCGAGCGCCTGGTCGCGCAGGCAGTGGCCTTCCTCCAGGAGCAGCAGCCGGTCGGCGTCGACGTCGGATTCGGCCAGCGGCGACACCAGAACCGCACTGTCGTTGTCCGCCATCGCCATGAAGAAGCGGTCGCGGAACAGCGGGCGTGTCGCAATCGCCTCGTTGTCGATCGGAAGGGCTGCGATGACAAGGTCGAGCCGGGCCTCGGTCAACTCGGCCACGAGCCGGTCGGTGACGGCCTCCTTCAGCTCGATCTCGATGCCCGGATGCGCCTGGCGCAGGTGCGGCACGAGCCGCGGCACGAGATAGGGCGCCACCGTCGGGATGATGCCGAGACGCAGCAGGCCGCCCAGCAGCCCGTCGCTGCGCCGGACCGTCTGTTCCAGCCGGTCGAGCTCCGCGAGAACGATGCGCACGTGCTTCAGCACCGCTTCGCCCTTGCGGGTCAGAAGCGTGTTGCCGCGGCTGCGCTCGACGAGCTTCATCCCGAGATTGTCCTCCATCTCGATGATCTGCGCCGACAATGCCGGCTGGCTGACATGGGCGAGCTCGGCCGCCCTGCCGAAGTGCAGCGTGGTGGCGAGCGCATCGAAGTAGCGCATTTGACGAACGGTGATCATGATAAGAAATTCCTATCGAAAACGACGGGAAATACAATTGGAAATTATCATCCTGGGATGGGACAAACGGTCGTTAGAAAATTTCCAAGGAAGGGCCGGCGTTCACGGCACTGCCGCAAGCCTGCCCTAGTTTGGCAGGCGGCTTCGGTCGCCTTCCGGAAAATGCCATCTGCCAACAGGAGGATTCCATGTCTGATCGCCCGACGATGACGACGACGGCCGGCGCGCCGATAAGTGACAACCAGAATTCGCTGACGGCCGGCCCGCGCGGCGGCGTGATGATCCAGGACTACCAGCTTCTCGAAAAACTTGCCCACCAGAACCGCGAGCGCATCCCCGAGCGGGTGGTGCACGCCAAGGGCTGGGGTGCCTACGGCACGCTGAAGATCACCGGCGACATTTCGAAATATACCCGCGCCAAGGCGCTGCAGCCGGGCACCGAGACGCCGATGATCGCCCGCTTCTCCACCGTCGCCGGCGAACTGGGAGCGGCGGACCACGAGCGGGACGTGCGCGGTTTCGCGCTGAAATTCTACACCGAGGAGGGCAACTGGGACCTGGTCGGCAACAACACGCCGGTCTTCTTCGTCCGCGACCCCTACAAGTTCCCGGACTTCATCCACACGCAGAAGCGCCACCCGAAGACCAACCTGCGCTCGCCGACGGCGATGTGGGACTTCTGGTCGCTGTCGCCGGAAAGCCTGCACCAGACGACGATCCTGTTCTCCGACCGCGGCCTGCCGATCACCCCGATGCACATGAACGGCTACGGCTCGCACACTTATTCGCTCTGGAACGACGCGGGCGAGCGGTTCTGGGTGAAGTTCCACTTCAAGACCCAGCAGGGTCATGAGCACTACACCAACGAGGTGGCCGAGGGCATCATCGGCAAGACGCGCGAGGGCTATCAGGAAGCGCTGTTCGGCGCGATCGAGGAGGGCAGGTTCCCGCGCTGGACCGTGCAGGTGCAGATCATGCCGGAAGCCGACGCGGACAAGACCTCCTACAACCCCTTCGACCTGACCAAGGTCTGGCCGCACGGCGACTATCCGCCGATCGACATCGGCGTGATGGAACTGAACCGCAACCCGGAGAACTACTTCGCCGAGATCGAGCAGGTCGCGTTCTCGCCGTCGAACATCGTCCCGGGCATCAGCCACTCGCCGGACAAGATGCTGCAGGCGCGCGTCTTCTCCTATGCCGACGCCCATCGCTATCGCCTCGGTACGCATTACGAGGCGCTGCCGGTCAACGCTCCGCGCTGTCCCGTCCATCACTACCACAAGGACGGCCAGATGAACTTCTTCGGCCAGAAGACCGGCGCTGTCGACGCCTACTACGAGCCGAACACGGTCTCGGGATCGGCCGCCGAGCAGCCGGCCGCCAAGGAGCCGCCGCTGAAGATCTCCGGCGACATGGACCGCTACAACCACCGCATCGGCAACGACGACTATGTGCAGCCGCGCGCGCTCTTCAACCTGTTCGACGACGGGCAGAAGGCCCGCCTGTTCTCGAACATCGCCGCAGCGATGGGCGGGGTGCCGGGCGCAATCATCGAGCGCCAGCTTGCCCACTACCGGCAGGTTCACCCCGACTACGAGGCCGGCGTCCGCGCAGCGCTGAAGTCCGCGCATGGCTACGAGGCGGACACCATCAGCACCGCCGCAGAGTAAGGGCGGGCGAGGGGCAGGGCGCAGGTCCTGCCCGCCCACTCCGACAGTGACAGGCCCGTCCCGCAGTTGCGCGGGGCGGGCTTTTCGTTGCGGATGTTGGGTTTCGAGAACCGACGAGGGCAGGGCGGTCGAGCCTGACGGCGGCGCTCGCGTCAAATCAGGCCCTGCACGGCGGCGGCCAGCGTCTGGCTGCCCTCGCGCAGGTGGGCGCGCAGCACTGTGACCGCCCCGTCCGCGTCGCCGTGCTCGCAGGCCGAAAGCATCGCCCGGTGTTCCGATTGCGAGCGGCCGTGATAGTCGGGGTCCGACAGCAGCGCCCGCACGTAGCGGTCTGCAGCCGCATGGTGTGCATCGATGAGATGGAGCAGCCGGCGATTGCCGCACTGGCTGTAGAGCAGCGAATGAAAGGCGGCGTTGAGGGCGCCCCAGCGCGCGGCGTTGGGCTCGGCGTCGATCCGGTCGAGCAACCGCGCGGCCTCCTGCAGCGTCTCGCCCGTCAGCCAGGGACAGGAGAGCCTGAGCGCCTCGATCTCGAGCACCTCCCGGATGGCGTAGATCTCCCGGATCTCGGCGGCATCCATCGGCGCCACGAAGGCGCCCTTCGTCGGATGGATCGTCACCAGCCCTTCCGTCTCCAGTTGCCGCAGCGCATCGCGGATCGGCATGCGGCTGAAGCCGAACCGGGCGGCGAGCTCGTCCTGGCGGAGTGCTGCGCCGCTCGGCAGGGCCCCTTCGACGATCGCCTCCCGCAACGTCTCGCCGATCCGGTCGGCGATCGTCACCGGCTTCGCATTCATCCCCGGCAATGCCGCCATTCGGTCCATTTGCGGTCTCCTTTTGCCGCTACGCGCTTGCGCATGGATTGAAGCACTTATGCGACTCTCGTATACGAGTATACGGAAACTGATCCGAATTGAAATTGCCGGCGCATCCGCTGTGTCCGGAACCGCCACAGGAGAAACGCATGGAACAGAACCGGGACCGGCTGCGCATCGCCATCCTCTTCGGCGGACGCTCGAGCGAGCATGACGTCTCGGTGATGTCGGCGACCAACGTCATGCGGGCGCTGGATCCGGCCAAGTACGACGCCATCCCCGTCTTCGTCACCCGCGCGGGCCGGTGGCTCTTGAGCAGTTTCGACGGTGGCATGCTGGACAAGCCGGAGGGAGGGACGGAACTGACGCTCCTGCCGGGCGGCGAAGGGCGCCTGCTGGCGTTACCGGCGGACGGCGCGCCGCAGGAACTGCCGCGGATCGATGCGTTGTTTCCGGTGTTGCACGGGCTCTACGGCGAGGACGGCTCGGTCCAGGGGCTGGCGGAAGTGGCGCGGGTGCCGCTCGTCGGCTGCGGCATTCTCGGCTCGGCGGTCGCGCTGGACAAGGACATCGCCAAGCGGCTCCTGATCGCCGGGGGCGTGCCCGTGGCGCGCGCGCTCACCATTCACGTGGGCCAGGCTCCGTCCTTTGCCGAACTTCAAGAAGCGCTCGGGGTGCCGGTATTCGTCAAGCCGGCCCGCCAGGGCTCGTCCGTCGGCGTCAGCAAAGTGGCGGACGCGGCGCAGTATCAAGCGGCACTTGCGGAGGGCTTCCGGCACGACCGCAAGCTTCTGGCGGAAGAGTTCATCCGCGGCCGCGAGGTCGAGTGCAGCGTGCTCGAACACCCGACCGGCGAGTTGTTCGTCTCCCGCCCGGGCGAGATCGCCCCGGCGGAGAGCCACGGCTTCTACAGCTATGACGCCAAGTACGTCGATGCCGACGGCGCCGTCGTCAAGGTTCCGGCCGACCTGCCGGCCGAGGTCGAGGAGCGGGTCCGCCGGACGGCGGCCGTCGCTTTCCGCGCGCTCGGCGGCGACGGCATGGCGCGCGTCGATTTCTTCGTGACGCCGGACATGGATTTCCTCGTCAACGAGGTCAACACCATTCCGGGCTTCACCGACATCAGCATGTATCCGAAGGCGATGGCGGCGAGCGGTGTCGCCTATGCGGAACTGCTCGACCGGCTGGTGGCGCACGGCCTGGCCCGCGCCGGGCGATAGCGCCCGGCACCGCGCAGCGACATGCCCGCCGGCGCGACGGAAAGCCGGCCCGCCGCGACGCCGCGGGCAGATGCGAATCGAAAGGACGATCGCTGCCGAATCAGGCCGAAACCCGCAGGATCATCACCAGCCCGGCAGCACATGTCCCGGCCGCAGGCGCGGCAGGCGTGGGAAGGCCTTGACCTCGGCCTCCGGCAGGTCGTCGTTGACGGCGAGCGGCGAGATGTTGTCGAGACAGGCCGTGATGTGGCTGGTGATGGCGTTCATCAGCGAGGGAGACAGCCCCGGCCGCTTCATGATGCCGATCTGGACGGGGGCGAGCGGCGGAAAGCCGTCGGCCTGCGTCAGCACCCGCATGCCCGGCCTCAGCGCCGATTCGGGCAGCACCGAGACGGCCATGCCGGCCATGACGGCGGCGGCGACGACGGTGGAGGACCAGCTGGTGAACAGCACCTGGTAGTCGCGGCCGACCGAATCGAGCGCCGCGCAGGCGACCTGCCGCCACTGACAGTCGCGCCGGCCGACGGCCAGCGGCACCGGCGCGTTCTCGGGCAGGGGATGGTTGGCCGACATCACCCAGCAGAGCGGCTCGGTGCGGACCACGTCGGACTGGCGCTCGCGCGGGTTATGGGTGACGAGCGCGATGTCGAGCTCGCCCTTGCCCATCTTCTCGGCCAGGTCCACCGACGGCTCGCAGACGATGTAGAGCTCGACATTCGGATGCGTCTTGGCGAACCGCATGATGATCTCGGGCATGTAGCGGTCGGCATAGTCGTCCGGCGTGCCGATGCGCAGCGAGCCTTCGAGTCGGTTGTCGTCGAAGGCCGCGATCGCCTCGTTGTTCAGCCGGATCATCCGCCTGGCGAAATTCAGCAGCCGGTCGCCCTCCGCCGTCAGCCGGTTGCCGCGGCCGTCCTTCATGAAAAGCTGCTTGCCGATCCGCTCTTCCAACCGGCGCATCTGCATGGAGACGGCGGACTGGGTCTTGAACACGCGATCGGCGGCTTTGGTGAAGGAGCCGGTATCGGCGATCGCGACGAAGGTCTGCAGCTGATCGATATCGAGCGGAGCGGACATGGCGATGTTCCATCAGAGGGTTTGATAAATACTATTAGAAACATTCGTTGGACTGATCAATGTCATTTTGCGAAAAAGGGCATGCAAGGTGATTGGCCGGTCAGACGGCCTCTCGCCTTAGGGGAGTACATATCCATCCCGGGACGACTTCCAGCCGGGATGGACCTTATTTTGCAAGACAGAAGACTTTAACCGCCTGCCGATCCTGGCTGGCGAAACGATCACAGGTGCGCGCATTTTTGCCGTAGCGGCGCGCTGCACCGGAAAGGAGAAATGCCATGCGCACCTACGACCACCATATCGACCTCGACCTCGCCGCTGCGCGGCCGCCCGTCCCGAGCCTTTTCGCCCGCCTTCGCCTCTCTGCGGTCAGGATGGTGCGCACATGGCGCAACCGGGCGGCGATCAATCACCTGCATGACCTCGACGACCACCAGTTGCTCGACATCGGGCTGCGGCGCGAGGACATCAGCGACGCGATGACCTCGACGTTCTTCGCCGATCCGGGATTGCACCTGACGGTCACGGCGCGCGAACGGTCGCGCAGACATATCCGGAGCGGTCGCCCCGACTGAGGGCGCCTCCCAGCTTCCCCGCAGGGTGAGAGCCAATAACCCTGCCGCTTGCCCGGCGCGACCTTGAATGGTTCCGCCGGGCCTTTTTGTGCCCGCAGGGCTTTTTCGACCTACTTGGCATCCTTCGGATCCTTCGGCGGCGGTGCCGCGGCCGACCGGCTCATCGTGTCGAAGATCTCCTCGATGTTCTTCTGGTAGTCCTTCTGCATCTCGAGCCCGGTGTCGAACAGGGTATTGACGAACTTCGACCAGGAATCGGCCGGCGTCTCGGCCTTTTCGGGCGCGGCCTCTTCCTCGGGCTTCTTGCCCGACATCACCGACATCATGTCGGAAAACGCCTTGGCGAAGGGATTGTCGGCAAAGAGATCCTGCGTCTCCTTCTTCGGGGTCGTGCCGAAAAACGCCTGGGTGAAGGGATTGTTGAAGGGGTTCGTCTGCGGCTCCGGCTTCTTGGCCATGCCGGTGGCCTCCATCCACTGCTGCATGGCGGCAAGGAAGGGGTTGTCCTTGTCCTGCTGCATGCCGGGGAAGAACGGCGAGGCCGACTGCTTGAACAGGCCGCCCATCAGGGTGTTGGCCACCACCGGCAGCATCTGCTTGTAGATCTCCTGGCCGATCCCGGTCATCTGCGCCGCCTGGGCCGCGATCGCCCGCGACACCTCCTTGGAGCCGAAGAACTGCGACAAGAGGTCGTTGCCCTCGGCGATGCCCGTGGGCGTGAACGCCTTGGTCATGTCCTCGAAATATTTGGCGTGGTCGCCCGAATAGAGGGCCTTCAGGAAGCTCGTGAAATCGTAAGGGTTGGCGGCGGCCCGCTTCATGCCCTCCGAAAACGCCGGCATCAGCGCCGACACGGCCTCGTTCGCCTGCCTCTGGGCGAGGCCGAACTGCTTGGCCATCACATCCAGGGCACTGCCGTCCTGGGCCTTCAGCATCAAGTCGTACAGTGCAATCATCGCCGCTCCCCTTGTTCTCTAGGGGCGTTCGCGCGCCCCGGCCATGTCGAAGCATGTCCTTGCACTATAACGGCAATGGCGGCGGCGGAAACCGGTTTCTTTGGTGGCCCGGGACTGACGGTTCAATATTGGTAGTCGGCAAAGACCGGCTCGACGGACTGCTGCCAGCGGCCATTGTAGAGCGCGAGCATGTCCTCGGCGAGGGTGGAGCGCTTGGCGAGCACCTCCTCCAGCGGCGACAGGAAGACGGTCTCGTCGACGCCGTCGCCGTTGAGGCGGTTGCGGGCGGCAAGGCCGGAGCGTGAGATCGCGACCACCTCGCGCGCCAGCGTCCAGAGATCGACGCCGCGGTGGCTGGCGTTCAGGCCCTGCGCGGGCACCGCGTCGCGGAGCGCCGTGACCTCCTCCACCGTCCAGTCGCGCGTCAGCTCCTCGGCGGCCGCGAGTGCCGCGTCGTCGTAGAGAAGTCCGACCCAGAAGGCCGGCAGCGCACAGATCCGCCGCCACGGGCCGCCGTCGGCGCCGCGCATCTCCAGGAAGCGCTTGAGGCGGACGTCGGGGAAGAGCGTGGAGAGATGGTTGGTCCAGTCCCCCATGTTCGGCTGCCAGTCGGCGATCTCGCCCTTCAGGGCGCCGGCCATGAACTGGCGGAAGGTGATGTGGGTACAGTCGTGGTATTTGCCGTCGCGGACGACGAAATACATCGGCACGTCGAGCGCCCATTCGACATAGCGCTCGAAGCCGAAGTCGGGCGCAAAGGCAAAGGGAATGAGGCCGGCGCGGTTGTTGTCGGTGTCGCGCCAGATGTCGCCGCGCCAGGAGAGCAGGCCGTTCGGCCGGCCATCGGTAAAGGGCGAGGAGGAAAACAGTGCGGTGGCGAGCGACTGCAGCTTCAGCGACACCTGCATCTTGCGCCGCATGTCCTCTTCCGAGGAGAAGTCGAGGTTCACCTGGATCGTGCAGGTGCGATACATCATGTCCAGGCCCTTGGTGCCGACCTTGGGCATGTAGCGGGTCATGATCTCGTAGCGCGACTTCGGCATGCGCGGGGTTTCGGCGAGCGTCCATTTCGGGCTGCCGCCCATGCCGAGGAAGCGGATTCCGAGCGGCTCGGCCACGTCGCGCAGCGTCGCCAGGTGCTGGTTCGATTCCTTGCAGGTCTCGTGGATGTTTTCCAGCGGCGCGCCGGACAGCTCGAACTGGCCGCCGGGCTCCAGCGAGATCGCGCCGGCGCCGGACGGCCCGGCAAGCCCGATGATGTTCTCGCCGTCCATGATCGGCGCCCAGCCGCTCTTCTGCTGCATCCCCGCAAGCAGCGCCGAAATGCTCCGCTCGCCGCAATAGGGCACGGGGCTGTTGTCGGCGGTGAAGAAGACGAACTTCTCATGCTCCGTCCCGATCCGGAACTCCTCCTTCGGCTTGCAGCCGGAAGCGAGGTACTCGGCCATTTCCGCTGTCGAGCGAACCGGCGTCTGGTCGGTGGTATCACGGGCCATGGGCGTCTTCTTGTGCAGGTGGGACCCGGCCGCAAGAGGCCAGGCAGGGTGAAGGTGTTTGGGCCGTAATTATGTGCGGTGCAAGCAAATTTCTTTCAAGATGCCTTCAAAAAAACAGAATGCTGTCTGGCCTCGTTTTCCTGGAAACGCGCTCCACCGGCGGGCCGGCGGTCAATGCCAGTCGCCGATGGTCGCCTGGATCACCGCCATCGCCGCGACGGCCGCGGTGTCGGCTCTGAGGATCCGCGGGCCGAGCGGGATCGGCGTGACGAAGGGCAGGCCGCGCAGGAGTTGACGTTCGGCATCGGAGAAGCCGCCCTCGGGGCCGACGAGCAGCGCGAGCTTCCGCTCCCTGATCTCCTGCAGCACCGGCAGCGGGTTCTGGCTGCCGTGCCCCTCGTCGCAGAAGACGATGCGGCGCTCCTGCGGCCAGTCCTGCAGCAGTTCCTCCAGCTTCAGGGGAGGGGCGACCTTCGGAATGCCGAGGATACCGCATTGCTCGGCCGCCTCGATCACGTTGGCTTCCAGCCGCTCGAGGCTGCCGATCCTGCCCTGGACATGCTGGGTCATGACCGGCTGCAGGAGGCCGGCGCCCATCTCGACGGCCTTCTGCACCAGGTAGTCGAGACGGCCGACCTTCAGCGGGGCGAAGAGATAGTGCAGGTCGCTCGGCTCCGGCTGCGGCCGGGTCTGCTCGATGGCGGTCAGAAGCAGGCGCTTGCGCGTCGGGAACGAGACCTCGGCCACCCACTCGCCGTCGCGGCCGTTGAAGACGAGCAGCCGAGCGCCTTCCTCCGTCCGCAGCACGTTGGCGAGGTAGTGGAACTGCTCCTTCGATG
This sequence comes from Mycoplana sp. MJR14, assembly GCF_029210525.1. NCBI lineage: Bacteria > Pseudomonadati > Pseudomonadota > Alphaproteobacteria > Hyphomicrobiales > Rhizobiaceae > Mycoplana > Mycoplana sp. MJR14. The sequence goes on from NZ_JARGEO010000006.1 coordinate 126,854, forward strand.
CCTCGAACGCGCTCCCCGCGGCAAGGTCGGCGGCAACGAACAGGCGCTGCATGCGATAGTTGGCGCGCATGGTCTCTCCCGTCAGCCGAACAGCGCGTTGAGGATGGAAAACAGGATGGCGGCTGCCATCGCCGTGACCGGCACGGTGATGATCCAGGCCGCGACGATCGTCATGAAATGCGAGCGGCGGACCAGCCGGCGGCGGCTGATCTCGTCGGGATTGCGCTCCTCGAACTCGTCCGCATCGATGACGCCGCCGCGACGGCGGATATAGTCGAGCCGGCGCTGGGAGTTGAGCGTGTACCATTCGCGCAGGAAGCCGACGCCGAAGACGGAGCCAACGGCGATATGTGTCGAGCTGACCGGCAATCCGAGCGCCGAGGCCACAAGCACGGTCACTGCGGCCGAAAGCGCCACGCAATAGGCCCGCATCGGGTTGAGCTTGGTGATCTCCTTGCCGACGAGGTCGATCAGCTTGGGCCCGAACAGCAGCAGGCCGAGGGAAATGCCGAGCGCGCCGATCAGCATCACCCATTGCGGCACCGTGCTGTCGAAGCCCGTCTGCATGGTGCGCGCGGCGTGGACGATCGCCGCCAGCGGGCCGACGGCGTTCGCCACGTCGTTGGCGCCATGGGCGAACGACAGCAGCGCGGCGGAGAAGATCAGCGGCACCCGGAACAGCTTGCGCAGCGACTGGTTGCGGTTCTCCAGCCCGACCGACTGACGGGCGATCACCGGGACGCAGACGGCGTAGGTCGCCCCGCCGACGCCGGCCCCGATCAGCAGGCAGGCGCCGATCCCGAGCTTGAGGAGATGGGCGAGCGGGCTGATCGCGAGATAGGCGGCAAAGCTGCCGCTCATGGCGGCGATCAGCACCGGCACCCATCGTCGCGCCGCTTCGATCTTGTCGTCGCGGTAGATGATCGTTTCCTTGATGAAGAGCAGGACGGCGGCGGCGATGGTCCCGCCGAGCAGCGGCGAGACGACCCAGCTCGTCGCGATTCCCGACATCAGCCGCCAGTCGACCGCCGCGGGTCCGGCCCCGACAATGCCAGCCCCCATCACCGCGCCGACGATGGCGTGGGTGGTGGACACCGGCGCGCCGAGCCAGGTCGCCACATTGATCCAGACGGCGGCGGAGAGAAGCGCCGCGAGCATCGCCCAGATCAGCGTCTCGGCGGGCATGGACGACGGGGCGACGATCCCCTCGGAAATGGTGGAGACCACGTCGCCGCCGGCGAGCATCGCCCCCAGCGTCTCGAAGATCGCGGCGATGATCAGCGCGACCGCCATGGTCAGCGCGCCCGAACCGACGGCGGGGCTGACATTGTTGGCGACGTCGTTGGCGCCGATGTTCATGGCCATGTAGGCGGCGAGCGCCGAACCGGCGATGACGATGGCAGCGCCGGGCTGGTCGATCACGGAGGCGCCCGCGACGATCATGGCGAGCGCCAGGAAGATGAAGCCGAGCCCCGGTGCGATCAGTCCCCTAGACACGAAATGCGTGGCTGCTTCGACCCGCGTCAGCTTGTCGAGATCCTTGTCGAGGGTCGGCTTGCCCAGCCGCTTGGGGGTATTGTCCATCGGGTGCTCCAGCGTCACGGTGGCACTAAAGCCTCAGGATCGCGAGAGCAATAAGAGGGAGGGATTACGCCTGCGCATTTTTCGCGGGCGCTGCGTTGTGCTGGCTCTGCCAGTCACGTTCGAAGTCGAGGATCAGCTTCTTCAGTCCGGGTTCGGCGACGCGCGCGGCCGCTTCGGCGCACCCCACCCATTCCAGGCGCCGTTCGCCTTTTTCCGGAAAGCTCTTGCACAGGTCGTCGACTTCCAGGGCATAGACATGCACCTTGCACGGCAGCTTCATGCCCTGCGCCAGCCCCTTCTGGTACATGTAGTATCCGATCGCCTGCTTGTGCACCTTGCCCTTGACGCCCGCCTCCTCGTAGGCCTCGCGCTCGGCGACGGCATGCGATGCGCGGCCCTTCATCGGCCAGCCCTTCGGAATGACCCACCGCCCGGTGTCCCGGCTGGTTATCAACAGGAGCTCCAGATGGTTCTGCTTCTTCCTGTACCGATAGCAGAGCGCGGCGTATTGCAACCGGGCAGGGCGCCGGAACATCAGTCGCACGTCACTGGCGATGCGGTGCACAAGGTTCAATTTCGTCGTCATTCCTTCCAGCCTCGGCGCGGGCTGATTCGGGTTGCCTTCGATCAAATATGGGAGCTTTCGCGGGCGTGTAAACGGGCCCGGCCGCGCGCATCCACCGTGATAGACCGAAAAGTGGGCCAAATGGCGGGGCGCTATTCGCTTTTTGCCGAAGCGTTGCGCTGCTGCATCCGAAGCTGCGATATGCGCTGCCATTCGCCCGTCCGCTCCGCCTCCCGGATCGCCGCGGCGATATGGTCGATATGGGCGTGCGCGGCGGCCTTCGCCGCGACCGGGTCGCCATCGACGATGGCCGCGCAGATCGCCTCGTGCTGCGACAGGAGTTGCAGCCGCGCCTGCTCGGAGGCGAAGACGAGGTGCCGGTGGAAGAAGATCCCCTGTTCCAGCAGCCGGTAGCAGGAGCGGAGCGTGTGCAGCAGGATGATGTTGTGCGCCGCCTCGCCGATCGCATTGTGCAGGTCGACGTCGGCGGCAAGCTCGTCTTCGAACCGCCCGCTCGCATGGGCTCGGCGCATGTCCTCCAGGATCGCGTTCAGCATGCTCCGGTCGAGATCGGTCGCCCGCTGCGCCGCAAGCTCCGCCGTGATCCCCTCGAGTGCCCGGCGATACTCCAGATAGTCGAAGGTCGCGCGCTGGTGGCGGGCGATGAGCTCGACCACCGGCCGGGAAAAGACCTGGCCGATGACGTCGGCGACATAGGTGCCGCCGCCGTGATGGCTGACGAGGAGGCCGCGCGATTCGAGCTCCTTCAGGGCGGCGCGCAGGATCGGCCGGGAAACGTCGAAGCGCTGCGACAGCTCCCGTTCGCCCGGCAGGCGGTCGCCGTCGCGCAGGATGCCCTCGAGCAGCAAGAGTTCGATCTGCCGCACGACCTCGTCGGCCGTGCGGCCGTGGCTGACGCGCGTGAACAGATCGAAACCGGGACGGGCGGAAACGCTTTCCATGCCGCAAGGATAGCAGCCGCGCCGAACTGGTCAATAAACTTGTCCAGCCGCAAAAATCGGGGATGCGTCAATGCGCCGTTTGTCCAATGGAATTGTCGTTTGCTAAACAAGGGAACGTAGATGCATCAAGAGGGGACGATGCGGATATGAAGAACGGCAGCTTCGCGTTTCCGCCGGCGGCGCAGCGCGCCCAGGCGCTCGGCGAAATACATTCGCGGCCATACACGCTGGTGCCGTCGCCACGCGTGATCTTCCAGCTGGCCTTTTTGACCGAGGGCGGCACGAGCGTCGACCACGCCGTTTTGTCGGAGCTGTCGCGCTCGCGCGGGGTTTCTCCGCCGGCGCGCGACGCCAACCATCACGCGATGGGCTGGGGGCAGGGGACCCTGCGCTGGGAGCGTCACACCGAGTTCTCCACCTATTTCTGGGACTGTCCGGTGCCGGAGAAGTTCGGCGACGTCGTGCCCGTCCATCCCTTCGGCGACAGCTTTTCGCCGCCCGGCACGCTGATTTCCGGCATCCGCCTGGAAATCCGCCCCGACACCCCGCAGACGCGCGAGGCGATCGGCGTCTTCGATCCCACCAGCCTCTGCTACAGCGACGTCAAGGACGGGCAGGCGGTGATCGTCACCGACTTCCGGCAGAACGGCGACGGCCTGACACAGATCCTCGTCATCGACCGCGGCATGACCCCGGCCGGGCGCGGCGCGCTGGTGCAGCGCCTGCTCGACATCGAGACCTATCGCACGCTCGCGATGATGGGCCTGCCGCTCGCCCAGTCGCTGTCGCCGGAGATCCGCCGCATCGAGGACGGGCTGACGGCCATCACCCAGCGCATGAAGCAGCATGCGCGCGACGAGGCGGACGCGATGCTCTCCGAGATCACCCGCCTTGCCGCCGAACTCGAGGCCAATGCGGCGCTCAGCCTCTATCGCTTCGGCGCCAGCCGCGCCTACTACGGCATCGTGCAGGAACGCATCCGCACGCTGGCGGAGGTGGCGATCCCGGGCTACGAGACGCTCGGCTTCTTCCTCGAGCGCCGTCTCGCACCGGCCATGCGCACCTGCCAGTCGGTGGAAGAGCGGCAGGCGAACCTGTCGCGCAAGCTCGCCCGCGCCACGGCACTCCTGCGCAGCTGGATCGATGTCGAGCTGGAACAGTTGAACGCCACCCTGCTGAATTCGATGGATCGACGTGCGAAACTTCAGTTGCGCCTGCAGCAGACGGTGGAGGGCCTGTCGGTCGCGGCGATCTCCTACTACGTCGTCGGCCTGTTCGGCTACGTGGCCAAGGCCCTGCACGACATCGGCCTGCCGGCCAAGCCGGAGACGCTCACCGGCCTCTCCGTCCCCGTCGTCGTCTTCGGCATGTGGCTGCTCGTCCGCGCCATCCGCCGCAGGCACGCCGAGGAGGACGCGCACTGAGCTGAGGCGAGGTGACCGCGCTCAGTCCGGTCCGCCGGCGTGCTCCCAGTAGGGCGTCGGGCCGTAGAGATCGGCGAGATAGTCGATGAACAGGCGCACCTTGGCCGGCAGGAACTGGCGGCTGGCGTAGATCGCCGACAGCACGACGTTGCGCGAACTCTCGTATTGCGGCAACACCTGCACGAGCCGGCCGTCGCGGAGCTCGGTGCCGATGTCCCAGGTCGAGCGCAGCGCGATCCCCATGCCGGCGATCACCGCCTCGCGGACGACCTCGCTGGAATTGGTGACGAGGGTTCCCTGCGGCCGAAAGACGACGGCGCCCTCCGGCCCCTCCAGCCGCCAGGCATCCTGGCTGTGCGGAGGGATGCAGACATGGCCGGCAAGGTCGCCGATTGTGCGCGGAAATCCGTGGCGCTCGAGATAGGACGGCGCGGCCGCCAGCACCCGCCGCACCGGCGCCAGCCTGCGGGCGACCAGCGAGGAGTCCTGCAGTTCGCCGATCCGGATCGCCAGATCGAACCCTTCGCCGACGATGTCGGAGAAGTCGTCGGTCAGCACCAGATTGACCACCAGCTCCGGATTGGCCTCCATGAAGCCCTTCAGATGCGGGGCGATGTGCATGCGGCCGAAGGAGGTGGGCGCGGAGATCCGCAGCGTCCCCCGTATCGCTCCGGCCCGCCCGGCGACGAAAGCCTCCGCCTCCTCGATGCCGGCGAGAATGCCGAGGATGCGCTCGTGAAAGCCTTGCCCGGCCTCGGTCAGCGAGACCTGTCGGGTCGTGCGCTGCAGCAGCCTGGTTCCGAGCCGTTCCTCCAGCCGCTTGATTCGCTTGGAGACGACGGCCGGCGACAGGCCCAGCGCCCGGCCCGCCGCCGACATGCTGCCGGTGGTGACGACGCGCGAGAATATGTCGAGATCGCCCAGGTCCGTCACAAATGCGGTCCATTTTCGCCCTAGTGGAAAAAGTCCTTAGCATTTGCCTGGGCATGTGCAAAGTGGTAAACAAAAAAGACCATTTCATGAAAGGGGAGAATTCGGGATGGAGCAGATCGGCTTTCTGCCGCCGCGGGCCGCGGTTCTGTCGCGGCGGCGCGAGATCGTCGCCGACCTGATGGATCTTCTTCCCGAGGGCTGCCTGGTTCACGAACCGCGCGAGCTCGTCCCCTTCGAGACCGACGCCTTCGTCTCCTATCGCCGCGTGCCGCTCGCCGTCGCCCTGCCGGAGACGACGGCCCAGGTGGCGGCCGTGATGAAATACTGCCACCGCTACGGCATCCCGGTCGTGCCGCGCGGCGCCGGCACCTCGCTCTCCGGCGGCGCCATCCCGCAGGAGGACGCCGTCGTTCTCGGCCTCTCCAAGATGTCGCGCATCCTCGAGGTCGACTACGCCAACCGCACCGCCACGGTGCAGGCCGGGGTCACCAATCTGGCGATCTCCGATGCCGTCTCCGCCGACGGCTATTTCTACGCCCCCGACCCCAGTTCCCAGCTCGCCTGCACCATTGGCGGCAACATCGGCATGAACTCGGGCGGCGCCCACTGTCTGAAATACGGTGTCACGACCAACAACCTCCTGGGCGTGAAGCTCGTGCTGGTCGACGGCACGGTGATCGAGCTCGGCGGCAAGGCGCTGGATGCGCCGGGGCTCGACCTGCTCGGCCTCGTCTGCGGCTCGGAAGGCCAGCTCGGCATCGTCACCGAGGCGACGGTGCGCCTGATCGCCAAGCCTGAGGGCGCACGGCCGGTGCTGTTCGGCTTCGACAGCTCCGAGGAGGCCGGCGCCTGCGTCGCCGACATCATCGCAGCCGGCATCATCCCTGTCGCGATCGAGTTCATGGACAAGCCGGCGATCACCATCTGCGAGGCGTTCGCGGGTGCGGGCTACCCGAGCGACGTCGAGGCGCTCCTGATCGTCGAGGTCGAGGGTTCCGAGGCCGAGATGGACGACATGCTGCGCGCGATCATCGAGATCGCCAGGCGCCACGGCGTCAAGGTGGTCAAGGAGAGCCAGTCGGCCACCCAGGCGGCGCTGATCTGGAAGGGCCGCAAGTCCGCCTTCGGCGCCACCGGCCGGATCGCCGACTATATCTGCATGGACGGCACCGTGCCCCTGAGCCAGCTGCCGCATGTGCTTCGCGGCACCGCCGAGATCATCGCGCGCCACGGCCTGCGCGTCGCCAACGTCTTCCATGCCGGCGACGGCAACATGCATCCGCTGATCCTCTTCAACGCCAACGATCCGGACGATGCCGCGCGCGCCGAAGAGGCGGGCAACGAGATCCTCAAGCTCTGCGTCGACGCCGGCGGTTGCCTCACCGGCGAACATGGCGTCGGCATCGAGAAGCGCGACCTGATGCGCCACCAGTATGCCGAGGCCGACCTCGCCCAGCAGATGGCCGTGCGCGCCGCCTTCGATCCGCAGTGGATCCTCAACCCGTCCAAGGTGTTCCCGCTGGAAGGGCGACCGGCCGCATGAGCGTCATCCATGATCCCCTCTCCGAAGAGGCGGCCGCACGGATCATCCTTGCCGCCGCAGTAGCCGGAAGCCCGCTGCAGATCCGCGGCGGCGGCACCCGCACGCTCGTGCCCGCCGGCGGCCGCGACTACCTGTCCTCGGCGAACCTCTCTGGAATCGTGGCCTACAACCCGGCCGAGATGACGATGACCGCCCGCTCCGGCACGCCGCTTGAGGAGATCGCGGCGATCCTTGCGAGACATCGGCAGATGCTGTCCTTCGAACCGCCGGACCTGCGGGCCGTGCTCGGCACCGGCGGCATCCCGACGATCGGCGGCGTCTTTGCCACCAATGCCTCCGGTCCGCGCCGCTTCGTCGCGGGTGCCGCCCGCGACAGCCTGCTCGGCGTGCGTTTCGTCAACGGCGCGGGCGAGATCGTCAAGGCCGGCGGGCGGGTGATGAAGAACGTCACCGGCCTCGACCTGACCAAGCTCCTCGCCGGATCGCGCGGCACGCTCGCCTTCCTGACCGAGGTGACCTTCCGGCTGCTGCCGGTCCCGGAGGATGCGGTCACGATCGTCGTTTCCGGTCTCAATGACGCCGAGGCCGTGGCCGCCATGGCGACGGCGATGTCGATGACGGTGGAAGTCTCGGGGGCCGCCCACCTGCCGGAAAGCGTGCGCGGCCGTTTCCTCGGCGGACGCCTGCCGGACGGATCGGCGACCGTGCTGCGCCTCGAGGGGCTTGCGGCCTCGGTCGCCGTCCGCGCGGAAAAGCTGGGGTCGGCGATGGCGCCCTTCGGCGCGGTGTCCGTGCTCGATGCCGGGGCGACCCAGCAGATTTGGCGCGAGATCCGCGACGTCCATCCTTTCGCCGACGGCACCGCCCGCCCGCTCTGGCGGGTCTCCGTCGCCCCGACCGTCGGCCACCAGCTCGTCGCCGGCCTGCGTCTGGAGACGGGCGTCGATGCCTATTACGACTGGCAGGGCGGCCTCGTCTGGCTGCGGATGGAGGCCGATCCCGAGGCCGAGCTCGTCCGGCGCTACATCAAGGCGCTGGGGGGAGGGCACGCGACGCTGATGCGCGCCTCGGCAGCGGCCCTGGCTTCCACGCCGATCCTGCAGCCGCAGGCCGAGGCGATCGAGGCGCTGAGCCTGCGGATCAAGGAGAAGTTCGATCCGGCCGGGCTATTCCCGGCAGGATGGTGAGGGCGATGACGATGGTCCGTTCGTTTTCTTCTTCGGTCGTGAGCCATGACCTCTCGCCAGGCGCCAGGCCGTGCCCGACCCGTTGCCGCAGCATGACACAGACAGAGGGTTCGGCCTGATGCAGACCAATTTCACCGCCGAACAGCTCTCCGATCCGCATGTGGCGACGTCGGAGAAGATCCTGCGCAAATGCGTCCACTGCGGTTTCTGCACGGCCACCTGTCCGACCTATGTCACCCTCGGCAACGAGCTCGACAGCCCGCGCGGGCGGATCTACCTGATCAAGGACATGCTGGAGAACGGCCGCCCGGCCGACGAGCAGGTGGTCACTCACATCGACCGCTGCCTCTCATGCCTCGCCTGCACCACCACCTGTCCGTCCGGCGTCGACTACATGCACCTCGTCGACCATGCGCGCATGCACATCGAGAACACCTACCGCCGGCCGTTCCGCGAGCGGCTGTTCCGCAACCTGCTCGCCGCCGTCCTGCCCCATCCCGGCCGTTTCCGGCTGGCGCTGCACGCGGCCGCCCTCGGCCGGCCGTTTTCGGGCCTCCTGAGGCGGATGAGGGGGCTCGAGCCCCTGGGCGCCATGCTGGACCTCGCGCCGCGCCGCGTGCCGAAACCGTCAGCGGCCGCCCGCCCGGCCACGCATCCGGCGGCCGGCACAAGGCGGGGGCGCGTCGCGATCCTGACCGGCTGCGCCCAGCCGGTGCTGAAGCCGGAGATCAACGAGGCGACGATCAGGCTCCTGACCCGCCTCGGCGTCGAGGTGGTGGCGCCGGCCGGCGAGGTCTGCTGCGGCTCGCTGGTCCATCACATGGGTCGCGAGGAGCAGGCGCTGGAGGCCGCCCGCCGCAACGTCGACGTCTGGCTGCGCGAGATCGAGAACGGCGGGCTCGACGCCGTCATCATCACCGCCTCCGGCTGCGGCACGACCATCAAGGACTACGGCTTCATGCTGCGCCTCGATCCGGCCTATGCGGACAAGGCGGCAAGGGTTTCGGCGCTGGCCAAGGATGTCACGGAATATCTCGCGACCCTCGACCTGCCGCAGCAGGAGATGAAGCGGGTCACCGTCACTTATCATTCCGCCTGTTCGATGCAGCACGGCCAGAAGATCACCATGCTGCCGAAGACGCTCCTGAAGACCGCCGGCTTCACCGTCCGCGACCCCGCCGAGGGTCATCTCTGCTGCGGCTCCGCCGGCACCTACAACATCCTGCAGCCGGAGATTTCCGCGAAGCTGAAGGCGCGCAAGGTGAAGAACCTCGAGGCCACGAAGCCCGACGTTATCGCCACCGGCAACATCGGCTGCATCACCCAGATCGCGACGGGAACGGACGTGCCCATCCTGCACACGATCGAGCTTCTCGACTGGGCCTATGGCGGGGACAAGCCGGCGCTGCTCGGGTAACGGCTGCGAGACGCTACGGCGGTCGCAGGCTCCCCTGGAAGGGGCACCTGTCAGATGACGAAGGCCGCGCGGGTGCCGTCGACGACGAACTGCACGGCAAGGGCTGCAAGGATGACGCCCAGCAGCCGGGTCAGGATCGCCCGTCCGGTGACGCCGAGATAGCGGTCGATCCGCTCGGCGATGTAGAGGGTCACGAAGACGGCGGCGACCGAGAGCGCGATCACGGCGATCAGCGCCGTCCGCCCGATCGGCGACGACATCGATCCGGCGAGAAGGATCGTCGCGGAGATCGCGCCGGGACCGGCGATCAGCGGCAGCGCCAGCGGGAAGACGGCGATGTTGCGGATGTGATCCTTGGTGATCGCCACCTCCGAGGTCTTCTCCTTGCGCTCCTGCCGACGCTCGAACACCATTTCGAAGGCGATGAAGAACAGGAGCAGGCCGCCGGCGATGCGGAAGGCGGCGATCGAAATCCCGAGCAGGCCGAGCACGCCGGCGCCGAACAGCGCGAAGGTCGCAAGGATGGCGAAGGCGATGATGGAGCCGCGCAGGGCGACCTGCGTCCGCTCGGAGCGGTTCATGCCGACCGTCAGGCCGAGAAAGATCGGCGCGAGTCCCGGCGGATCGAGCGTCACCAGCAGCGTCGCCACCGCGTGGACGACCAGATTCCAATCGTACATCCGGCCATCCCCCGTGCCGTTTGACTGCGTTCTTGCGACGCGTTTTCGCGCCATTGTTAGGGGATTGCCGTGGGGAAGGGAAGGGCGGGTGGCAGACGCAGTCCACAGGCGCCATCAAATTGCGGCAATTGGCGGATTTCTGGCAAAAGGCTGTTCAAAACCTCCCGCAAAATTGGCGCAGTTCAAGCCGTTAGGCTATAAATTCCGCGACTGATTCCGAACAAAGATCGTGACAGACATTGACAGAGCAAACCACTCCCGGCGGCAAGAACCCTCCCGGCATTGAGCCGATCTCCATCATCGAGGAAATGCAGCGGTCCTATCTCGACTACGCGATGAGCGTGATCGTGAGCCGCGCGCTGCCCGATGTGCGCGACGGCATGAAGCCGGTCCACCGGCGCATCCTCTTCAGCATGGGCGAGATGGGGATCGACTGGAACAAGAAGTACGTCAAGTGCGCGCGCGTGACCGGCGACGTGATGGGTAAGTATCACCCGCACGGCGATGCCGCGATCTATGACGCGCTGGCGCGCCTGGCGCAGGACTGGTCGCTGCGGCTGCCGCTGATCGACGGCCAGGGCAATTTCGGCTCCATCGACGGCGACCCGCCGGCCGCCCAGCGCTACACCGAGTGCCGCCTGCAGAAGGCCGCGCATTCGCTGCTGGACGACCTCGACAAGGAAACGGTCAACTTCCGCGACAACTACGACGGCACCCTGCAGGAGCCGACGGTGCTGCCGGCGAAGTTCCCGAACCTGCTCGTCAACGGTGCGGGCGGCATCGCCGTCGGCATGGCGACGAACATCCCGCCGCACAATCTGTCCGAAGTGATCAACGGCTGTGTCGCGCTGATCGACAATCCGGCGATCGAGCTGCCGGAGCTGATGCAGATCATCCCGGGTCCGGATTTCCCGACCGGCGCCATGATCCTCGGTCGCGCCGGCATCCGCCAGGCCTATGAGACCGGCCGCGGCTCGGTCATCATGCGCGGCGTCGCCCGCGTCGAACCGATGCGCGGCGACCGCGAGCAGATCATCATCACCGAGATCCCCTACCAGGTGAACAAGGCGACGATGATCGAGAAGATGGCCGAGCTGGTGCGCGAGAAGCGCATCGAGGGCATCTCCGACCTGCGCGACGAATCCGACCGCGAGGGCTACCGCGTCGTGATCGAGCTGAAGCGCGACGCCAATGCCGACGTGATCCTGAACCAGCTCTATCGCTACACGCCGCTGCAGACCTCCTTCGGCTGCAACATGGTGGCGCTGAACGGCGGCAAGCCGGAACAGCTGTCGCTGCTCGACATGCTGCGCGCCTTCGTCGCCTTCCGCGAGGAGGTCGTCTCCCGCCGCACCAAGTACCTGCTGCGCAAGGCGCGCGAGCGGGCGCATGTGCTGGTGGGTCTTGCCATCGCGGTTGCCAACATCGACGAGGTGATCGGCCTCATCCGCCGCGCGCCCGACCCGCAGACCGCGCGCGAGCAGCTGATGGAGCGCCGCTGGCCGGCCAAGGACGTCGACGCGCTGATCCGCCTGATCGACGACCCGCGCCACCGCATCAACGAAGACGGGACCTACAACCTCTCCGAAGAGCAGGCGCGCGCCATCCTCGAACTGCGTCTGGCCCGCCTCACCGCGCTCGGCCGCGACGAGATCGACGAGGAACTGAACAAGATCGGCGAGGAGATCCGCGACTATCTCGACATCCTCGGCTCGCGCCTGCGCATCCAGGCGATCGTCAAGGACGAGATGATCGCGATCCGCGACGAGTTCGGCACGCCGCGCCGCACCGAGATCGCCGACTTCGGCCCGGACATGGACGACGAGGACCTGATCGCCCGCGAGGACATGGTCGTCACCGTCTCGCATGCCGGCTACGTCAAGCGAGTGCCGCTTGCGACCTACCGTGCCCAGCGCCGCGGCGGCAAGGGCCGCTCGGGCATGGCGACGCGCGACGAGGATTTCGTCACGCGCCTGTTCGTGGCCAACACGCACACGCCGGTGCTGTTCTTCTCCTCGCGCGGCATCGTCTACAAGGAGAAGGTCTGGCGCCTGCCGATCGGCACGCCGCAGTCGAAGGGCAAGGCGCTGATCAACATGCTGCCGATCGAGCCCGGCGAGCGGATCACCACGATCATGCCGCTGCCCGAGGACGAGAGCACCTGGGAGAACCTCGACGTGATGTTCTCCACCACGCGCGGCACGGTCCGGCGCAACAAGCTTTCGGACTTCGTCCAGGTCAACCGCAACGGCAAGATCGCGATGAAGCTCGAGGACGAGGGCGACGAGATCCTCTCGGTGGAGACCTGCACCGACCAGGACGACGTGCTCCTGACGACGGCGCTGGGCCAGTGCATCCGCTTCCCGGTCGACGACGTCCGCGTCTTTGCCGGCCGCAACTCGGTCGGCGTGCGCGGCATCTCGATGGGGCAGGGCGACCGCATCATCTCGATGACGATCGTCAGCCACGTGGACGCGGAGCCCTGGGAACGCGCGGCCTACCTGAAACGGTCCGCAGCCGAGCGCCGCGCCGCCGGCGGCGAGGTCGAGGAGATCGCGCTGGTGGGCGAGGAGGTCACCGAGGAGGGGCAGCTTTCCGACGAGCGCTACGAGGAACTGAAGGCACGCGAACAGTTCGTGCTGACGGTCTCGGAGAAGGGCTTCGGCAAGCGGTCCTCCTCCTACGACTTCCGCACCTCCGGCCGCGGCGGCAAGGGTATCCGTGCCACCGACACGGCCAAGACCGCCGAGATCGGCGAGCTCGTCGCAGCCTTCCCCGTCGACGACGGCGACCAGCTGATGCTGGTTTCGGACGGCGGGCAGCTGATCCGCGTGCCGGTCAACGGCATCCGCATCGCCAGCCGCGCGACGAAGGGCGTCACCATCTTCTCGACCGCCAAGGACGAGAAGGTCGTCTCCGTCGAGCGCATCAGCGAGCCGGACGGCGAAGACGAGATCGACGGCAACGGCGAGGGCAATGGCGACGAGGGGGCAGAACCCAGTGAGGGGACCGCCCCGCCGGCAGAGGGCGAGGCGACCGAATAGGATCGGTCACCGCCTGCCTTGAAAAGTCTGCGAACAACAGAGAAGGGCCGACGCATCAGCGTCGGCCCTTCTTCATGCAGGTCGCTCGAGGGGAAGGAGCGCCTGCGAGGACGGCGGCAAGGGGATGTGCCGCAGGGACGGATTCCGGTGTTGCCTTCGGTCCGGTCCGGCCCTGCGCGTTACACGTCGAAGCCGCCTGCTTTCCGTCGCATCGCCTTGATCGCGATCCGTTCCTGGCGCAGCGCCTGGATGGTCCGCGAGAAGTCGATGGTGAAGATCGAGCTGATCAGGATGGCGAAGAACATCATCAGGGCCGTCATCACCAGGCCTCCTGCCGGGCGCGCGGGCTGTCCGGCATGGCGCCGTCGCGCGCCTCGCGGCGCGTGGCGCGCATGCTGGCGGTGGTCAGAATGACGAACATCGTCATGCAGAGGACTGCGAGTGCCATGGTGCTTTTCCTTCTCCGGGTCGGAAATGCTTTCCCGTGTTCAACTTGCCGGCAAAACGCGACGGCTTCGAGATTTGTTCCCGCCGACAACGGCGCGTAACCGGGGTTGGTGTCGAGGGGACCACAGATTTGCCGGGGACATGCCGCGGTGACGTCGGTCTCATCCCTGCTTCCGGCTTGCCTAATGCGCGGCCCCGTGACACAACGCGGCAAACGGGAAAACGCCATGGCCGTCGCCTTCTATCCGGGGTCCTTCGACCCGATCACCAACGGGCACCTCGACGTGCTGGTCCAGGCGCTGAACATCGCGCCGAAGGTCATCGTCGCGATCGGCATCCACCCCGGCAAGACCCCGCTGTTTTCCTTCGACGAGCGCGCCGAGCTGATCCGGCAGTCGGTCGGCGAGGCGATGCCTTCGCGCGCCGGCGACGTCACCGTCGTCTCGTTCGACCGGCTGGTGGTCGACGCGGCCCGCACGCATGGGGCGCGCCTTCTGATCCGCGGACTGCGCGACGGCACCGACCTTGACTACGAGATGCAGATGGCGGGCATGAACCAGCAGATGGCGCCCGACGTCCAGACGGTTTTCCTGCCTGCGGGGGTTGCATCGCGACCCATAACCGCCACATTGGTCCGTCAGATCGCGGGGATGGGCGGTGACGTCAGCGCCTTCGTCCCCAGGGCCGTCGATGCGGCGTTGAAGGCCCGCAGACGCGCCTGATCCCTTCAACAAAACGGAGTGACCATGAAACTCTTCAAGTACGCCCTTGCCGGCGCTCTCCTTCTTGCCGGCGCCAGCAGCAGCGCCGGGGCCCAGGCGAAGGAATATCTGACGATCCAGCTCAAGGATGGTCCGGTCGTCATCGAGTTGCGCCCGGATGTCGCGCCGAAGCACGTCGAGCGGATCAAGGCGCTGGCCGAGAAGGGCGAATACGACAACGTCGCCTTCCACCGCGTCATCAATGGTTTCATGGCCCAGACCGGCGACGTCCAGTACGGCGACATGGAAAACGGCTTCAACCCGAGTGCCGCCGGCACCGGCGGCTCCTCCGAGCCGGATCTGCCGGCGGAGTTCTCCGACGTGCCGTTCCAGCGCGGCACGGTCGGCATGGCCAGGGCGCAGAATCCCGATTCCGCCAATTCGCAGTTCTTCATCATGTTTGGGCCGGGCGACTTCCTGAACGGCCAGTACACGGTCGTCGGCCAGGTGGTCGAGGGCATGGAGAACGTCGACAAGATCAAGCGCGGCGACGAGGCCAACAACGGTTCCGTCACCGACCCCGACCGGATGATCAAGGTCACCGTCGGAAAATAAGCCTGAGAAACAAGGAGAAAGACCATGGCCGAGATCAAGGATCCGGAAAACACCATCATCATGGAGACCTCGAAGGGCAAGGTCGTCATCCAGCTCATGCCCGACGTAGCCCCCGGCCACGTCGCCCGCATCAAGGAACTGACGCGCGAGGGCGCCTATGACGGCGTCGTCTTCCACCGCGTCATCGAGGACTTCATGGCCCAGACCGGCGACGTCCAGTACGGCAAGACCGGCGGCAAGGACTTCAATCCCGGCCGCGCCGGCATGGGCGGTTCCGAGAAGCCGGACCTGAAGGCCGAATTCTCCAACGTTAGCCATGTCCGCGGCACCTGCTCGATGGCCCGCAGCCAGATGCCGAACTCGGCCAACTCGCAGTTCTTCATCTGCTTCACCGATGCCCCCTGGCTGAACAAGCAGTATTCGGTCTGGGGCCAGGTCATCGAGGGCATGGACAACATCGACAAGATCAAGCGCGGCGAGCCCGTGAAGGACCCCGACACGATCGTCTCGATGAAGGTCGCAGCCGACGCCTGATCGATCCCGTCTCCGGAAACCCGCTCCGTTGCGTCCAGGCGCCGGGGCAGGTTTCCCTTTTCTGCCGAAATGGTTTATCGGCACGTCCGAACCCCAAGACCGTCCAGTCCGATGCGCATTGACCTGTTCGATTTCGAGCTCCCCGAGGAGCGGATCGCCCTACGCCCGGTGACCCCGCGCGAGGCGGCGAGGCTGCTCGTCGTCCGCCCGGACGAGGACAACCCCTTCGAGGACCGCCATGTGGGCGACCTGCCGGCGTTCCTGCGGCCCGGCGACGCGCTGGTGTTCAACGACACCCGCGTGATCCCGGCGCAGCTCGAAGGCATCCGCCACCGCGAAGGGGCGGGCGGCCAGCAGGTTTCGGCGACGCTGCACATGCGCATCGCCGGCGACCGCTGGAAAGCCTTCGCCAGGCCCGGCAAGCGCATCAAGGTCGGCGACCGCATCGCCTTCGGCCACGGCGGCAACGTCTGCCTGCTCGGCTCGCTCGACGCGACGGTCGAGGAGAAGGGCGAGGGTGGCGAGGTGACGCTGCGCTTCGACCTGTCCGGCCCCTCCCTCGACGAGGCGATCGCCGGCGTCGGCCACATTCCGCTGCCGCCCTATATCGCCTCCAAGCGGGACGACGACGAGGCCGACCGCCGCGACTACCAGACGATCTATGCCCGCGAGGAGGGGGCGGTCGCGGCACCGACGGCCGGACTGCATTTCACGCCCGACCTCTTTGAGAAGATCGACGCGGACGGCATCGAGCGCCACTTCGTCACCCTGCATGTGGGGGCGGGGACCTTCCTGCCGGTCAAGGCGGACGATACCGACGACCACGTCATGCATCAGGAGATCGGCTACGTCTCGAAGCAGACGGCCGATGCGCTGAACGCAGTGCGGGCAAGGGGCGGCCGGATCATCTGCGTCGGCACGACGTCGCTGCGGCTGCTGGAGAGTGCGGCGCAGGACGACGGCACGATCGCGCCGTGGTCGGGCGCCACCGGCATCTTCATCACGCCCGGCTATCGCTTCCGCACCGCCGACGTGCTGATGACCAATTTCCACCTGCCGAAGTCGACGCTGTTCATGCTCGTTTCGGCCTTCGCCGGTCTGAAGACGATGCGGGCAGCCTATGCGCACGCGATCGAGACCGGCTACCGCTTCTATTCCTATGGCGACGCCAGCCTGCTTTTCCGGAAGAGACCATGACCGAACGCTTCGAATTCAAGCTGCTTGCGACCGACGGCAAGGCCCGGCGCGGCGAGGTGTCGATGCCGCGCGGCACGATCCGCACGCCCGCCTTCATGCCGGTCGGCACGGTGGGCACGGTCAAGGCGATGTATCTCGACCAGGTGCGCGACCTCGGCGCCGACATCATTCTCGGCAATACCTATCACCTGATGCTGCGCCCCGGCGCCGAGCGGGTCTCCCGTCTCGGCGGATTGCACGGCCTGATCCGCTGGCCCCATCCGATCCTGACCGATTCCGGCGGTTTCCAGGTGATGTCGCTCTCCGGCCTGCGCAAGCTCGACGAGCAGGGCGTCACCTTCAAGAGCCATGTCGACGGTTCCCTGCACCACATGTCGCCGGAACGCTCGATCGAGATCCAGGGCCTGCTCGACAGCGACATCCAGATGCAGCTCGACGAATGCGTGCGGCTGCCAGCCGAGCCGAAGGAGATCGAGCGGGCGATGGAGATGTCCTATCGCTGGGCCGAGCGCTGCAAGGCGGCCTTCGGCGACCAGCCGGGCAAGGCCATGTTCGGCATCGTCCAGGGCGGCGATATCGCCAGCCTGCGCGAGCGCTCGGCGCAGGCGCTGTCCGGCCTCGACCTGAAGGGCTATGCGATCGGCGGACTGGCCGTCGGCGAGCCGCAGGCCGTCATGCTCGACATGATCGACACGACATGCCCGCATCTGCCGTTCGAGAAGCCGCGCTACCTGATGGGCGTCGGCACGCCGGACGATATCCTGAAATCGGTGGCGCACGGCATCGACATGTTCGACTGCGTCATGCCGACCCGCTCCGGCCGCCACGGGCTGGCCTTCACCCGGAACGGCCGCATCAACATCCGCAACGCCCGCCACGCCGAAGACATGCGGCCGCTGGACGAACAATCGTCCTGCCCGGCATCGCGCGACTACTCGCGCGCCTACCTGCATCACCTCGTGCGGTCCAACGAATCGCTCGGCGGCATGCTCCTGACCTGGGGCAACCTGGCCTACTACCAGGACCTGATGGCGGGCATTCGCGCGGCCATCGAGCAGGGCCGCTATGCCGAGTTCATGGCCGAAACGCAGGAAGGCTGGGCCCGCGGCGAGGCGGAAGCGAAGAAGGGCGCCTAGTGCCAGGCATTGCGGAAGGTCCGGCCTTTTCTGAACGTTATCACATTCTGATAAAGTGAAACATGAAGCACCAAGGCCGGTTCAGATGTCCGATCCGGCAGCGGAGCGCATCATGTGGACGCCGTTGATCTTGTAGCTGCCGTCGGGCTGCCGGACGACCTGGTAGACGGCGGTCCAGTCCTTGCCGTCGGTCCCCCTGACCAGCACCTCCTGCAGGACGGTATCGCCCGAGACCCTGGCGCGGCCGAAGCCGAAATTGCCGGGGCGATAGACCGGCGCATAACCGCGCTTGACCATCTCGAAGAAGGACGTCTCGTCCGGAAACTTCTGCCGGATCGTCGGCGAGGCGAAGGCATAGGCAGCCGCGGCGTCATCGGCCAGGAAGGCTTCGATCTGCGCCGTGATCACGGCCTGAGCGGTCTGGACGGCATCCTCTGCCATCGCCGGCCGGGCCAGTGGCGGCAAGAGAAGCATGCAGAGAAAGACGGCTGCTGTGACGATCCTCATGGCGCGCGATCCCGTCGACCGGATCATGTTAGCGCAGATGCCGGGATTGGAAAGAGGCGGTCATCCGGGCAGCGGAACGATTTGAGGAGAGGCAAGGGGGCAACGACCCTTAGCCGAAAGTATTCAACGCTATGTGACGGAAATTCGATGTGAAAGGTGAGCAATCGGCCGGTCCGGGGGGAACGGCCCATTGCGATCCGCTCCGGCATCGGGACGCACCGCAAGCCTGCCGGCATCGGCCGCGCCGGATCATTGCCCGTGCGCCGCCTGCTGTCCGTGCGCCGTGACAATCGCATCCGCCTCCTTGCCGTAGACTTCCTCGAAATGATCGAAGGCCTTCGAGAAGTAGCCGATGCCCTGCGTGGCCGAGCGCAGCGAGCGGGCGAGGTCCTCCAGCATGCTGGCCGGAACGAGGGCGCGGAAGGTGTCCCAGCCCTTGGCGGCCTCGTCGCGATCGAACCCCAGCACCTGGCCCTTCAGCGCCGAGACGATCTGGACCAGCCCGCCGGTATAGACGGAGGGAATGTGGATCTCGACGCGGGCGATCGGCTGCATCAGGACCGGTGCCGCCTGCGCCATGGCCTGCCTCGCCCCCATCTTGGCGGCGGTCCGGAAGGCGTACTCCGAGCTGTCGACGGTATGGTGCTGGCCATCCGTGAGCGTCACGCCGACGTCGATGACGCCGAAGCCGAGCGGGCCCTTGTCCATCGCCTCGCGGGCGCCGGCCTCGACCGCCGGGATGAAGTTCCGCGGCACCGCGCCGCCCTTGACGACCTCGGCAAAGGAGAAGCCGTCGCCGCGGCCGTTCGGATGGACGCTGAGCTTGACGTCGGCGAACTGGCCGGCGCCGCCCGTCTGCTTGCGGTGGCGATAGTGGACCTCGGAGGGCCGCGACACGGTCTCCCTATAGACCGGGCTCGGCGGCTGGTCCTCCACAACGATATGGAAGACGTCGGCGAGCGTCCTTGTCACCTCGCGCAGGTGCAGCGGGCCCTGGATGCTGATGAGGTAGGCGCCGGTGCCTTCCTCCTGCGACAGGCGCAGCCCGCGGTCGGTCTCGGCGATCTTGGCCAGCGCCGAAGAGAGCTTGGTCTCGTCGCGCTCGTTGCTTGGGATGAGGATCCGCTCGAGCATGGGCGAAGGCGGTGCCGTCCAGTCCGGTGGCGGGAAGGCCGTGCCGACCGCAAGCAGGGCAGGGACCGGCAGGCGGTCCGACTTGACCGAGGCAAAGACCTCGCCCGACGCGAGCGGGCCGTTGGCGATCGGGCGGGACGAAATCGGATCCTGCAGCGTGCCGAGCCCGCCTTCGCCGAGGGCCGCGGCCTGCTTGATCTCACCGAGCGCGCGCCCCAGCACCGTCTTGCCGATATTCGCGCGGTGGAAGGCGTGGAAGCTCACGGCGGCAATGTCGGCTCCGGCTGCTGCTGCCAGCCGGTCGCGCAGGGCATCGACCGGCGGCGCCTCGTGGCGGAGCGCCTTCATCAGCCGCTGCATGCCGTTGCCGTGACCGGCCGAGCCGATGAAGACGGGGGTGATGCGGTTTTCCTTCAGGATCCGCGTGGCGATGGAATAGAGAGCAGCGCCGTCCGGCTCGCGATCCTCTATCAGTTCCTCCAGCAGCCAGTCGTCGAACTCCGAAAGATGCTCGAGCAGCTCGGTGCGCGCCTCCTGTTCGCGCTCGGCGACGTCCTGAGGCAGGGCGACGAGATTGGAGGGCTGGCCCTCGCGGTAGCGCCAGGCGCGTTCGGAGATCAGGTCGACGCTGCCGACGATCGCTTCGCCCTCGCGGATGGGGACCTGCCGCAGCACGAGCGTGTGGCGGGCATAGTCCTGGAGTGCTGCGATCACGTCGCGGATGCGCCCGCGCGGTTCGTCGATCCGGTTGACGAAGATGATGCAGGGGGTCCCCGACGCCTCGATCACACGCAGGTAGGGGGCAGCCAGCACCGCTTCTTCCGGCGCCGGCGAAACGCACAGGATGCAGGCGTCGCTGGTCAGAAGCGCGTTCTGCGCATGGGCGATGGCCTCGACCGAGCCGGGCGTGTCGAGCGCGCACCAGGATTCGCCGCCGTAGTCGAAGGTGCAGAGGTTCAGTCCGGATGGCGAGGCGCTCTTCTTCGCGCCGCCCGCGAGCGCGCCCAGTTTCTCCACAAGCGTCGATTTGCCCGTCTGCGACGGGCCGACCACGGCAAAGCAGCGCATCGGCATTCCTCCCTCTGCCAGCATCGCAACTCTCTCCGTCGAGCAGGATGACGCGAAGCGGGCGGAAGCGCCAGAGAGGAAATCGCATTTTCTTTCAAGGAGCCAACCGGGCTGCGCGCCACGCCTTCCGATCAAGGCGATCGGCGGCCGGCGTCAGGATCGGGAGCGGCGGGGACCGTGCCATTTCACCGCCGCGGCCTCGCCGATGGCGACGCCGAGGAGAATGGCCGCCGCGGTCAGCTGGATGAGAAAATTGGTGGTGTTCGAGACGAACAGGTAGGCAGCGCAGAGCAGGGCGATGCCGGCGACATGCGCGTAGGGGACGATGCGCGACGAGGCGGCCCGCATCCAGCCGAGGCCGGCGAGATAGAGGGCAGGGCCGCCGAGCAGCGCCACGGCACTGCTGCCGGCCCCGCTCTCGTACGGGTGGGAGAGGCTGAAATCCTCGCCGACGGCGGTCAGGATGATGCCGGCAATGATCGGCAGATGGCAGTAGGTGAAGAGATGCTGGGCGGTCTCCTGAGGCCTGCTCGTCCGTTCGGCCTTCTCCGCCGCCTTCTCCTGCCCGTGATGGAAATAAAGCCACCACATCAGGACGGTGGTGACGAAGGCGAGGACGAGAACCGGCATCGTCGCGGCATTCTCGAGATGCGACGAGGCGTTCTTTCCCGTCGTCAGGATGGTCTCGCCGAGCGCGATGATGACGAACAGCGCGCATCGTTCGGCCAGGTGTTCGCCATCGACATCGAGGGTCTCGGGCGGTGAAGCGCCGATCGACGGCAGCCAGTAGCGCAGGACGGGACCGGTATACTCGACCGCGAGCGCGGCCACCCAGAAGAGGATGCGCAGATGCGGCTCCGACTGGCCGCCTGCAATCCACAGCGAACCGGAGACCACCAGCCAGCCCGTGATCCGCAGGAACGTCATGAACGCCGCGCGATCGCCGCTGCGGAACGCGTAGAGCGCAAAGAGCGACCGGGAGAGCTGCATCGCGCAATAGGCGAGCGCGAAGACGAGCCCCATGTCCGAAAACGCCTTAGGCAGCGCGATCGCAAGGATGATCCCGAGGAACATCAGCGCGAACAGGAACAGCCGGACCGGCACGATCTCGGAATCGAGCAGGTTGGTGACCCACGTCGTATGGATCCACACCCACCAGAGCGCGAAGATGAAAAGGAGGGTCTCGCTCGCGATGCCGAAGGTGAAGTCCTTCGCAAGCGTCTCCGACAGCTGGATCAGCGCGAAGACGAAGACGAGATCGAAAAAGAGTTCGGGAAAGCTCGCTCGGGAAGCCTCCGAATCGTCCTTCCGCAGCCAATACCGCCCGTCGCCCGCCATGATGCCTCCCGCTCGCTGCGACATGCTATCCTGTCGAGTGCCCGGAACGGAAGGCCGAGCGATGTCCAGGGCCGACGCATCAGCGAGGCAAGGCAGGGAGCAAACCCGGGGAGAGTGACATTCCAACTTTGCACGATCAGGACATTCCAACTTTGCGGCTACACCTAAACATCGCATAAGATAGATTATGGAACTATTGGATGTGGATTTTCGCTATCGGCGGCCGGCGCGCCCCCTTTGCCTTGACCTTCCGGTCCGCGCCTGCTTTAGCCCTGTCATCACTCCTGCATGCGAGGCCCGGCCGATGAGCGAACTGCGCGTACTTTCAGATGCCTTCATTCCCGAACTGCCGGGCCGCTACAAGGGCAAGGTTCGCGAGAACTACGATCTTGCCGACGGCAGCCGCATCATCATCGCCACCGATCGCCTCAGCGCCTTCGACATCATCCTGACGTCGATCCCGTTCAAGGGCCAGGTCCTGACGCAGACGGCGCGCTACTGGTTCGAGGAAACCGCCGACATCTGCCCGAACCATGTGCTGGCCTATCCGGATCCGAACGTCGTCGTCGGCACGCGGCTCGACATCCTGCCGGTCGAGGTCGTCGTCCGCGGCTATCTGGCCGGCACCACCAGCACCTCGGTCCTGACCAAGTACAGAAACGGCGAACGCGAGATGTACGGCATCCGCCTGCCGGACGGCCTGCGCGACAACGAGAAGCTGCCGCAGCCGATCATCACGCCGACCAGCAAGGCCTTCGACGGCGGCCATGACGAGCCGCTCTCCGGCGACGAGATCCTGGCCAAGGGACTGCTTTCGGCCGAGCAATGGGAGACGGTCTCGGCCTATGCGCTGTCGCTCTTCGCCCGCGGCCAGGCGCGCGCCGCCGAGCGCGGCCTGATCCTCGTCGACACCAAGTACGAGTTCGGCACCGACAAGGACGGCAGGATCGTGCTTGCCGACGAGATCCACACGCCGGACAGCAGCCGCTACTGGATCGCCGACAGCTATGAGGCGGCGTTTGCCGCCGGCACGCGGCCGCAGAGCTTCGACAAGGATTTCGTCCGCGCCTGGGTCACCGAGCGCTGCGATCCCTACAAGGATCCGATCCCAGCGATCCCGGCCGAGCTCATCGAGCAGACCTCCAGGGTCTATATCCAGGCCTACGAGACGATCACCGGCCAGACCTTCGTGCCGGACCTCTCGGGCACTACGGTGCTGGAGCGGATCCGCAAGAACCTCACGCCGTACTTCGAATAACCTATTGCATATCAATGATATGCGCAACTCTGTGGAAGTCGCGCCTGAACGGCGACCATGGCCACGGATCGTTATATGCAATATTTGATATGCATAATATTGAATGACCAGCCGCCGACTTTGGGCCCGCGCAGGCAGCCGGCGCAAGCAACCGGCGGCCGCCCATTCGGGGTGGCCTAAGCCGGCGCCCTCACCTCGCCGGTGACGTCGAGTTCGATCACCATCTGGTCATAAGCCGGCTCCACATTTTCCGGCGTCTCCCGCATCACCACCGCGTAGTCGAGCGGCACGTGCATGTGTGTCAGCGCGGCGCGCTGCGGCTTCAGCCGCTCGATCCAGTCGAGCGCTTGGCCGAGCGACAGGTGGCTGACATGCGGGCGATACTGCAGCGCGTCGATCACCAGGAAATCGAGCCCCGCAAGGCGGGCCACGGTCTCTTCGGGAAAATCGCTGACGTCGGTGCAATAGGCGAAGCCGCCGATCCTGAAACCGAGCGAATGGATCGCTCCGTGCACCTGCATCAGCGGCTGGAAGCTGATGTCGCCCCCTGCTCCGCCGATCACCACCGGCCGGTCGGCCGGCTCGATCAGGTTGGCGCGGACGATCGGCGGATAGAAGCCGCCCTCCGGCGTCTCGAGGCAATAGGAAAAGCCCTCGCGGATGCGCGCCATCGTCGGCGGGTCCGCCCAGATCGGCACCTGTCCGCCACGGATGACGAAGCCGCGGATGTCGTCGATGCCGTGGATGTGGTCGGCATGGGGATGGGTGTAGAGCACCGCATCGATATGGGAGACCTTCGCCGCGATCATCTGCTCACGGAAATCCGGGCCGGTGTCGACGACGACGGTCGTCGTCCCCTCGGGCCCGATCTGCTCGACGAGAAGGGCGGCACGCGTGCGTCGGTTCTTCGGGTTTTCCGGGTCGCATGCACCCCAGTCCCCGGTGATCCGCGGCGTTCCCGGCGAGGAACCGCAGCCGAGGATGGTGAAGCGCCGCCGGAAGCTCGCCATTTCAGAGCCTCGGCATCTTGGAGAAGATGCGCAATGCATTCTGGGTGGTGATGGCGGCGATCTCGGCCTCGCTCATTCCCAGCGTCTCGGCCAGCACCGCGGCCGTGTGGGCGACATAGGCCGGCTCGTTGCGCTTTCCCCGGAACGGCTTCGGCGCGAGATACGGTGCGTCGGTTTCGACCAGCATGCGCTCGGTCGGCACCGTCCTTGCGATCTGGCGCAGGTCCTCCGACTTCGGGAAGGTCAGGATGCCCGAGAACGACACGTAGCCGCCGAGCTCCACGCCGATGCGGGCAAGTTCGGCGCCTGAGGAAAAGCAGTGGAGCAGGAAGGGGAAGGCCCCCTTCCCCGTCTCCTCGGACAGGATCGCCGCCATGTCCTCGTCGGCCGAGCGGCTGTGGATGACGAGCGGCAGGCCGGTGATGCGGGCTGCGGCGATGTGGTTGCGCAGGCCCTGTGCCTGCGCCTCGTGCGGGGCGTTGTCGTAGAAATAGTCGAGCCCCGCCTCGCCGATCGCGACCACCCGCGGATGCCCGGACAGGCGAACCAGGTCGTCGACCGTGACGTCGAGTTCCTCGTCGGCATTGTGCGGATGGGTGCCGACCGAGCAGAACACGCTCGGGTATTTCTCCGCAATCGCAAGGATTTGCGGAAATTTCTTCACCCGTGTCGAGATCGTCACCATCTGGGCGACGCCAGCCGCATGCGCACGCGCCACGATCGCATCGCGCTCCGCCTCGAAATCGGGGAAATCCAGATGGCAATGCGTATCGATCAGCATGTCGGCATCCAGTTTCTGTCAGGCTTCCGGCGCGACGTAGCGCGGGAACACCGGTGTCGGCGGCTCGAGCGGGGTGCCGCTTTTGAGCCGGCCGGCCTCGCCGAGGGCTGCGAAATTGCGCCCGTCCTGCGGTGCGGCGACGAGATCGAGCAGCTTGGCGGCGGACGCCGGCATGAACGGCTGCAGCAGGATCGCGATCTGGCGGACCACCTCGGCGGTGACGTAGAGCACGGTCCCCATCCGTTCCGGATCGGTCTTCTTCAGCGCCCAGGGCGCCTCGCCAGCGAAATAGCGATCGGCCTCCGAGACGACGGCGATGATCGCCGACAGCGCCCGGTGGATCATCAGCTTGCCCATCTCCTCGCGGGTGATCGCGTGCAGCGCGTCTGCGGAGGCGAGCATCGTCCGGTCAGCCTCCGTCAGGGGCCCGCAGGCGGGGATCTTGCCGTCGCAGTTCTTGACGATCATCGACAGCGAGCGGCTGGCGAGGTTGCCGATGCCGTTGGCGAGGTCGGAATTGATGCGGGTGGCGATCCCCTCCTCGCTGTAGCTGCCGTCCTGGCCGAAGGAGACCTCGCGCAGCAGGAAGTAGCGGATCTGGTCGAGGCCGAAATGCTCGACGAGATTGGTCGGGTCGACGACGTTGCCAAGCGACTTCGACATCTTCTCGCCCTTGTTGAGCAGGAAGCCGTGCGCGAAGACGCGCCTGGGCAGCGGCAGCCCGGCCGACATCAGGAAGGCCGGCCAGTAGACGGCGTGAAAGCGGATGATGTCCTTGCCGATCATGTGGATGTCGGCAGGCCAGTACTTCGCGCGCGGCCCCTCAGGGTCCGTCAGGTAGCCGGTCGCAGTGATGTAGTTGGTCAGCGCATCGACCCAGACATACATGACGTGCGCCGGATCGTTCGGCACCTTGATGCCCCAGTCGAACGTGGTGCGCGAGACCGACAGGTCCTTCAGCCCGGACTTGACGAAGGAGACGACCTCGTTGCGACGCTCCGAGGGGCCGACGAAGTCGGGCTGCGCCTCGTAGAGCGCCAGCAGCTTGTCCTGGTAGTTGGACAGGCGGAAGAAGTAGCTCTCCTCCTCCACCCACTCGACCGGCGTGCCCTGCGGCCCGTAGCGCACGCCGTCGTCGCGCAGCTCCGTCTCGTTCTCCTGGTAGTAGGCCTCGTCGCGCACAGAGTACCAGCCGGAATAGCTGTCCTTGTAGATGTCGCCCGCATCAGCCATGCGGTTCCAGATCACCCGGCTGGCCTCGTGGTGCCGCTCTTCGGTGGTGCGGATGAAATCGTCGTTGGAGGCGTTCAACAGCACGGCCATCTTCTGGAATTCCGCCGTGTTGCGGTCGGCGAGCTCTTGGGCGGTGATGCCTTCCCTGCGCGCCGTCTGCTGCATCTTCTGGCCGTGCTCGTCGGTGCCGGTCAGGAAGAACACGTCGCGTCCGTCCAGCCTCTGGTAGCGGGCCACGGCATCGGTCGCGATCAGCTCGTAGGCATGGCCGATATGCGGCTTGCCGTTCGGATAGGAGATTGCCGTGGTGATGTAGAAGGGCGACGTGTCTGTCATGGGCGAGGCCTGGCCTGTCTATTCCTGTGATCGTGGCAGCTATTAGCGCATGCGTCCTTGAAGGGAAACAGCAAGTTTGCGCGTCAGCCCTGCCGCGATCGCAGGCCCGTCCTTGCTTGACAGCTTTTCGACCCGCCAGTAACCATGCCGCCCAACTGACCCGTTTCGTAAGGTTTCGATACCGACGATCAAGGTGTTCGGTACGAAAACCGAAGGAAACGCTGTTTGGACTTCTTCAGCACGTTCAATCCCCTGTACTCCGTCTCGGGCTTTTTCGTCGGCATGCTCGTCGGCGTAACCGGGGTCGGCGGCGGATCGCTGATGACGCCCCTTCTCGTCCTTCTCTTCGGCGTCCATCCGGTCACCGCGGTCGGAACCGACCTTCTCTACGCCGCGGTCACCAAGAGCGCCGGCACGCTGGTCCACGGCCGCAACAAGACGATCGACTGGAAGGTCGTGGCGCGGCTTGCCGCCGGCAGCCTGCCGGCCGCAGCGGTCACGCTGTGGTTCGTCTCCGGCATCGACCGCCACGACATCACCGCGGTCGCGACGATCACCATCGCGCTCGGCTACATGCTGATCCTGACGGCGGTGCTGCTGATCTTCCGCCGCCGCATCATCGAGAAGATCCGCCATCTGATGCGCGACCGCCGGCCCGTGCAGCCCTCGACCGTCGCGACCATGACGATCGTCCTGGGCCTGACCCTTGGCGTCCTCGTGACGCTGACGTCGGTCGGCGCCGGCGCCCTCGGCGTCACCGTGCTGCTGGCGCTCTACCCGAGCCTGCACGTCCGCGAGATCGTCGGCTCCGATATCGTGCATGCGGTCCCCCTCACCCTCGCCGCCGGCATGGGCTACTGGGTCATCGGCGAGGTCGACTGGAGCATGCTCGTGACGCTGCTGGTCGGCTCGATCCCCGGGATCGTGATCGGAAGCCATCTTTCGCCGCGCATGCCCGACCGGCTCGTCAGCGCGATGCTGGCCATCACCCTCGCCCTGGTCGGCACCAAGCTCGTCTTCGCCTGAGGGGGCCGCCGGGAGACCGGCGACGGACCCTCAGCTTCAGCGGCCGCCCTGCGTCGCCACGGCGTCGAGGATCTCGATGACGGTCTGCTTGCGGTCGAGGTTGTAGCCGGCGGCAATGCCGATCTTTTCCGCAAGCGCGGACGAAAGCCGCGCCAGGCGTTCGGCGGCCGCGATGTCGCCGACCAGCGCCGCCGCCCGGGCGGACGCCACGACGTGATCGCTCACCTGCCCGCAGAAGAAGTCGTAGAGCGTGTCGCTGTCCTTGGCCGCCAGGACGTCGGCGAGCTTGTGCACATCCTTGCGCGGCGCCTCGCCGGCCTGCGCGACGATGGCGTGGAAGGCCTCCAGGATGTCGAAGCCGCCGTAGTTGATCAGCTTCAGCGCCGTGGCCACGCTCCCGCCCGCCGCCTGCAGCAGCCGCTCCGCCTGCGCCGCCGGCAGGGAAACGCCGAGGCTGCCGAGCGCCTTCGAAAGATCCGGCTCGGAAAGCGGGGCGAGGCTCAGCGGCAGGCATCGCGAGCGGATCGTCGGCAGGAGCTTGCCCGGCGCGTGGGTCAGCACCAGGAACATCGCGTTCCTGGGCGGCTCCTCGAGGATCTTGAGGATCGCATTGGCCGCATTCCGGTTCAGGTCGTCCGCCGGGTCGACGATGACGATGCGCCAGTTGCCCGTGCCCGAGGTCTGGGCGAAGAACTTGCCGGCGCGGCGTACCTCGTCGATCGTGATCGCCTGGCGCATCTTGCCCGTCTTCTCGTCGACGGGCCGGCTGAGATGCAGGAGATTGTGGGAGGCGCCGGACGCGATCTGGCGCCCGAGCGGCGAGGCCGGGTCGGGATCGGCCATCGTCTCCGGTGCGGTCTGCGGATCGGGATGCGACAGGATGTGATGGGCGAAGCGGAAGGCGAGCGTCGCCTTGCCGATGCCTTCGGGTCCCTCGATCAGGATGGCATGGTGGCCCTTGCCCGACCGGTAGGACTGCGCAAGGAAAGCCTCCGCCGCCGCATGGCCGAAGAGGCGCGTCTGCTCCGACGGGGCGACCGCGCCGTCGAGCAGGCCGGGCTGCTCGGTGCTCACGTCGCATCCTCCGGATGGGCCAGGCGGCTGCGCCGCGCGATCGGCAGCAGCGGTTCGACGATGGAGAGGATCTGGCGGGCGATCGCGTCCCTGGGCTGCGTGGCATCGATGACGCGGCAGCGCAGCGGCTCGCGCTCGGCGAGGTCCAGAAAGGCCTCGCGCCGCTTCTCGTGCGTCTGCAGTTCCTCCTTCTCGAACCGGTCCGGCTCGCCCTCCGAGGTGCTGCCCTGTCGCTGGCGCGCCCGCTCGAGGCCGACTGAGGCCGGCAGATCGAGGATCAGCGTGCAATCCGGCATGACGCCGTTGACGGCAACCTGCTGCAGTCGCTCGATGAAATCCGGCTCGAGATTGCCGGTGATCCCCTGGTAGACGCGGGACGAATCGACGAATCGGTCGCACAGCACGACCCTGCCCGCGGCGAGCGCCGGGCGGATCAGTTCCTCGACGTGATCACTGCGGGCGGCGGCGAAGAGAAGCGCCTCCATCCGCGTGCCGAAATGCTCCGCCGCCCCGGACAGGATGACGTGGCGCACGGCCTCCGCGCCGGCCGAACCGCCCGGCTCGCGCGTCATCAGCACGTCCTGCCCGCGTTCCTGCAGCGCCTGCGCCAGCAGCCGGATCTGGGTCGACTTCCCGGCCCCTTCGCCGCCCTCGAACGTGATGAACAATCCGGCCAACCCGACCAACCCGACCTTTTCCAATCCGGCGTACCGGCGTTTGCCCTGCCCTTTCGGGCCGATTCGGCTCAGTACTAGCGCATATCGGTGAAAACCGAAAATTCATTTGCGCACCAATACGGGGCCTGGGCCGACTTCGCACCCCGTCGTCGCGCGATCCTCTGAAAGGCGGCGGCCGGCGGCATCAGAGCCAGAAGAACAGCAGTTCCTGGAGCGCGTCGAGCGCGCGGCTGGAAAGCGTGCCGACCTCGACCGCTCCGGCCGTCTGGAGCGGCACTTCGCGGAGGAACTGATCGCCGTTCCAGATCCGCAACACGCCGACCTGCTGGCCCGGCACGATCGGCGCCTGCAGCGGCCAGCCATAGACGACGCGCGCCGACAGCCGCTCCTTGTTGTCGACCGGCAGCAGCACCTCGACATCGGCGGGCGTCACCAGCGCGACCTTGTGGACGCTGCCGCCGTAGACGCTCGCTTCCGCGATCGTGTCGCCGGCCTTGAAGAGCCTCTTCGAGCCGAAGGCGGTCATGCCCCAGTCGATCATCCGCCGTGCTTCGTCGATCCGTTCCTTCTCGTTCGCAAGCCCGCTCATCGCGAGATAGAGCCGCCGCCCCTCGCGCTCGACGGACGCGAGCAGGCCGTAGCCGCTGTCCTCCGCAAAGCCGAACATCAGCCCGTCGACGCCGATGTTCATTCCGACCAGCGGGTTGCGGTTTCGCTGCTTGATCCTGTTCCACTCGAATTCCGGCTCGGCATAGTACCGGTAATACTCCGGGTACGTCTCCCGCAGGTGGCGCGCCAGCCCGACGAGATCGCGCATGCTGGTCTTGTTGCCGGGGTCCGGCAGGCCGGTGGCATTGGCGAAACGCGACTGTGAAAGTCCGAGCGCCTGGGCCTCCGCGTTCATCCGTGCGGCGAAGGCGGCCTCCGATCCGGCCATGCCTTCGGCGAGAATGATGCAGGCATCGTTGGCGGCCTGGACCGCGACACCCCGGATCAGGCTCTCGACCGGAACCTCAGACTTCAGCGCGGCAAACATCGTCGCCGTGCGCGACGGCGCCCCGCCGGTCCGCCAGGCATGTTCCGAAACGGGATAGCTCGTCTGCAGGCTCACCTCCCCCGCCTTCAGCGCCTTGAACGCCACGGCAAGGGTCATCGCCTTGGCGAGCGACGCCGCGGTGACCGGCTCGGTTTCCTTGCGGGCAAACAGCACCGTCCCCGTGCCGGAATCGACCAGGTAGACCTGCTTGGCCTTGCTGTCGAAGGCATCGGGCGTCTGGGCGCCGGCGGGCGAACCCAGGACCAGCGAGAGGAGGAGAATGGCGAGCGATCGGAAGGACATGGGGACTCCGGCAATTGTCCTAAAGTCCTACACATCCATGCGTTCGGCAAGGCGCTCGCGAAGCGTTTTACCCGTTGTCTTCCGGGGTGTCGGTCGCGCCGGAGAGCACCAGCAGCGAGCCGTCCTGCCGCAGCACCGCATCGAACGCTTCGATCGAACCGATGTCCGCCCCAGGCTCCGCGTAGGCCGCGGCGTAGCTGGCACCGTCACCCGGCACCGGTACGAAATCCGGCCGTTCGCGCGGGATCGGCCCGATTTCGGGCAACAGTGCGAACGCGCCGATGGCCGTCAGCGCAGGGCTTTCCGGCGCCGGCGCCGCGAGCGCCGTCATCGCCGAGCCGGCCCCGGAGCCGACGTCGCTCTCCCGTTCGGCGAAGGTCGGGATCGCCGCCGGCAGGCTCTCGGCCATCGGCGCGGCCGAGGCGACCATCACGCCGGTTGCGATCTGGCCGCCCGGATCGGCGGCGGGCACGCGCGAGCCCTTCGGCACGTAGGACGCCATCAGGTAGGGCATGTCGTGGCCGTCGAGCGGCGCCTTGCCGACATACTGGACGCGGACCTTGGCCGTTCCCTTGCCCTTCACGTCGAGCATTTCGGCGGTCTTGGAGGACAGGTCGATGATCCGGCCCTCCGAATAGGGGCCGCGATCGTTCACCCGCACGATGACCGAGGTGCCGTTCTCCAGGTTGGTGACGCGGGCATAGCTCGGCAGCGGGAAGGTCGGATGGGCGGCGGAGAGATGGTACTTGTCGTAGACCTCGCCATTGGCCGTATAGCGGCCATGGAAGGCGGAGCCGTACCATGAGGCGAGACCGACCTTGTCGTAGCCGGGGTCTTCCTTCGGCTTGTACCACTTGCCGCGGACCTGGTAGGGCTGGCCGACCTGGTAGCGTCCGCCACCCTTGGGCACCGCCTGCCCTTCGCGGACGACCCGCGGGCTCGCCTTCACGCCGTATTCGGACTCGGCAAAATACTCCTTGCTCCGTCCCGCCTTTCTCGCCGTCTCGCCCGTGGTGTTGCAGGCCGCCAGGCCGGCGCACACCACCGGAATGGCGACGAGACGGAAATAGGTGCGCGCTCCCGCCGAGAAGTTACCGAAATTCATGTGTCCCACGCCGCATCTGTTTCGGAGGCTATCCGCTTGCGATCGCCTGTCCTGCGATCGCCCCCTCGATAGCGCCCTGCTCAAAACAATATATTAATCATGACGTCAAAATGGCGAAATTACGTTTCCGCCGGCGCTGAAACGGCGCCACAGAAGAACTAAATTTCCGCATGGTTAATGAATGTATAATTCTGCACGCATTGCGCGCGGTGGACTGCCTCTACTTCCCGCACAATTGCCTGAGCCGTCCATGACCACCCGATGCACTTGCGAAACGGTCTGACCGGCGATCCGCTACATGCCGTTGTCTGTCCGCTCGGGGCGGATCAAGGATTGTTGATCGCGGCCGCGCTGGCTGCCTATGCCGTTGAATTGCCTCAATGAAGGCCGACGCCAGCGGACGACGGATTCGCCGTTGTGGAACCTCGATCGCGGCCAGGCGTTCCTGATCGCCGATTGAGTGACCTCGATAAGCAAGGCGCGCCGCAGGGCGCGGCCGAAACAGGAGAAAATTTATGAAAAAGGCTTTTGCCATCGCAGTGATGACCGCTTCGCTTGCCGCATCCGGCCTGACGGCCGTCCGCGCCGCCGACACGGTGGTCGTACCGGCGGCGCCGGTCGCCCCCCGATCGGACGCGCGCGACGGCGTGCGCATCGGCTACCTGGATTGCAGGATCGGCGGCGGCGCCGGCTACGTGCTGGGCTCGGCCAAGGAAGTCGACTGCGCCTTCGTCACGACGATGGGGATCGAGCCGGTCGACCACTACCAGGGCGAGATCCGCAAACTCGGCGTCGACCTGGGCTTCACCACGCAGGGCCGCCTCGTCTGGGCGGTGCTGGCCCCCACCGCGGGCTATCACGAAGGCTCGCTCGGCGGCATCTACCAGGGCGCCACGGCCGAGGCGACGGTGGGCGCCGGCGTCGGCGCCAACATTCTCGTCGGCGGCACGTCCGGCTCCATCCACCTGCAGACCGTCAGCCTGACCGGTCAGATCGGCCTCAACATCGCCGCCACCGGCACCTCGATGACGCTGACCTCGGTCAACTGACGAGAACATCGCAAGACCCCTGCCCTCCAGGCAGGGGTTTCCCCGAACTGTCCGACATCCCGCCGGGTCGGCAGAACGCCGCGCTCACCTGGTTCCCCCTTCCGGCAACCGCTGGCCGAGCCAGACAGCCTTCCTCGCTCTTCCGTGAAAGTCACGGCAGCCATGCTGTCGGGCGGTCAGGACGAACACTGCATCGCAGAGCCGGTTCTCTTTATCGCGCGTGCTCCGACCCCTTCGTCATCCCGGACGAATTTGGCGACGCTGCACCCGGCGGCGCCCGGCATTCGCCGCGCCCTCGCCGGCGAACCTGCGAGGCGACGGGAACATTTTTGTTCCTTATAAACAGCTAAAGCATTTCGAACGGCTCGCGAACATCTGCGACCGTTTGAGGAACCACTCTGAAACTGCAGCGAAAGCTCTAACCCAAATGGGTGAGACAACACCCCTGCCCTAGACTTCGCTGATGGAAGGCAACAGCGTGATCACTTCCCGCTGATGACGTTCGTCCAGTGGTTCGATGTTCTTCGCCCAGAAGGCCTCTGCTTCGGGCGTCTCGCGCTCCCAGATGCGGGTGGTGACATGATTGTCATCCACCTTCGAGAGCCGTCGTCCACCGAGGCGGAGATACTCTTTCGCCAGTTCGGCCGCATGCGTCTGTTCCATGACCGCCATCCCTCCGATCGGAAAGATCAGCAGCATCGCATTCTATCGGGACGAGTGCCACTAACGGCAAATGGCAAGACGATCGCCGGGAGGATGCCAAGCCAAGGCAGATGGCGAGGTCCACCCCTCCATCCGCGCGCGGTTCAGGGCGCAGGTCGATGACTGTCAGGAAATATCAAATAAAATCAAAGGCATTGGCGGAAGAGGTGGGATTCGAACCCACGGTACGGTTTCCCGCACGCCGGTTTTCAAGACCGGTTCCTTAAACCACTCGGACACTCTTCCATCTAATTTATATCAAAGCGGCTTCACCCATGATATCCAGTGCGGAAAAAGCCAGTTGCTACGCACTTTGCAACTATTTCGTTTTCCGAGTTGCGCTTATAGCCGCTTGCAACGCTGCGTCAACTCCGCTGCCCATCGCGAGGAATTTTCGCCTTGGTGATCCAAAACCATCCGCACTGCTCGGGCGCGGACTTCCAGTGAGAATTTGTTCGTTGTCTTTCTCATATCGGCTCCACTGTCTCAGAAGTTGGAGCCTCCGGCAAACCCTGTGCGGTTCACCCGACCGCGCTCATCATCGCCAGCAGAATGCCGGCAATGAGCAGAGCTGGGGTATGGATCACATCTGGACCCTGACCGAGCAGCTTGCGGAAAAATGGGACCGAAAATTCAAGAGCTAGGCGCCGCCCCTCATGGCAAGCTCCGGTTCACATCCGGCGCGGGCGTTGTTGATCCCCAAGTTCTTTTATGTATGCAAAGAGCCACATGGAGAATCTCTCATTCCAGACGTCATTATGATTTTGGATGATCTCCGACGTAGTGCGAGCAATTAGGAAAGGATTTCTCTCCTGAATTACTTGGTCCTGATTGTTTGGTACACTATCGCGAGAAAGGCATAGCCCCCCGGCGATGAAATGCTCAGACAGTCCATCAGTTTCCGCGCGCTCACAAATACCAGTGCCGGCCAGTTCCAGTGTGTGTGTTTTAAAATCTGGAAAATTACCTATTGTGGTCCGCTGGGTCTCTGCCCGGTAAAGGGCGAGCCACTGTCCCGCTGGAAATGCAAACCTCGTCGCCCAATCTCCATCGGATGAAACGGATAGTAATAGAGGCTGCTGAGCATCCGAAAATCGCTCTTTGGACCGAGTAGTTGCATCCAATGCAACGTAGCGAGAAGCCTCAAAGGCCGGATTTAGGAGTATAACGGCGTTTGCGATGCCAGAGATCAATTCATACCTACCACCCTGATAGCCAGGATGGGCCTTGGCGACGTTATATATAAAAGATTGACTGGTGGCGGAGAATAGTATTCTTGATCCAAAACTGTGACCGATCGCGATGAATTGATTTTCAGAGGAATATTTGTCGGACAGCACCGAACTAATTGCTCCGACAATTTTGGATACGGACCCGGATTGAGCGATTCTGTCAGCAATGGTTTGCTTTGACCAGAATGTAATGTTGTCTAGCGGGAAACGATCAAAAGGAGGAATCTTCGATTTAGCGTTCCATCCAACGTAAATGCCAAGGACCTGCTTTCCGCCGAGATTGGAGGCTGAGAGTTTTGTGATCAGATTTTGGAAATTAATATAGTCGGAGTCGCTCGCAGAGACATCGTGCTTCCAACCATGAATGTATAGAATGACGAGCTTTGGCAACGATGTGGCGTGGGAACTCTCAATAGGACGAGGCTCGTTATCTGCCCGTCTCGGTCTATCCCAGTTTAACTCAAATAGAACATTGGTGAGTTCACACCGGTCGACAAAGCTACCCTCGTCCGTGAGTCGAATATTGAGAACCTTGCCCTCGTAGTAGGGCCGCGGCTTATAAATTGGGTCTTCGGCCTGCCCCCTCTTGCCACAATCGTTCTGCGACGCATCGGCAGGTTCGTCAAAATACGATTCGACTTCAGGAACCAACCAAAATACCAGGAGCAAGGCAATAACGCCACTGATTGGACCTATGCGAGTTCTCCACATTGCCCCCTCCATTTTCTTTCAACTTTATATCATGGCACAAAATCAATTCTTTAACAACTTGCTCTTCAAGCATTGGATGTATTCTGTGGCAAGCATGATAATTTGAAAGAGCGCGTCACATCTATTAATCGGGGATCCTTTGGAAGGTTGCCAGCACCGCTTCTCTGCATACCTGTCGCAACACTTCGCAGGCAGCTCGCCATTCAGTAGCGACGAATTCATCGCGGTGCCGTTTATGCGTGGTGGAACTAACCAGTCCACGCCGGCCGGCGGATTCGAGGTGCGCGATCCGCCGGAGCCGGCGGACTGCTCCATTTCCATTTCTCTGACATAGTTGGCCGCACCTATAACGGTCTCCTTCCGGTCGAGTTACCTTGGTAGCCAGCTGAAGAACGAAAAGAGAACACACCGCTACGATCTTTGCAACTCAACTCCGTAGCACGTTCACGTATCATTCCGTATGGGCCGATACGAGATAGGCGTCAATGCACTGAAAAAACGGGAGTTTTTGGGATCAATTGGGATGAGTAGTGACCGGCGAAATAGAATTTCAAGACCGGTTCCCTAAACCACTCGGACACTCTTCCATTGGCCCGGCGCGACAAGTTGTGTCGGCATCGGGTGCCTTGTACACCCCAGAGCGGCGCACAGCGACTTTATAGCCGTTCGCCAGCGGCCGTCAACGTCCCACCACATGGCCTGTCCGGAGCGTCGAATTCACTGAATTTTAGCCACTTGCGGAACACAAATGGAACAGATAGTGTTTGTTCCGTATTTGTTTCACGATTCTGGGTGACGAGCCATGCTGACCCGCAAGCAACAGGAACTGCTTCTCTTCATCCACGAGCGGATGAAGGAGACGGGAATTCCGCCGTCGTTCGACGAGATGAAGGATGCGCTCGACCTGGCGTCGAAGTCCGGCATCCATCGGCTCATCACCGCACTCGAGGAGCGCGGCTTCATCCGCAGGTTGCCCAATCGCGCCCGCGCGCTGGAGGTCATCAAGCTGCCGGAGGCCTATTCGCCTAGCCTGAAGGCGCGGCGCGGCTTCTCGCCCTCCGTCATCGAAGGCAGCCTCGGCAAGGAAAAGCCGGCGCCGGAACGGCCGCAGGCTCCGGCATCGGAGAGCTCCGTTGCCGTGCCGGTGATGGGCCGGATCGCCGCCGGCGTGCCGATCTCCGCCATCCAGAACAACACCCACGATATCTCCGTGCCGGCGGAAATGCTGGGCGGCGGCGAGCACTACGCGCTGGAGGTTCGGGGTGACTCGATGATCGAGGCGGGCATCCTCGACGGCGATACGGTGATCATCCGCAATGCCGGAACGGCCAACCCCGGCGATATCGTGGTGGCGCTCGTCGACGACGAGGAGGCGACCCTCAAGCGCTTTCGCCGCAAGGGCGCCTCGATCGCGCTGGAGGCTGCCAACCCGGCCTACGAGACGCGGATTTTCGGCCCCGATCGCGTCAAGATCCAGGGCAAGCTGGTCGGTCTCATTCGTCGCTATCATTGACGCCGCGGGTTCGGTCCGGATCCCAGAAGCTGTCGGAGCGCCAGTCGTAGAGGCGATGGCGGTTCCAGGGGCGGTGGATCTGGACGACGGCCGGCGTGATGGACATGTCGCGCCCTGCCCCGCCACCAGGGCCCGTCGATGCGATCTCCAGGGCGCCGGTCAGGCGCAGGTTTTGCCGGCCGATCAACGGGGTTCCGTTGCTGCAGGCGCGTCCGCCGCGATGGCGCGGGGCAATCACGATATCGGCGCTGTCGCATGCCGCGGCCAGGTGGATCGGATCCTCCAGCCAGATCACCCGCCAGCCGGCGGCAGCGACGCCGGCACACCACGCCTGCCGGCGGCAGACGAAGCGCTTCTGCGCGGCCGCCAGGGAGAAGGCCGCGTCGAACGCCCCGCCCATCGTGCCGGCCCCGGCCGGAGACCGCCCGGAGACCCCGGGGCCGGATGCCGCAGCCTCGGGCGGCGATATGGAGTTGTCCTCGCCTAGTTGCCCGTCACGCAATCTACCGTTACCCGATTGCCTGTCAGGCGATTGCCCACCGACCGATCGCCCGTCGCCCTGTCGACCGGTTGGCCCCGTGGCTCGGCCGCCCGCTGTTGAGCTTGCAATACCCCCACGCTCGCGTTCCCCGCTTTCGAGTGTCGCAGGCGCCCGGTGTTCCTTAAGCCGAAGCGCATACCGCCATTGATCGTAGATGAAGCCCGGGGGCTGCCGGCGATTGGTCGCAGCCTCACGGTCGTGGACGAGCGCCACCAGCGTTCCGTCCTCGGACACCAGCACTTGCGGCGCCGGCTGTGCGGGCGGGAAGAAAGCCAGACCGGCGCCTGCGACGAGCGGCAGGAGGGCGAGTGCTGCGATCTGTGTCCGGAACAGGCAGGCGATCGCCCCACCCGCGGCCAGGAGGGCGAAGGAAAGCGGCGGCAGGCGTCCGGTGACGATCTCGCCGCCCCAACCGGACACGAGATGCGCCAGGGCGATGATGGCTTCGATGCCCATTCCCATCACCTCGAGGGGAATGCCTTCGAGGCCGAACGGCATCAGCAGCATGGCGACGACCCCCATCGGCATCACCACGAGGGAGATGATCGGCATGGCGAGCAGATTGCCGGCAAGCCCGTAGGCGGGAATCCGATGGAAGTGACCGACGGAATAGGCGAGCGTGGCAAGGCCGCCGATCACGGAAGTGAGCAGCAGGCCGGCGACGAATCCGCTCGCGTGCCGCGTCAGCCGCCGACCGCGTGCGGCCGGTCGGTCGCCGGTGGCACCCCGGTCCCGCCAGGCGGCATAGCCGGCCACGAGCCCGAGGGTCGCGGCATAGGACATCTGGAAGCCGGGACCGGTGACGGCCGAGGGCGTGACCGACAGGATGACGATCGCCGACAGGGCGATGTTTCTCAGGCTGATGGCGGAGCGATCGACGAGGACGGCGAGCAGCATGATGACGATCATCAGCCAGGAACGGACGGCCGAGACGGCGCCCCCGGAGATCAGGATGTAGAGGGTGACGGTGACGAGACCGCCTGCCGCGGCGACCTTCTTGATCGGGTACCGCTCGGCCGCGCCGGGCAGAAGAACCAGCGCCAGGCGCGCCCCGACCAGGAACGTGCCGGCCGCCAGCACCATGTTCAACCCGGAGATCGCCAGCACATGTGCAAGGCCCGCCTGGCGCAGCGCCTCGACCGTCGCCGGGCTGATCCCCCGCTGCTCGGCGGTGACGAGAGCGGCGGCGATGGCGCCTGCGTCGCCGCCGATCCGGTCGCGGATCCGCGTCGTCAGCGCCCCGCGCCAGCTTGCCATCGTCTCCTGCGCGCCGGCAAGCCAGGAACGCCCCCGGTCCTCATCGGCCAAGGATGTCGCTGCAGGCTTCCCATAGAAGTAGCCGATCGCGCCGGTACCGGCGAAGTATGCATCGAAGGCGAAGTCGTTCAATCCCGGCAAGGCTGCGCCCGACGGCGGGCCGAGGCGCGCGCGCCCCGAGATGCCCTCCCCGACCGAGATCGGCGCGTGCCGGCTGCGCGCCACGAGATTGACGATGGCCGGCGGCCGGCGCAACGTCGGCTTCTCGGTGGAGAGCACAGAAATGCGATAGCGCATCCGCCCGCGGTCGTCCGCCTCGCCGGCCAGCACGCGTCCGGCAAGTGTGGTCGTCACCGGCTGATCGAGCAGCACGGTCGAAAGCCGCGCCGTCTCGATGGCCGCGAGCGTCAGCCCGGCAACGAACAGAAAGCCGGTGCGCGCCGCAACGGAATGGACGCCGCCACGATGCCACCAGCGGGCAGCCAGGATGACGGTTCCCACCAGCATGGCTGCGAGCAGCAGCGGCGGGAGGTCACGGGGAAGTGCGTACCATGTCCAGCCCCCTGCCCCGAGCGCGACGGGCACGAACAGGAAAGGCGTGCCGTAGTCGCATTCCCGCTGCCAGGCCGCGGCGAAGGACGATCGTGCGCGGGCGGCCACCGGGGCCAGCCGGAGCACCATCGCCCGCCCGGAAGCCGGCCGGGAAAGGCCCGGAAACGGCCGGGCGACGAGGGTCCCGGCCGGCGTCGTCGCCGAAGCAGCCTCCGGCGCTGCGGCCCGTTGTGCGACCTCGCTGGCAGTCCGCTCCCCCATCCCGAAGATCCCGGCGTCAGACCATCGGATAATGCAACTTCAGATTTTGTCAGGCAATCCCGATTTTGCGGCCGATTGGCCGGCATTCCGCGAAAGAATGCCCCCTCCCTAATTTCACGGCCTCGCCCACAAGTTGCTTGCAACTGGCGCGGAAGAGTAGATATTGCCATCCGGAATGTCCGATTTTGCATCGCACAACTATGCCTTTCGTCCTGCTTGGCAGGGCGTCGCAAATGGGTTAGCAAAGCGGCACCGCCAAGTTCGGGCACGCTCCGTGCCCTCTTAATTCAATGGAGGTCCTCATGACGGGAAAGAGCGCGGACGTCACAATCGGTGACAAGACGGTGGAGTTGCCACTGCGAACCGGGAGTATCGGGCCCTCGGTCATGGATATCGGCACGCTCTACAAGCAGACCGGCGCGTTCACCTACGATCCCGGCTTCACGTCCACGGCCTCCTGCGAATCCAAGATCACCTACATCGACGGTGACGAAGGCGTGCTGCTGCACCGCGGCTACCCGATCGAACAACTGGCCGAGCACGGCGATTTCCTGGAAGTCTGCTATCTGCTTCTGTACGGCGAACTGCCGACGAAGGCGCAGAAGGACGACTTCGACTATCGCGTCACTCATCACACGATGGTGCACGAGCAGATGTCGCGGTTCTTCACCGGCTTCCGCCGCGACGCGCATCCCATGGCCGTGATGTGCGGCTGCGTCGGCGCGCTGTCGGCGTTCTACCACGACTCCACCGACATCACCGATCCGCACCAG
The DNA here is from genome assembly GCF_029210525.1 of Mycoplana sp. MJR14. Classification (NCBI taxonomy): domain Bacteria; kingdom Pseudomonadati; phylum Pseudomonadota; class Alphaproteobacteria; order Hyphomicrobiales; family Rhizobiaceae; genus Mycoplana; species Mycoplana sp. MJR14. Next base: position 167,300 of record NZ_JARGEO010000006.1, read on the forward strand.
CGCATGGTCGCCTCGCTGCGGATGATCGCCAAGATGCCGACGATCGCCGCGATGGCCTACAAGTACCACATCGGCCAGCCGTTCGTTTATCCGAAGAACGATCTCGACTACGCCTCGAACTTCCTGCGCATGTGCTTCGCGGTGCCTTGCGAGGAATATGTGGTCAATCCGGTGCTGGCGCGCGCCATGGACCGCATCTTCATCCTGCACGCCGATCACGAGCAGAACGCCTCGACCTCGACGGTGCGCCTGGCCGGCTCCTCCGGCGCCAATCCGTTCGCCTGCATCGCCGCCGGCATCGCCTGCCTCTGGGGCCCGGCCCACGGCGGCGCCAACGAGGCTGCGCTCAACATGCTGGCCGAGATCGGCACCGTCGACCGGATCCCGGAATACGTCGCCCGCGCCAAGGACAAGAACGATCCGTTCCGCCTCATGGGCTTCGGTCACCGCGTCTACAAGAACTACGACCCGCGTGCGCGCATCATGCAGAAGACCACGCACGAGGTCCTGGGCGAACTCGGCATCAAGGACGATCCGATGCTCGAGGTCGCCATCGAGCTGGAGCGCATCGCGCTCACCGATGAATACTTCATCGAGAAGAAGCTCTATCCGAACATCGACTTCTACTCGGGCATTACGCTGAAGGCGCTCGGCTTCCCCACCACCATGTTCACCGTGCTGTTCGCGCTGGCGCGTACCGTCGGCTGGATCGCGCAGTGGAACGAAATGATCGAGGATCCGGAACAGCGCATCGGCCGCCCGCGCCAGCTCTATGTCGGCGAACCGAAGCGGGACTACGTGCCGGTCTCCAAGCGCTGAGACGAGGTCGACAAATCAGAAAAAGCCCGGTCAGAACAGACCGGGCTTTTTTTCTTTCAGCAGGGTGACGATCACGTCTGCCGCCTTGTCGCCAGGCGCGCGCGCGTCCTGCATGCGGTCATGGACGAGATCGAACCCCTCCAGCATCGACTGGCGCTGCAGCGTCGCATGCGAGAGCCGGACCGCCCAGCGGGCAAGGCTGCCGGGGCGGGCCATCTCGTTCAGGTATTCCGGGATCACGGCATAGTCGGCGATCAGATTGGGCAGTGCCCCCGTCCAGGTCTTGATCTTGCTCGCCATCAGCTTGGCGATCCAGTCGACCTTGTAGCAGGACACGACCGGCACCCGAGCCAGCGCCAGTTCGAGCAGGACCGTACCGGAGGCGGCGATCGCCACGTCGGCATCGCCAAAGGCCTGCCATTTCTCGGCACTGGAGACCGTCACGGCCGGCTTCACCTGCCAATCGGCCACCAGGCTGCGAACCAGGTCCGCCTGTCGGGGAACGGTCGGCAGGCGGAACGCGAACGGCACAGGTCCGGCGGAAAGCTCGGCCACCATGTCCTTGAAGACCGGCAACAGCCGGGTTATCTCGCCGGAACGCGAGCCCGGCAGAAGCAGGCAGGTGCGCTGTTCGCCGCTGTCGAGCGCCGGCGCGGTCTTTTGCAACTGCTTCGCCCGCACCGCCTGCACGTCCGGATCACCGGCCAGCCTGTGCCCGACATAGGTGGTCGGCGGCCCGCCCAGACGCGCCATCACCGCCGGCTCGAACGGCAGCACCGCGAGCACGTGGTCGACATAGGCTCGCATGCGCGGCGCGCGCTCCTCCTTCCACGCCCAGACGCTGGGGCAGACATAGTTGACCACCGGAAGATCCGGCAGCTGCCTGCGGACCTTGCGGGCAACGCGGTGGGTGAAATCCGGGCTGTCGATGATGACCAGCATATCCGGCCTTTCGGCAACGATCGCAGACGCGGTCTCCCGGATCCGCCGGATCAGCTTCGGCAGTTTCGCCAGGACCTGCGAGAACCCCATGATCGAGAGTTCGGAATAGTCGAACAGGGACTTCAGGCCCTCTGCCTGCAGCGCCTCGCCGCCGACGCCGCAGAGCGCGATTTCGCCCGGCCATTGCCGGCGGAGCGCTGCGACCAGATCGCCGCCCAGAAGATCGCCGGAAACCTCGCCGGCGATGACGGCCAGTTTCAGCGGTCGGCTCATCGGTGCCCTCCTGCGGCGCGCGGCAGGATGCCTGTCACGAAGAGGCCGGCACGGTCGGCCTCTTCGACGAGCGCCGCCCGGTCGAGCACCAGCGAGCGACCCGCCTCGCAGGCGATGCCCGCAAGCCCGGCCTCGGCCGCCCGCCGCACGGTGCCGAGTCCGATCGACGGCAGATCGGCCCGGCGGTCCTGGTCGGGCTTGCACAGCTTGACCAGCACGCCCTTGCGGCGGCGCGAGATGCGGCCGTCGCGCCGGAGGCTTGCTACCCGCTCCAGCATCAGATCGGTGCCCTCCGCGCCCTCGAGCGCGACCACCCTGCCCCCCACAGCAACCGCACCCTGTCCGACGTCGAGCGAGCCGAGGGCCAGCGCTGCGGCAGAAGCCGCTGCGATGTCGCGCTGTGCCTCCTCGTCCGGCCTGACCGCGCCGACCGGGCCTTCCGCAGCCAGAAGCTCGGGTGCGATCTCGTCGGCGCCGACAACGCGCACGCCGTTCGCCTCGATCAGCCGGATCACCATCTTAAGCACGGTATCATCGCCGCCGGTCAACAGCGTCCGCACGATGCCCGGCACCTGCATCAAGGTCCTGACGGTGGGGCGGATGTCACGCCACTCCGGCCGTCGCCGGACCGAACCGGACAGCACGGCCCGATCGATGCCTTCGCTGGCAAAGATGCGGCTGATGCCGGCATAATCGCCGACGCCGACGCCGGCATGGTCGAACTCCGACCAGTCCTGCTCGGCCTCGTTGGAAAGCGCGAGAATGAAGGGATCTTCGCCATGCACCCTGGCGGCGCGGGCGACATGCACCGGCAGCAGTCCGCCGCCGGCGATGATGGCCAGCCGCCCTGCGCCTTCGGGGCGGCGCTCCGCCATGCCGTTCAGGCCTTGCCGCGGTTCGGCGAGGAAAGCGCGCGATCGCTGTCCGCGCCGATGAAGTCGAGGATGTGCATGACCGGAACGCAGTCCGCATACTCCTCGCGGATGGCCGCAGCGTTGTTGCGGATCGATCCCTCGCCCTCGAAGATCGCCTTGAAGGCGCGGCGGACGCGATGGATCGTCGCCTTGTCCATCCCCGACCGCGACATGCCGACGACATTGATGCCGCCGAGGATGCCGGGATTGCCGTTGAGCATGCCGTAGGGGATGACGTCGTAGGCCACGGCCGAGAGGCCGCCGACGAAGGCATGTCGCCCGACGCGCGCAAACTGGTGCACCGCAGAGCCGCCGCCCAGGATGGCGCGGTCCTCGACCGTCACGTGACCGGCCAGCATGACGTTGTTGGACAGGATGATGTTGTTGCCGAGGATGCAGTCGTGGGCGATGTGCGAATAGGCGAGGAACAGGTTGCCGTCGCCGACGACGGTCTTGCCGCCGCCGCCGGCGGTGCCGGTGTTCATCGTCACGCCTTCGCGGATCGTATTGCGTTCGCCCACCGTCAGCGTGGTGTCTTCGCCACCGTGATGGATACTCTGCGGGTCACCGCCGATGACGGCCGACGGGAAGATGCGCGTGCCGCGGCCGATGGTCGTGCGCCCGGTGACCACGACATGGGTCAGGAGCTCGACGTCGTCGCCGAGAACGACATGCGGCCCCACATGACAGAAGGGGCCGACAACGACGTTCTCCCCGATCACCGCCCCGTCTTCGACGACGGACAGCGGATGGATCCTGGCACTGGCTGCAATCATGTTCAGGCGTCTTCCTTGTTGACGATCATCGCGCCGATATCAGCTTCGGCGACAAGTTGCCCATCAACTTTTGCGTCGCAGTGAAACTTCCAGATATTCCCGCGCTGCTTTTGCTTGACGACATGGTACTCGACCCGGTCGCCGGGGATGACCGGCTTGCGGAAACGGGCGTTGTCGATCGTCATGAAATAGACGAGGTTGGAACCGGAGCCGGTCTTGCGCGCGCAGATCGCGCCCGCGGTCTGGGCCATGCCCTCGATCAGGAGCACGCCCGGCATGATCGGCTGTTCCGGAAAATGCCCGGTGAACTGCGGCTCGTTGACCGTCACGTTCTTGATGCCGATCGCCGAATTATCGCCGTCGATCTCGATGATCTTGTCCACCAGCAAGAACGGATAGCGGTGCGGCAGGAGCGTCAGGATCTCCTTCAGCTCGGCGATGCCCAGGGCCTCCCTCTTTTCCTCGCTCATTCCTTGTCACCCGTCTTCTTTCGATTGTTTATCCGCATCGTCATTTCGGCCACGTCGCGCAGGAAGTCGCGCATCGGCCGCGCCGGTATCCCGCCATAGCGCTGGCCGGGGGGGATGTCGGCGACCACGCCGCTCATGGCGGCGATCTGGACGCCGTCGCCGATGGTGATATGGCCGTTCACGCCGGTGGCGCCGCCGATCATCACACCGTCGCCGATCGTCGTGCTGCCGGCGATGCCGACCTTGCTGACGATGCCGCAATGGCGGCCGATCCGGACGTTGTGCCCGACCTGCACCTGGTTGTCGATCTTGGTCCCCTCGCCGATCACGGTGTCGTCCATCGTGCCCCGGTCGATTGTGGTATTGGCGCCGATCTCGACGTCGTCCTGGATGATGACGCGCCCGATCTGCACGATCTTGATCATGCCGCCCTTCGGCCCCGGGCCATAGCCGAAGCCGTCCTGCCCGATGCAGGCGCCCGGATGAAGGATGACACGGTTGCCGATCAGCGCGCACTGGATCCTGGCGCCGGCCGAAATCGTACAGTCACGTCCGATCTGCACCCCTGCGGCGATCGTGACGCCCGGGCCGATCCGCGTACCCTCGCCGATTTCGACATTCGCGCCGATCACCGTCATCGGCTCGACTACGACGCCGGCCTCCAGGCGCGCGGTCGGATCGACATAGGCGAGCGGCGAGATCCCGGCAGGCTCGGACGTGGTCAGGGCGGGGCGCATCGCGCCCGGCTGCAGGATTTCGCCCGCGAGCGCGAAGGCCATGTGTGCCCGCTTCGTCTGCAGGACGGTGACATGTGCCGGAACGAGCGAAACGAGCGAGGGATCGCAAAGAATGGCGCTGGCCTGGCAGGTCTCTAGCTCGGCCTTCGTCTTGCGCGACAGGAGGTAGCACAGGTCACCCTCCTTCGCCCGGTAGACGGGCGATACATTGCGCACCAGCCGCGACCCTGCCGCCGGATCGAGAAGTTCCGCCCCAAGGCGATTCGCCAGGTCATCCAGGCGAACGCCCTCGTGAGGCGGAAAGAACCAGTTGTGTTCCATCAGCATAGACTCCAGAACAGTCCGTTGTCAGCAGTTCTGGACTGCGTGGATCAGAAGGTCGACGAGATGCCGAACTTGAACCGTTGCGTTTCGTCGAAGTCTTCCTTCACGACCGGGATCGCGTAGTCGACACGCAGCGGACCGAACGGCGAAGACCAGATCAGGCTGGCGCCGACCGATGCACGCCAGGACATGCTCGTGCCCTCGACCTCGTCGTCGCCGATGTCGACGTCGTTGCCATAGAGCGTGCCGGCGTCGGCGAAGAAGGCGCCGCGGAAGCCGGCGTCACGCGCGACGAAGGGAAGCGGGAAGCTCGTTTCCGCCGAAACCGTGAAATAGGTCGTACCGCCGATTTCGTCGCCGTTCGCCATGCGCGGACCGATACCGCCGCTCTCGAAGCCGCGAAGGTCGTTCGCGTTGAGCTGGAACTGGTCGAAAACGTTCAGGTCGCCGCTGGTCGGGGTCATGTAGCCGGCACCTGCCGACAGCGACCCGATCACGTCCGCATCTTCGAGCAGCGTCTGGAAATAGCGTGCCTTGCCGTAGATCTTGTAGAAATCGGAGTCGCCGCCGATCCCTGCAAATTCCTGGGTGAAGGTCGCGTAGATGCCTTCACGCGGCAGCTTGCGGTCATCCAGCGTATCGTAGGTCATCGAATGCGAGATCGACGAACGTACCCAGGGGCTGCCGTCGACCGCATCCCAGTAGGGACGCGACAGCTTGCGGTCTTCCGGATCACGCGCCAGGTCTTCTTCCTCGTCAACGCCGGTGCTGTAGTCCAACTTGGTGTAGTTGTAGCGCAGCGTCGTCGAAAGATCCTCGGTGATCGGCGCGGTTACGCGCAGCGTGAAGCCCTTGTTGTCGACATCGTAGAAGTCTTCGGAATCATCCTGGTTGCTGAAGATGTCGAAGCCCGCAGCCAGACGGTAGCCGAGGAAATACGGCTCGGTGAAGTTGAGGCTGTAGTTTCGCGAATCCGAACCGCCGCCGGCGGCGATGCGGATGTACTGGCCGCGCCCGAGGAAGTTCTTTTCCTCGATCGATGCCTCGAGCTTGAAGCCGCCGTCGCTGCCGGTCGTGTAGCCGGCGCCGACGCCGAAGGTACCCGTCGACTGGTCCTGCACATCCACGACGAGCACGACGCGGTCGGGCGCGCTGCCCGGAGCGGTCGTGATGTTGACGGACGAGAAGAAGCCGAGAGCGTCCAGCCGCCGCTTGGCGCTGTTGATGACTTCCTGGTTGAAGGCGTCGCCTTCGCTGATGTCGAACTCGCGGCGGATGACGAAGTCACGCGTACGGGTGTTGCCGCGGATCTCGATGCGCTCGACATAGGCGCGCTCGCCCTGGTCGACGAGGTAGTCGACCGCGATCGTGTGGTTTGCGAAGTCGCGGTTGCCGCGCGGAGTGACGCGGGCAAAGGGATAGCCGCGCGCTGCCACGACACGCGAGATCTGCGACATCGAGTCCTGAACGTCGTTGGCGCGATAGACGTCGCCGGCGCGCGATTCGACGAGACCCTTCAGCTGCTCGGCATCGACGCCTTCGACGGTCGATTCGACCGTGACGTCGCCGAACTTGTAGCGCTCGCCTTCCTCGATCGTGAAGGTGATCGTGTACTCGTTCGTGCTCTCGTCGAGAACGGCTTCCGAGGAGACGATCTGGAAGTCGGCATAACCGTGGTTGAAGTAGAACTGGCGCAGCGCCTCTTCGTCGGCGCGCAGCTTCATCTCGTCATAGACGTCCTTGCGCGACAGGAACGACAGCGGGCCGGACTTCTTGGTATTGACGACCGAGCGCAGGCGACCGTCACTGTAGGCATTGTTGCCGACGAAGTTGATCGCGGAGATCTTGGTGCGATCGCCTTCGTTGATGACGAAGGCGAGGTTCACGCGGCCATTGCCGACGTCGTAGGTCTGCGTCGTCACGGTCGCATCGCTGCGGCCGATCGCGGCATAGGCATCCTTGATGGCCTGAATGTCGCTTTCGACGGTCGTCTCGCTGAACGGGCCGAGCGACTGCGAGCGGACGACGCCCGCAAGCTTCTCGTCCTTGATCTTGCGGTTACCGTTGAAGACGACCTGGTTGATCAGGCGGTTCTCGTCGACGACGACGACGAGCGTGCTGCCGGAAACGCTGATGCGGACATCGGAGAAATAGCCGGTCGCAAAGAGCCGGCGCACGGAAGCGTCGATATCGGAATTGCTGAAGGTCTTGCCCGGCTGGATCGTGATATTGGAGCGAACGGTCTCAGCGCTCACACGATCGGCACCACGAACATCGATACGCTGGATGACAGCGGCTTCTGCGGCACTTACGGCAACGAGCGAGACGGCTGCTCCACCAGCCACCACCATGCTCGTGGAAAGGGCAACGGCAGACACCGCGTTCAAAAATCTTGAACCAGCTTTCATTTTCACAACTTACCTTTGTTTCAATGTCCCGCGGCGAACTCGAAAACCCGACTCCGGTCACGATGCCGTTTTAACCGCTTTTGCCATACAAGCAAGCACGCCCGTTAATTTCTGTTTACTTCGATTCGAACCGTGGCCCTAAGGTCACTAAAGCCTTCAAATACAGTAAACAGGACCTTAGCGGCGCCCCTGCCCCGCCCCTGCTTCCGGCACCTGCAATACCCCCGCAGGCTTACCCGAGCCTACCGAAAGTGTCATTCCAGGTTGCAAACACCGTCAGCATCAGGATCAGCGCCATTCCGATACGAAAGGCGATCTCCTGCGTCCTCGGGCCGACGGGCCGTCCGCGAAGGGCTTCAACCGCATAGAACATCAAGTGCCCCCCATCAAGTACCGGAACGGGCATTAGGTTCAAAAGTCCAATGGAAACAGACAGAACGGCTGCAAGTTGCAGCAGTGCGGCAACACCGAGGGTCGCCATCTGCCCCGAGGCCTGCGCCACCCGGATCGGTCCGCCGATCTGATCGGCCTTCATGCGGCCGGTGACTACGTTCGCCAGATAGTCGAACGTGCCGGTGACGATGTACCAGCTCTGCAGCGCGCCCTGCCCGATCGCCTGCAGCGGGCTGTATTCCACCACGCGGAAATTGCCGATCGCCTCGGTCGTCACGATACCGATGACGCCGACCTCCATCTTGTTGCCGAACTGGTCGGACAGTTCCGTCCGCTGCGGCACCATGCGCAGGTCGCGCTCCTCGCCGTTGCGCCGGATCGTGACGACGATCGGCACCTCCGGGCGTACGCTCACATAGCGGCGGACGTCGTCGAAGGTACGCACCGCAGTCCCGTCGATGGAGACGAGCAGGTCTCCGGGCATAATTCCGGCGGCCGCAGCCGCGCTCGATTCGCGAACCTCGGCGACCACCGGATCGGCCACCTGCCGGCCATAGATCGCAAACGTCACGCTGAAGATCGCAATCGCCAGCACGAAGTTGGCGATCGGTCCGGCGGCAACCGTGACCGCACGCTTCCACAGCGCAGCCCCCAGGAACGTCCGCGAGCGCTCCTCCTCGCTCAGGTTCCCCAGCTTGCCGTAGTCCGGCGTGGAGGCGGCATCCTCGTCGCCGTGGAACTTGACGTAGCCGCCGAGCGGAATCGCGCAGAGTTTCCAGCGCGTCCCGTGACGGTCGTTGAAGCCGGCGATCTCGGGCCCGAATCCGACGGAGAAGGCGGTGATGCCGATGCCGCACCAGCGCCCGGCGAGATAGTGGCCCATTTCGTGGATGAAGACGATCAGGGTCAGGACGACCAGGAAGGGAATGATCGTCCCGGTGACGAGGCCGAACACTTGCTGCAACAGTTCCATATCTGCGATGGACTCCCTGGAAGGCTGGCGTCAAAGGCCAAGAAGAAACGCGCCCGTCGATGCGGACTGCTGCCCCAACAACATTGCCGCCAGACTCAGCAGAAACGCCGTGAAACAGGCGAAAACAAGACCGTCGACCCGATCCATGACACCACCGTGACCGGGGATCAGGTGGCTGGAATCCTTGACGCCGAAGCGGCGCTTGATGAAGGATTCGAACAGGTCCCCCACCTGGCTGAAGACCGACAGGATGAAGGCGATCAGCGGGATCCACACCCCGACCTTCGGGAAGAAGCAGAGATACAGCACGCTGCCCGCGATGACGGCCGAAATGGTGCCTCCGATCGCGCCGGACCAGGTCTTGCCCGGCGAGATCGGCGGGGCGAGCTTGGGGCCGCCGATCGCCCGGCCGACGAAATAGGCCAGGATGTCGGTCGCCCAGACGACTGCAAAGACGAACAGCATCGCGATCAGGCCGGTCGCGTCGTCGGCGCGGATGGCGGCGAGCGAAAGGGCGGTCAGCCCCGCATAGGCGATGCCGCCCGCAAGCCAGAAGCTCCGCTTGAACGCCATTGCATGGATCGCCGACAGCACCACCGCGCCGGCAAGGGTCACGAGCGCCAGCTCCTCCTCGACGAACACCACCATGGCGGCGACCGCCACCGTTGCGGCCCAGCCGAACGCGTTACCCCGCACGTCGACCTCGCCGAGGCGGGTGATCGTCGACCACTCATAATAGACCAGGAGGGCGATCAGGGCCGCCAACAGCCGGAACGGCAGGCCGCCGGCCCAGGTGGCGGCGAGAACGACGGCAGCGAGGACCAGGCCTGAGACGATGCGAAGCCGCAGCTCGGTGCTCATCACGAGCCCACTGCCAGTGTCGGCGCCGGCACGCCGCCGAAGCGACGCTCACGACCGGCATAGTTCGCTAGCGCCTGCAGGAATGTCGCCCGCGAAAAGTCCGGCCAGAACTCGGGCACGAACATGAGCTCGGCATAAGCCGCCTGCCAGAGCAGGAAGTTCGACAGGCGCTCCTCCCCGCTGGTGCGGATGATCAGGTCCGGATCGGGAATGCCGGCGGTGTCGAGCCGCGCACTGATCATCTCCGGCGTGACCTGCCCGGGGTGGACAAGTCCGATCGAGACGTCAGCCGCAATCGAGCGCATCGCACGGGCGATCTCGTCGCGGGCGCCGTAGTTGAAGGCGATCACCAGCGTGATCGCCGTATTGTCCCGCGTCTTCTCCTCCGCCTCCAGCAACAGCGGCAGGATGTCGTCGCGCAGGTTGGAGCGGTCGCCGATGACCCGGATCCGCACGTTTTCCTTGTGCAGCGTCGCAAGGTCGCGACGGATGAAGGTCTTCAGGAGCCCCATGAGGTCGGAGACCTCGCTCTCCGGCCGGCTCCAGTTCTCGGACGAAAAGGCAAAGAGCGTGAGGTAGGCCACACCCGCATCGGCGGCGGTGCGGACCGCCTCGCGGACGGCCTCCACCCCCTTGCGATGTCCCATGCTGCGTGGCAGGCCGCGAACATTGGCCCAGCGCCCGTTGCCGTCCATGATGATGGCAACGTGGTGGGGAATGTTCTTCAAAGCGTGATGGGTCATCGACGATCCGTGTAAGAGGACGGGAAATCGGACAGGGCTGCGCTCAGACCTGCATGATTTCCTTTTCCTTCTCGGCAAGCAAGCGATCGACTTCGGAAATCATGTCGTCCGTCATCTTTTGAACTTTTTCGGACTGGCTGCGGCTGATGTCCTGGCCGATATCGCCATCCTTCTCGGCTTTTTTCAGGTCGTCCATGCCGTCGCGGCGCACGTGCCGGATCGCCACCTTGCCCTTCTCGGCATAGTCGTGGGCGATCTTGACGAGCGAACGGCGGCGCTCCTCGTTCAGTTCCGGCAGAGGAATGCGCAGGTTCTGGCCATCGACGATGGGGTTCAACCCGAGATTGGACTCGCGGATCGCGCGATCGACCGCGCCGACCATCTGCTTGTCCCAGACCGAGACAGCCAGCATGCGCGGCTCGGGCACGGTGATGTTGGCAACCTGGTTCAGCGGCATCCGCGATCCATAGGCCTCCACCGTCACCGGGTCGAGGACGTTGGCCGAGGCGCGGCCGGTGCGCAGCGAAGCGATATCGTGCTTGAACGCGGAAACGGCACCATCCATGCGGCGCTTCAGTTCCTTCAGATCAACACCTTCACTCATAGCTTGGAACTCCCGTTATAGGAAAACGGCGCGTCTTGTGCGCCGCTTCGGAATCAATTGTCGGATACGATGGTCCCGCGGCCGCCGCCGGTCAATATTTGTGCAAAACCGCCCTTCTCGTGAATGGAGAAGACGACGATCGGAATCGCGTTCTCGCGGGCGAGCGCCACGGCGGCGATGTCCATCACGGCCAGCCCCCGCTCCAGCACTTCCTTGTGCGTCAGGCGGTCGAAGCGGGTCGCATCGGGGAACTTCTTCGGGTCCGCCGAATAGATGCCGTCGACCTGCGTGCCCTTGAAGATCGCCTCGGCGCCGATCTCGGCAGCCCGGAGGGCTGCGGCGGAATCGGTGGTGAAGAACGGATTGCCGGTGCCGCCGGCGAAGATCACCACGCGGCCGGCCGCGAGGTGGGCGAGCGTGGCGCGCTGCGAGAAGCTCTCGCAGATTTCCGGCATGGCGATGGCGGAGAGGACGACGGTGTCGATGTCGAGCTTGCGCAGCGAGGTCGCGAGCGCCAGCGCGTTGATGACGGTCGCCAGCATGCCCATGTGGTCGCCGGTGACGCGATCACCGCCCTTGGAGGCGACGGCGACGCCGCGGAAGATGTTGCCGCCGCCGACGACGACACCCACCTCGACCCCCAGCGACCGCGCCTCGGCGATATCCGAGGCGATGCGGTCGGCGACGGCAACGTCGATGCCGAAGCCCTGCGACCCCATCAATGCCTCGCCCGAGGCCTTCAGCAGAACGCGTTTGTAGATCGGATTGGCGGACATTGGCGCTCCTGGTGGTTGGACTGGACGTCGCGGCGAGACGAATGCGGCATTACCGGCGCTCGCGCGGCAGCGCGCGAGACAGCTTGGGCCTCGCCGTGAGCCCGATACACGAAGGGCACCGCGTTGTCACGCGATGCCCTGTTTCTTTTCCAAAGTCCGTGGTCTTTTCCCAAATCGGGTAAAGAAAATCAGCCCTTGGCGACGGCAGCCACTTCGGCTGCAAAATCGCTCTCTTCCTTCTCGACGCCTTCGCCGAGCAGGAGGCGGGCCATGCCGGTGACTTCGATCGGGGCGCCGGCGAGCTTCTCGGCGTCCTTGATCGCCTGGCCGACCGTGATCTCCGGGTTCATGACGAAGGCCTGCGACAGCAGGGCGACTTCCTCGAAGAACTTGCGCATGCGGCCTTCGACCATCTTCTCGATGATGTTGTCCGGCTTGCCGGAAGCGCGCGACTGCTCGATGAAGACGTTGCGTTCGCGCTCGGCGACCGCCGGATCGACTTCCTCGGCGCGAATGGCGAGCGGGTTGGTGGCAGCGATGTGCATGGCGACCTGGCGGCCGACCGAATAGAGCACTTCCTTGTCGCCGATCGACTTCAGCGCGACGAGAACGCCGAGCTTGCCGATGCCGTCGCCGGCCGCGTTGTGGATGTAGGTGGCGACGACGCCGTCCTCGACCTTCAGCAGAGCGGAGCGACGCAGCGTCATGTTCTCGCCGATCGTCGCGATCGCGTCCTTGATCGAATCTTCGACGCTCTTGCCGGTCGCCGGGTAGGTCGCCTTGGAGATCGCCTCGACGCTGCCGTCGGTGGTCAGCGCGACGTTGGCAACGCCGCGGACGAGTTCCTGGAAGGCTTCGTTGCGGGCGACGAAGTCGGTTTCGGAGTTGATCTCGACGGCAACGGCCTTGACGCCGCCGCTGACGATGCCGATCAGGCCTTCAGCTGCGGTGCGGCCGGACTTCTTGTCGGCCTTGGCGATGCCCTTGGCGCGCAGCCAGTCGATCGCGGCCTCCATGTCGCCATTGGTCTCGTTGAGAGCCTTCTTGCAATCCATCATGCCTGCGCCGGACTTTTCGCGCAGTTCCTTCACCATTGCTGCAGTGATTTCCATCGTCTCGCCTCTTTGCGGGTTCTGCGCCTCGCCTGGCGGAAACCGGAGGGCTTCCGCACGGCTGTTGCGCGATTTCATTAGTTCGGCAGCACTCTCGCGGCGCCCTTAGGACGCGCAGCGCGTGCGGCAGCCAATCCACCGTGCGCATGACAGGGTGATGACGGATCAAGACCCTCGCGCCTCATGATCGCGCGCATTGCGCGCTGATCTGTGGCAAAACTGACAAGGCCGCTCGGTCCCCCTTGGAGGCAAACGGCCTTGTCCAGATCCTTCAACGGGCGCGGTCCATACGAGCCGCGCCCTGCCTTATCAGGCCTGGGCGTCGTCCAGGGTCGGCTCGGCCGGAGCTTCCACGGCTGCGCCGAGGTCACGACCGGAAGAGCTCTGCTGGCGGGCGATGCCGTCGATGGCGGCGCGTGCCACCAGGTCGCAGTACAGCGCGATCGCGCGCGAAGCGTCGTCGTTGCCCGGGATCGGGAAGTCGATCGGATCCGGATCGCAGTTCGAATCGATGATGGCGACGACCGGGATGCCGAGACGCTTGGCTTCCTGGATGGCGATCGACTCCTTGTTGGTGTCGATGATGAACATCAGGTCCGGCGTGCCGCCCATGTCCTTGATGCCGCCGAGTGCCTTGTCGAGCTTCTCGCGTTCGCGCTCGAGGTTCAGGCGCTCCTTCTTGGTGAAGCCGGAGGCTTCGGAGGCCAGGATCTCGTCGAGCTTGCGCAGGCGCTGGATCGAGTTGGAGATCGTCTTCCAGTTCGTCAGCATGCCGCCGAGCCAGCGGGCGTTGACGTAGTACTGGGCCGAACGCTTGGCGGCGTCGGCGATGATTTCCGAAGCCTGGCGCTTGGTGCCGACGAAGAGAACGCGGCCACCGCCGGCGACGGTGTCGCTGACGACCTGCAGCGCGCGGTGCAGCAGCGGCACGGTCTGCGCGAGGTCGATGATGTGGACGTTGCTACGATCGCCGAAGATATACGGCTTCATCTTCGGGTTCCAGCGATGGGTCTGGTGGCCGAAGTGAACACCAGCTTCCAGAAGCTGGCGCATGCTGAAATCAGGCAATGCCATGCCTTTTTCTCCTTTTCCGGTTGAACCTCCGCAAGGCGAACAGCAGGACCCGTTGGCCCTGCCACCGGCGGAACCGTCCGGATTTCTCCCGGAAAGCCCCATGCCTCACGTGTGGAATGCGCTGCCCTTAACCGCAGTCGGCTTCGAAATCAACCCCGAAGCCGCGAAAAACGCGGGCGCAGCCCGGAATGCTACTTGCATTCGCCCGGCTGGAAGAGCTCCAGGTTGGCGAGTTTGCCGGAGAGGACGAAGTCGCCGTAGTCCATGGTCAGGTCCCGGGTGATGCCGTTCTCGTAGAGCTTGAACGACATCCTGTAGATCGGCAGGGCGTCGCCGGTCGCGTCGTCGTTGTAGTAGGCGATCGTCACGGGCCAGAACGACTGCTTGGCGAAGGAGCCCGCCTTCGCGGCGTCGGGATCGTCGCCGGCCGGCATTTCCTCCTTGCCGAGGACCGTGGTGGTCATCAGCGTCTTGTCGCCGGAATCCGAGCCGTCGAAGATGCGCGCCTCGAAGAAGCGCTCGCCCTTCTTCGCCCGGTCGATCAGTTCCAGCATGTGCTCGGTCGGAAAGATGCTGTCGGCCAGTTCCACCGCGCGCGTGTCCGGCGACGTCAGTTCGACGTTGACCCCGTCCTTTTCGTCCTTGGCGTTGCCCCGCACTTCCTTGTCCAGCTTCTCGTCGGTGAACGAGCGGGTGAGGAAGCGGAAGCTCCGGTTCTTCAGGTCTTCGTAGGTGGTCGTCTGCTGGTCGGTCAGCCGCGTCTCCTCACCCGTGTTGATCTGGGTGACGAAGCGGAAGCTGACGGTGTAGCCGTCGCAGGCGTTGCCGTTGAACTCATAGACCATGCGGCCGTACATGCCGGCGATCCCGGAGCGCTCGGACGCATCCTTGAGCTGCAGGTCGTAGACGGCGCGGTGCGGCGCCAGTCCTGCTGCCGAGACGGAAGCAGCCGGCATGGCTGCAAGGAACGCCGCCGTACAGAATGCCGGGACAAAGGTTGAGCGAAACATCCGTTTCCTCCTGTTGAACTCGGCCGCGATGTTATAAGTACACATTCGGCAAGAGCGGGGCGCAAGGCATTGCATGCCGCATTGTAACAGAAAACGCAATCTTGGCGGCACGCCTGCGCACAGTTCGCACGGGCCGGCCGAAGAGACACAGCTACATGCGACGGGCCGCGGGTTGCGGCGCCGTCGCGCGATCGCAGGATGGAGAACAGCATGTCCGCCGAAATCGAAAACAGGGTCAAGGAACTGGGCTACGTCATCCCGACGGCCGCCGCACCGGCCGCAAACTACGTTCCCTATGTGATCAGCGGTCAGGTCCTGCACATTTCCGGCCAGCTGCCGATGGCCGACGGCAAGATCGCCGTCACCGGCCATCTCGGCAAGAACGTCGACGTCCAGACCGGCCAGAAGGCGGCGGAGCTCTGCGCCGTCAACATCCTGGCCCAGGCCAAGGCCGCGCTCGGCGACCTCTCGCGAATCAAGCGGATCATCAAGATCAACGGCTTCGTCGCCTCCGCACCCGACTTCGTCGAGCAGCACCTCGTCATCAACGGCGCCTCGAACCTCCTGGTCGCAGCGCTTGGCGAGGCCGGCAAGCATGCGCGTGCCGCCGTCGGCATGGCCGCGCTGCCGATGAACGCCGCCGTCGAGATCGACGCGATCGTGGAAATCGCCTGATGCCGTCTGCAGAGCTTTCCTGGCTGACCGCGCAGCCGATCGCCCATCGCGGCTATCACGACATGAACCGCACCGTCTGGGAGAACACGCTTTCGGCGTTCTCCCGCGCCGTCGAGGCGGGCTTTGCCATAGAGTGCGACCTGCAATATGCCGCCGACGGCGTGCCGGTCGTCTTCCATGACGACAAGCTCGACAGGCTCTGCGCCATTCCCGGCGACGTCCGCGCAAAGACGTCGGTGGAGCTCGGCATGCTGTCGATCGGCGGCACGAAGGACAAGGTGCCCACGCTTGCGCAGCTCCTGAAGCTCGTCTCCGGCCGCGTCCCGCTCGTCATCGAATTGAAGGGCCGCAAGGACGACGACGAGGGTTTCGTCGCGAGCGTCCTGGAGATCATCGAGGACTACGACGGACCGATCGCCCTGATGAGCTTCGACCACTGGCTGCTGAAGGAACTGAAGGAGCTCGGCGCCCCGCGTCCGGTCGGGCTGACGGCCGGCGGCATCGAGCCTGAGACCTTCTTCGTGCACGAGGAGGCGATGCAGCTCGGGCTCGACTTCATCTCCTATTTCTACGGCGACCTGCCCAACCCGTTCATCACCAAGGAGCGCAAGGCCGGGATCCCGATCATCACCTGGACGGTGCGCGATCGTCAGGCCGTCGAGAAGACCTTCGCGGAGGCCGACCAGATGACCTTCGAGGGGTTCGATCCGCGCGAGACGCTGGTCGCCTGACGATGGCCGACACCTACCGGATCCGCATCGCCCAGAGTTTCGCCGATATTCCGGCCGAGCGTTGGGCGCAGCTTTCCGGCGCGGCGCGCGGGCTTGCGGGCGCTGCCTACAACCCCTTCGTCAGCCATGCGTATCTGTCGGCGCTGGAGGAGTCCGGATCGGCCACGGCTGACACCGGCTGGCTCGGCCAGCACCTCCTCCTCGAGCAGGAGGACGGCACGCTGCTCGGCGCGCTGCCCGCCTACCTGAAGAACCACAGCCAGGGCGAATACGTCTTCGACCACGGCTGGGCCGACGCCTTCGAGCGGGCCGGCGGACACTATTATCCGAAGCTCCAGGCCTCGGTGCCGTTTACGCCGGCTACCGGGCCGCGCCTGCTCCACCGCGCCGACCTCGATCCCGCGCCCATCCGCCAGGCGCTTGCCGCGGGGTTGAAGGAACTGACGCGCCGGCACGGCATCTCCTCGGCGCACGTCACCTTCGTCCCCGTCGACGAGATACCGACGCTCGAGGACGTCGGCTTCCTGCACCGGACCGACCAGCAGTTCCACTTCCAGAACTGCGGCTACGGCTCGCACGACGACTTCCTGCAGACGCTGGCGTCGCGCAAGCGCAAGGCACTGAAGAAGGAACGCCGCTCCGCCCTGGAGAACGGCATCGAGATCGACTGGCTGACCGGCAAGGACCTGACCGAGGACATCTGGGACCAGTTCTTCGCCTTCTACATGGACACCGGCGGGCGCAAATGGGGACGTCCCTACCTGACGCGCAGGTTCTATTCGCTGATCGGCGAGCGGATGGCGGACGACGTGCTGCTCGTCATGGCGCGGCGCGGCGGCCGCTACGTCGCCGGCGCCATCAACTTCATCGGCGGCGACGCCCTGTTCGGCCGCCACTGGGGCTGCATCGAGGATCACCCCTACCTGCATTTCGAGGTCTGCTATCATCAGGCGATCGATTTCGCGATTGCGCGCGGTCTCGCCCGCGTCGAGGCCGGCGCGCAGGGAGAACACAAGCTGGCGCGCGGCTACATGCCGGTGACGACCCATTCGGCGCACTACATCAGCCATGCCGGCCTGCGCCGCGCCGTGGCCGACTATCTGGAGCGGGAACGGCGGGACGTCGCCGAGACGGGCGAATGGCTCGCCGAACACGGCCCCTTCCGCAAGGGCGGCGAGCGCCCGCCGGACGAGGACTGACTGACGCGGCCGCCGTGCCGCTGCAATCGATTCCGGCCCGACGGGCCGCACCTTTGAAGGAGACCATCATGAGCGCCTATGATCCGGGCAACATCTTCGCCAAGATCCTCCGGGGAGAGATCCCCTCCCACAAGATCTACGAGGACGAGGACACGCTGGCCTTCATGGACGTGATGCCGCAGGGACCGGGCCATACGCTCGTCATTCCGAAGGCGCCCTCGCGCAACATCCTCGATGCCGACCCGCAAACGCTGTCGCGGGTGATGCCCGTCGTCCAGAAGGTCGCGATCGCCGCGAAGGAGGCCTTCGCCGCCGACGGCGTCACCGTCATCCAGTTCAACGAACCGGCCTCCGGCCAGACGATCTACCACCTGCACTTCCACATCATTCCGCGCTTCGACGGCGTGCCGCTCAAGCCGCATTCGGGCACGATGGAGGACCAGGGCGTTCTTGCCGCGAACGCGCAGAAGATGCGTGAGGCCCTGGCCGGTTAAGGCCAAGGCCGTCGGCGGGGCCGGTTCGCCGGCCCCTCAGGTGCCGAGGACATAGAGCCCCGCAGCAAGCGTGCCGATCGCCACGACGATGCCGAGCAGCTGGTGGCGCCTGAAACCGAAGAAAGCGGCAGCCCCCGCCGCGACCGCGCCGACCCGCAGCCAGATCGGCGAACCTTCCAGCTCGCCGGTCGGATAGACGATCAGCTTGGCGATGACCGCCGCCACGAGCGCGGTGGCAACCGCCCTCACCCAGTTCATTGTCTCCGAATTCTCGTCGATCCGGTTGCCGGCGACAACGCCGAGCCAGCGCCAGATGTCGGTCGCAAGCCAGCCGGCGACGACGATGAAGACATAGGGCCAGAGCGCGTCGGCCATCGTCACACCCCGCCCTTCTGCCGCAGCCGCAGGCGCCGCTCGCCGAACCAGGCGAGCGTGCCGCCGACCAGGCCCGCAAGCAGGATGTCGAAATCGGGTGCGACTTCATGGAAGACGACGCCGAGGACCAGGCCGATCCCCAGCGCCCAGTAGATCACCCGGTGGCGTGCGGACACCCAGATCGAGGTCAGGAAGTAGACCGGCGTCAGGAAGAACAGGCACGCGCCGATCAGCGGCGGAAACTGCGTCACCAGGAAATAGGCGACGCCGACGAGGATGATGTTGGCCGAAGTCAGCGTGATGCTGAAGCCGGCGAAATAGGCGACCCGCCCGTCGCGCGGGATCTTGTGCGCCCGCTCCATCGCGAAGACCCAGGCGGTGATCGCGACGAAATGCGACAGGACGAGCATCAGCCAGGTCGGGGTCCTCCGGTTGCGGATTTCCGGCACGAGCGCGGCCACCATCGGCATCATGCGGACGGACGACAGCGTGACGGCGATGAAGGCGGTGACGATGTTGGCGCCCGACAGCATGCTGCCGACGAGGATCACCTTGGCTGGAAGCGCCCAGACCATGCCGGTCATGAACATCACCTGCTCCACCGGAATGCCGCCCTCGGCCGTGAACGCGGCAAAGCCGACGAACGACAGCATCAGCATGATCGCCGGAATGCTCCAGATCCCGCGCATGCCCTGAACGAACCAGTGCCGCTTCGTCTGCCCTTCGGATATCGCCTCGGCGTCCATACGTCATTCCCGGCATGCCACATGAAAATGCCGGGCAGTCGCCTGCCCGGCACGGAACCTGCTGCCGCAGGCCTTATTTCTTGCGCGGGACCTTCGGCACGCCGCTGCCCTTGCGGGCCGGTGCGGTCGCCTTGTCGGCCTCTGCCTTGGCGGCCCTGGACTTCGACGCACTGGCGGCGACGGTCTCCTTGGCCTTCCGCGGCTTCGCGGCCTTGCGGGCGGGGGTGGCGATCTCCGCCTTCGGCTTGATCGGCGCGGTCTCCGGCACGGCATCGAGCACGATGCCCTTGGTGCCGTCCTCCTTGGTGCCGACCGAGACGCGGACGACGCCGCCCTTCTTCAGCTTGCCGAACAGGATCTCGTCGGCGAGCTTCTTCTTGATGTTCTCCTGGATGACGCGCGCCAGCGGGCGGGCGCCCATCTTCTCGTCGTAGCCCTTCTCGGCCAGCCAGGCGATCGCCTCTGGCTGCAGTTCGAAGGTGACGTTGCGCTCCGACAGCTGGGTTTCCAGCTGCATGACGAACTTCTGCACGACCTGGTGGATCACCGGCGTCGGCAGCGAGCCGAACGGGATGATGGCATCCAGACGGTTGCGGAACTCCGGCGTGAACAGGCGGTTGATCGCCTCCATGTCCTCGCCTTCGCGCTTGGACGAGCCGAAGCCGATCGCGGCCCGCGCCATGTCGGAGGCGCCCGCATTCGTCGTCATGATCAGGATGACGTTGCGGAAGTCGATCTTCTTGCCGTTGTGGTCGGTCAGCGAACCGTGGTCCATGACCTGCAACAGGATGTTGTAGAGGTCCGGATGTGCCTTCTCGATCTCGTCGAGCAGCAGCACGCAATGCGGATGCTGGTCGACGCCGTCGGTCAGGAGGCCGCCCTGGTCGAAGCCGACATAGCCGGGAGGGGCACCGAGCAGGCGCGAGACCGTGTGCCGCTCCATGTATTCCGACATGTCGAAGCGCAGGAGTTCGACGCCCAGCGACGACGCCAGCTGCTTGGCCACCTCGGTCTTGCCGACGCCGGTCGGGCCGGAGAACAGGTAGCAGCCGATCGGCTTGTTCGGCTCGCGCAGGCCGGCCCGGGCCAGCTTGATCGCCGACGCCAGCGCCTCGATTGCCAGGTCCTGGCCGTAGACGACCGAACGAAGCTCCTTCTCGAGGTTGGCGAGAACGGTCTCGTCGTCCTTGGAGACGGTCTTCGGCGGAATGCGGGCCATCGTCGCGATCGTCGCCTCGATCTCCTTCTCGGTGATCAGCTTGCGCCGCTTGCCGGCCGGCAGCAGCATCTGTGCGGCCCCCGTCTCGTCGATCACGTCGATCGCCTTGTCGGGCAGCTTGCGGTCGGAGATGTAGCGGGCCGAAAGCTCGACCGCCGACTTGATCGCCTCGTTCGAGTACTTCAGCTTGTGGTAGTCCTCGAAATAGGGCTTCAGCCCCTTCATGATCTCGATCGTGTCGTCGATGGTCGGCTCGTTGACGTCGATCTTCTGGAAGCGGCGGACCAGCGCCCGGTCCTTCTCGAAGAACTGGCGGTATTCCTTGTAGGTGGTCGAACCGATGCAGCGGATCGCCCCCGACGACAGCGCCGGCTTGAGAAGGTTCGAGGCATCCATCGCGCCGCCGGAGGTGGCGCCGGCGCCGATCACGGTATGGATCTCGTCGATGAAGAGCACCGCGCCCGGATACTCCTCGAGCTCCTTGACGACCTGCTTCAGGCGTTCCTCGAAGTCGCCGCGATAGCGGGTGCCGGCGAGCAGCGTGCCCATGTCGAGCGAGAAGATCGTGGCATCCTGCAGCGCCTCGGGCACCTTCTTCTCGACGATGCGCTTGGCCAGCCCCTCGGCGATCGCCGTCTTGCCGACGCCCGGATCACCGACATAGAGCGGATTGTTCTTGGAGCGGCGGCACAGCACCTGGATCGTCCGGTTGACCTCGGCGTGGCGGCCGATCAGCGGGTCGATCTTGCCGACCTTGGCCTTTTCGTTGAGGTTGACGCAGTAGGCGGTGAGTGCGTCCTGCTTCTTGCCGGCGTCCTCCTGCTCGCCCTGGGAGCGGGTCTGCTTCTGTTCGTTCTCGGTCTCCTCGGACCCGCGCACGGTCCGGGCCTCGGACGATCCCGGCCGCTTGCCGATCCCGTGCGAGATGAAGTTGACGGCGTCGTAGCGCGTCATCTCCTGTTCCTGCAGGAAGTAGGCGGCATGGCTTTCCCGTTCGGCGAAGATCGCGACGAGGACGTTTGCCCCGGTCACCTCTTCCCGGCCGGAAGACTGGACGTGGATGACGGCGCGCTGGATGACGCGCTGGAAGCCGGAGGTCGGCTTGGAATCCTCCTCGTACCCCGTGACCAGGTTGGCAAGGTCGTTGTCGACGTAGTCGGAGACCGTCTTGCGCAGGGTTTCGAGATTGACGTTGCAGGCGCCCATCACCGCCGCCGCGTCGGCGTCGTCGATCAGCGCCAGAAGCAGGTGCTCCAGCGTGGCATATTCATGGTGGCGCTCATTGGCGTAGGTCAGTGCCTGGTGAAGCGCTTTCTCAAGACTGGTCGAAAAAGTTGGCACGTTCATTCCTCATTTCTTTTCCATGACACACTGGAGCGGATGCTGGTGCTGGCGGGAGAAATCCATCACCTGTGTCACTTTGGTTTCGGCAACCTCGTAGGTAAAAACGCCACACTCACCCACGCCGTGATTATGCACATGCAGCATGATCCGGGTTGCAGCCTCGCGGTCCTTCTGGAAGAACCGCTCGAGGATATGGATCACGAATTCCATTGGCGTGTAATCGTCATTGAGAAGCAGCACCCGGTAGAGGCTCGGCTTCTTGGTCTTCGGCTTCGTGCGGGTAATGACGGAAGTGCTGCGACCGGGAGTGTCGCCGCTTCCTTCATTGCCCTGCAACCGGCCCGGTATCGCATTCATTCCAGTTCATTCCTCGTGAGTGCGGCTCTCGCATGAAGGGAAAGCCGCGGCGGCCGACGGTTGCCGTCATCATGCCTACGTAATCTAGTGGTTCCTTTCGGGATTTTAAGGCCCCTGCTTCGTCCTGCAAGGATAATCCAGCGGTGCGGGATTGAAAGCCTGAATTTTAGCGGCGTGCGCCAAAACGGCAAAGGCCGGCGACACTTCCGCGCCGCCGGCCTTCCGAAACAATCGCTTGCGGTGATCAGGCCGCGACGGCCGCCTTGGCCGCTGCGGTCGCCTTGGCCACCGGCGCCTCGTAGGGCTTGTAGGCGGTCTTGGCGAGGTCGGAATACATTTCCCCGATCTTCGTCGCCTCGGCGATGTAGGACTCGTAGGACTTCTTCAGGAAGGAGGTCTGCAGTTCGAAGGCGGCTTCAAAGCTCTTCACGGTCGACAGCTTCTCGAAATGCGCAACGCCCTCCTCGAACGACTTCTTGGAGTAGTCGGCAGCTTCGGTCGCGATGGCCTGCATGCCCTTGGCCACCGACGAGTAGCTCTTCAGGATCGTGTCCATCGTTTCCTTGCCCGTCTTGTTGGCCTCATCGAAATTGAACATGTATTTCCTCCTATTTGTCCCACCCGGACAGGCCAAAACTATATGCAATGCACAATAAAGTCAATTTGTTTGCCGCACTGCAATATTAGTCAGCAATTGCAAATGCTTGGTCGGCGGAACCTGACAGGACACAAAAAAGCCCGGCCGCCTCTTGGCGCCGGGCTTGATCGGATCGCCGTCGGGCGGCGGGATCAGAGATCGATGTCGAGGATCGCCATCGAGAAGTTGTAGGACAGCTCGCCGTCCTCCTCGTCCCGGAAAACGACGCCCAGAAACTCGTCGGCCAGATAGACTTCCGCCGACTCGTCCTTCTTCGGGCGTGCCTTGATGACCATGTCCTTGTTGAAGTTCCGCTTGAAGTAGGCCTCAAGCTTCCTGATCTCTTCGGGCTTCACGATTGCGTCTCCGTATCGGTTCGTTCGCGCCGCTTCTCGCACCTGCGCCGGACGCTGTAAACCCTGAAAGAGGCCAGTCTCCAGCGTTTTGCGTTCAGATGTCGAAGCCTGCGCCGTGCAGGATCTGGTCCATGGCGCGCGACGGTTCCGAACAGCCCGCCTCCCCCACGACCTTGGCCGGGACGCCTGCGACGGTCGACTTCGGCGGCATGTCCTTCAGCACGACCGAACCCGCGGCGATCCGCGAGCAGTGGCCGATGTGGATGTTGCCGAGGATCTTGGCGCCGGCGCCGATGAGCACGCCGTTGTCGATCTTCGGATGGCGGTCGCCGCCCTCCTTGCCGGTGCCGCCGAGCGTGACGTTGTGCAGGATCGAGACGTTGTCGCCGATCACCGCCGTCTCGCCGACGACGAGGCCGGTGGCGTGATCGAGGAAGATGCCCTTGCCGATCCGGGCCGCCGGGTTGATGTCCGTCTGGAACACGCTGGAGGAGCGGCTCTGCAGGTAGAGGGCGAAATCGCGCCGCCCGTTCAGGTGCAGCCAGTGGGCCAGCCGATGCGTCTGGATCGCGTGGAATCCCTTGAAATAGAGCACCGGCTCGATGAACCGCGTGCAGGCCGGGTCGCGGTCATAGACCGCCTGGATGTCGACCCTGAGGATCGCGCCCCATTCCGGCCAGGCCGCCTGCATCTCCTCGAAGGTCTGGCGCAGAAGGTTCGCCTGCAGGTCGGGATGGTCGAGCCGCTCGCAGACGCGGTGGATCACGCTCGCCTCCAGCGAGGCCTGGTTGATCACCGTCGAGTAGAGAAACGCCGCCAGCAGCGGGTCCTCCTGTGCCGCGACACGCGCCTCCTGCTGCAGGCTGTCCCAGATCGGGTCCATCACCTTCAGCTTGTCGTCGGCGCGCTTCTCATTGCTGGCGACCATCGCCGTACTCCTTCTTGCGTCTGGCTCAATATATAGAGCAAACGGCCGCGGGGCGGAATGCCCCGGCGGTCACGGAGGCGCTATCGACCGTCGATTTCCGCATAGAAGGCCAGGACCGCCTTCTTGAACACGCGATCGCCCACCGCCAGCATGTGGTCGCGGCCGGGGATGTCGACGGCGCGCCCGTCCGGCATCAGCCTGGCCAGCGCTTCGGGGGAACCGGCGATGTCGTCCTTCGTGCCGACCGCGACGAGCGCGGGCACGTCGATCCGCGCCATGTCGGCGGGCGTCAACAGGTCGCGCGAGGTGGCGATGCAGGCCGCCAGCGCCTTGCGGTCCGATTTCGTCTGTTCGGCAAAGGCGCGGAACATCCGCCCGCGCTCGTGGCTGACGTCCTCCAGAGACGGCGCCAGCAGCGCGTCGGCGATCGGATCCCAGTCGCCCACCCCGTCGACCATGCCGATGCCGAGACCGCCGAAGACGACGGAACGGACGCGGTGCGGATGGCCGATCGCCATGAAGGCGGTGATGCGCGCGCCCATCGAATAGCCCATGACATGGGCCTCGGGGATGCCGAGATGATCGAGCAATGCGGCCGCGTCGCCGGCCATGGCGGGGGGATGGTAGAGGGCCGGATCGTGCGGCTTGTCGCTCCTGCCGTGGCCGCGATTGTCGATGCCGATCACCCGGTAGCCGGCGTCGCCGAGCGTCTTCATCCAGCCGGGATAGACCCAGTTGACGCTGGCGCTCGAGGCGAAGCCGTGGATCAGCAGCACCGGCGCACCGGACGGGTCGCCCTCGTCGAAAAACGCCAGCTCGAGCCCGTCGTGGTGGAAACGGGAAAAGGTCGGGGGATCGAGATTCATGTCCATTGCCTCTGGGTGTGCGCAAGTCGTGTCCGCGGTCGCTCCGCTCTTAGGACGCTTTGCCGCAGGATGGAACGCTTCACCCTGTTTTTTCTCCGCCGCGACTTGACGTTTGCCGCTACACATTTGCGTGCAACGGCTATATGGTCCGCCGAAATTTCGACATACCACCCGGAGCATCCCATGGCTGGCCACAGCATTCCCCATTTCCAGAACGACGGCGGACACGCGGTGATCGAGATCGGCGTCAAGGAATTCATGTGCGTCGGCGCCTCGGTCCCCTTCGATCATCCCCATATCTTCATCGACATGGGCGACGACAACGAGAAGGTCTGCGGCTACTGCTCCACGCTCTATCGTTACAACCCCTCGCTCAAGGCGACGCAGACCAACCCCGTCGGTTGCACCTTCGCAAACCAGGCCGCCTGATCGATGTCATCTGAGGAGTCGCGCGGATGACCGTGCGAACGGTCGCGATCGTCGGCGCCGGCATGGCCGGGCTGACCGCGGCACTCTGCCTTGCCCGAAAGGGCATCGCCAGCCACCTGATCGAACAGGCCGAGCGGCTCGAGGAGGTCGGCGCCGGCCTGCAGATCTCGCCGAACGCGTCGCGCGTCCTTGCCACGCTTGGTCTCCTCCCTGCCCTGGAAAAACGCTGGACCGAGCCGGAGCGGATCGTGATCGCCTCCGGTCGCAGCCTGAAGCCGCTCGCCCATGTTCCGGTCGGTGCCGACGCCCGCCGTCGCTGGCACGCCCCCTACGGTGTCCTTCATCGCGCCACGCTGCAGCAGGTGCTGTTCGAGGCGGCAAGCGGGAACCCGCTCATCGGCATGACGCTCGGCGTGCGGATGGAAGGCTACGACCGCGCCGCCGAGATCGCCGACCTGATCGGCGTCCGTCCGGACCTGACGATCGCCGCCGACGGCGTCTGGTCGACCATGCGGGCGGGCGTCCCGGGTGCGGCCAACGCCCGCTTCAGCGGCAACATCGCCTGGCGCTTCACGATCCCCTTCGCAACGGCGCCGCGTTTTCTCGATCCGCGCGCGGTCACCGCCTTCGTCGGGCCTTCGGCGCATCTTGTCGCCTATCCGCTCACCGAGGCGGACGCCTTCAACATCGTCGCGATCCACAAGGGACCGGCATTCATCAGTCACAGCTGGGACGTGCACGCCGGTGAGGCCGGCAGCGCCTTCGGGCTCGACGCCTTCTCCGGCTGGAACAAGGACATCGCCGCCCTCCTGGCCCTCGCCGAGAAGCCCCTCGCCTGGCCGCTCTACGAATGCGGCGACGGGCGCTGGTTCGACGGCAAGGATCTTCTTCTGATCGGCGACGCCGCGCATGCGACGACGCCCTTTGCCGCGCAGGGTGCGGCCATGGCGATCGAGGACGCGGCCGAACTGGCGCAGGCACTCGCCGGCGGAGCGGACGCCAGGACCGCCCTTGCCGGCTTCGAAGAGCAGCGCCGGCAGCGCATCGGCCGCGTTCGCGCACGGGCCGATTTCAACCGCTTCGCCTACCACGCGCGCGGGCCTGTGGCCCTTGTGCGCGATATCGTGCTGGGCCTGCGGAGCGCCGAGAGCCTGGCGGCCGATCTCGACTGGCTCTACGGCTACCGGCCGGACATCTGAGCGCCCTTGCCGGCTGGCCGCACCGTGACCGCGCCCGAGGGAGCGAGCACCGGAAAGCGTTCGCCAGAGGCGGCAGGGTAGCGCCGGCCGATTCTAGACGGCCCGGGCAGCCGCCAAGCCGCGCTCGATGTCGGCGCGCAGATCGGCGATGTCCTCCAGGCCGATCTGCAGCCGCACCAGCGGTCCCGCCGTCGGCCCCTTGCAGATCGTCCGGTCGTTCAGGTTGACGTGGACGGCAAGGCTCTCGAAGCCGCCCCAGGAATAGCCGAGACCGAAGATGCGCAGCGCATCGAGGAAGGCATGCGCCTTGGCCTTGAAGCGTTCCGGGCTGCCGCCGTCGAGCACGACCGAGAAGATGCCGCTGGCACCCTTGAAATCGCGCTTCCACAGCGCATGCCCCGGAAAGCTCGGCAGGCCCGGGTGAAGCACGGCGGCGACGTCGTCCCTGCCCTCCAGCCACTCGGCAAGCCTCAGGGCACTGTCCTGATGCCGCTCCAGCCTGACGCCCATCGTCCTCAGGCCGCGCAGGATCTGGTAGGCATCATCCGGGCAGCCGCAGATGCCGAGCGCGAAATTCCCCTCCCAGAGCCTGTTCCAGTGGGCCGCATTGGCCGAGACCGTCCCCATCAGGATGTCGGAATGGCCGGAGGGATACTTCGTCGCCGCATGGATCGAAATGTCGACGCCGTGGTCGAGCGGACGGAAGTAGAGCGGCGTCGCCCAGGTGTTGTCCATGGTGACGACGGCGCCGCCCTTGTGCGCGGCATCCGCAATGGCACGCACGTCCTGCATCTCGAAGGTGTTCGAGCCCGGCGCCTCGAGATGCACGAGCTTCGTATTCGGCTTCATCAGCGCGGCGATCCCCGCACCGACGGCGGGGTCGTAGTATTCGACGGTGACGCCGAGGCGGGTCAGCATCGTGTCGCAGAAATACCGCGTCGGGCTGTAGACCGAATCGACGATGAGCGCGTGGTCGCCCGCCGACAGGAACGCGAGGAACGGCACGGTGACGGCAGCGAGTCCGGAGGGCACGAGAATCGTGCCGGCAGAGCCCTCGAGCTCGTCGATCGCCGCACAGAGCGCGTCCGTGGTCGGCGTGCCGCGCGTGCCGTAGGTGTATTTCTGCGCCCGCTTCTCCATCGTCGCCGCATTCGGGAAGAGCACGGTGGAGGCATGGACGACCGGCGGATTGACGAAGCCGTGGAATTCGGCGGGATCGTTGCCGACATGGGTCAGCCGGGTATTCGGGCCGGCGGCGGCCAGCACGTCTTTCTTGTCATTCATGAAACGGGATCCGCAGGGTTGCTTGATGGGAGACTTTGCACTTTCCAGAGGGTGATTTGCGCGGTCAAGCCAATTTTGCTGAAGGACCCATCACGCGGATGTGACGGTTCGGTCGCGCAAGGGCCTCCGCAGCAGCGGTTATTTTGAGCTTATGATGCACTTTTCCAGCTGATTTTGCATATTTTTTTGTCAATGGCAGTGAGATTCACCAGCTTGCTTGGAAATCGGGCGGCCACTCTTGACCCTGCGTCATTTTGAGCATGAGATAGGTCAACTCGCGCCGGGAGGGTGACGAGTGCCGCCAGCGCTCCCGCACCTTGGCAGCGCCGGGCGGACAAAGAAAGACAAATAGAACAAGGGTATTTGGACATGGCAAAGAAGATCGTGACGGCACTCGTTGGCGCTGCCGTATTGGGGATGGGCGCCCAGGCTGCCCAGGCGGACACGCTTTCCGACGTGAAGGCAAAGGGTTTCGTACAGTGCGGTGTCAACGGCTCGAACCTCGCAGGCTTCGGCGCGCAGGATTCGGCCGGCAACTGGTCGGGCCTTGATGTGGATCTCTGCAAGGCCGTGGCCGCTGCCATCTTTGGTGACGCCACCAAGGTGAAGTACACGCCCCTTTCCGCCAAGGATCGCTTCCCCGCCCTGCAGTCGGGCGAAATCGACATGCTCGCCCGCAACACCACCTGGAGCACCAGCCGCGATTCGCAGCTCGGCTTCGACTTCCGCGCCGTCACCTATTATGACGGCCAGGGCTTCATGGTGAAGAAGGAGCTCGGCGTGAAGTCGGCGCTCGAACTGAGCGGCGCCTCGGTCTGCGTACAGTCCGGCACCACGACCGAACTGAACCTCGCCGACTACTTCCGCTCCAACAACATGGACTTCAAGCCCGTCGTGTTCGAGTCCCAGGACGAAGCCGACGCCGCCTACAATGCCGGCCGTTGCGACGCCTATACGACCGACGCCTCCGGCCTCTATTCGATCCGCCTGAAGATGGCCAACCCGGACGACCACATGGTCCTGCCGGAGATCATCTCCAAGGAACCGCTCGGCGCGGCAGTCCGCCAGAACGACTCCAAGTGGCTGGATGTCGTCAGCTGGTCGCACTACGCGCTGGTCGCCGCCGAGGAATTCGGCATCACCCAGGCTAATGTCGAGGAGATGAAGAAGTCGGCCAACCCCGACATCAAGCGCTTCCTCGGCGAAGAAGCCGATTCGACCCTCGGCGCGGACCTCGGCCTTCCGAAGGACTGGGCCGTGCAGATCATCAAGGCCGTCGGCAACTACGGCGAATCGTTCGAACGCAACGTCGGCCAGGCCTCGCCGCTCAAGATCGACCGCGGCCTGAACGCGCTGTGGAACAAGGGCGGCCTGCAATACGCTCCGCCGATCCGTTGATCGGCAGCTGAGCCGAACTGCCGGGAGGGCGGAAATTCCGCCCTCCCGTTAAAAGTAACGCCCGGCAAAAAGGGCGAACGGAAAGAAGGGGTACTGAATGGCTATTGCGCAAGCCCGCACCGGGGACGGCGAACCTCCGAAGGTGTCGCTCCTCTACAATCCCGCCCTACGAAGCTATGTCTACCAGATACTGACACTCGTCCTGATCGTCTGGGTCGTCTGGTACGCCTGGCACAACGCGACCCAAAACCTCGCCCGCGCCAACATGACGAGCGGCTTTGGCTTCCTCAACAGCCGCGCCGGCTTCGATATCGCCCAGAGCCTGATCGCCTATACCAGCGATTCGACCTATTTCAGGGCCTTGCAGGTCGGCCTCCTGAACACGCTGGTCGTCGCGGCCTGCAGTATCGTCACGGCGACGATCGTGGGCCTGCTGGTCGGCATCGGCCGCCTTTCGCACAACTGGCTCGTCGCGCGGCTGTGCACGGTCTATGTCGAGATCTTCCGCAATATCCCGCCGCTGCTCGTCATCTTCTTCTGGTACCTGGGCGTCCTGGCGCTGCTGCCGACCATCCGCACCATCTTCCAGCATGTGAAGGACAATCCGGGTGCGATCTTCTTCATATCGAACCGGGGCATCTATATGCCGGCGCCCATCTTCGGCGACGGATTCGGCCTCGTCGTCGCCGCCTTCGTCGCCGGCGTCCTCGCCGCGATCGCCTTTACCGTTTGGGCCAATGCCCGCCAGCGGGCGACCGGCAACCGCCCGCCGGTCCTGATGGTCAACCTCGCCCTGATCCTCTTGCTGCCTTTCGCGGTCTTCCTTCTGATGGGGATGCCGCTGTCGTTCGACTACCCGGTTCCCGGCTCGTTCAACATGAAGGGCGGCATGGTCATCGGGCCCGAGTTCCTGGCGCTCTACCTGGCGCTGTCGCTGTACTCCGCCTCCTTCATCGCGGAGATCGTGCGCGCCGGCATCCGGGGCGTCCCGGGCGGGCAGACGGAAGCATCCTATGCGTTGGGGCTGAGGCCGGGGCCGACGACACGGCTCGTCATACTGCCCCAGGCCCTGAGGATCATCATCCCGCCGCTGACGTCGCAGTATCTCAACATCATCAAGAACTCGTCGCTCGCCGTCGCAGTCGGTTACGCCGACCTCGTCGCGGTCGGCGGCACGATCCTCAACCAGTCGGGCCACTCGATCGAGATCATCGCGATCTGGATGGCGATCTACCTGTCGATCAGCCTCCTCACGTCGCTGTTCATGAACTGGTTCAACGCCAAGATGGCACTGGTGGAGCGCTGAGATGGCCGAGAACATCACTTACGTCCGCGACCAATTCATTCCCGCCGCGCAGCCGCCGGTTTCCGATTCCACGATCGTCGGCTGGATGCGCAAGAACCTGTTCGCCACCTGGACGGACAGCGCCATGACGATCGCCGCACTGGTGGCGCTCCTGTACTTTCTGCCGGGTGCGATCGACTGGCTGTTCCTCTCCGCCGTGTGGACGGGCGAAAACCGAACCGCCTGCCTGACCGTCGACCAGGGCGGCGCACTGCCGAGCGGATGGAGTGGCGCCTGCTGGGCCTATGTCGGCGACCGCTTCGTCCAGTTCATGTTCGGCTCCTACCCCCGCGACCAGCTCTGGCGGCCCCTGCTCATCGGCGGCCTGTTCGTCGCCCTGCTCGTCCCGCTTCTGATGCCGAAGGCACCGCGCAAGGGATTGAACGCCATCCTGCTGCTCGTCGCGCTGCCGATCCTCGCCTATGTGCTTCTGCTCGGCGGCCACTTCGGCCTCTCGCACGTCGAGACGACGCTCTGGGGCGGGCTGATGGTGACGCTGATCCTCTCCTTCGTCGGCATCGTCATATCGCTGCCGGCCGGCATTCTCCTGGCGCTCGGCCGCCGCTCGCAGATGCCGATCGTCCGGACCGCGTGCATCAGCTTCATCGAACTGATCCGGGGCGTGCCGCTGATCACGGTGCTGTTCATGGCGAGCGTGTTGCTGCCGCTCTTCCTGGAGCCCGGCAACAACATCGACAAGTTCCTGCGGGCGCTGATCGGCGTATCGGTCTTCGCCTCGGCCTATATGGCCGAGGTCATCCGCGGCGGCCTGCAGGCGATCCCGAAGGGCCAGTACGAGGCCGCCGATGCGCTCGGCCTGAACTATTTCCACAAGATGACCTTCGTCGTCCTGCCGCAGGCGATCAAGCTGGTCATCCCGGGCATCGTCAACACCTTCATCGGAATGTTCAAGGACACCTCGCTCGTGACCATCATCTCGATGTATGACCTGCTCGGCATCGTCAAGGCGAGCTTCGGCGACAGCGGCTGGATCACACCCGTCACCCCGCTGACGGGCCTGATCTTCGCCGGGTTCACGTTCTGGATTTTCTGCTTCGGAATGTCGCGTTATTCGGCCTTCGTGGAGCGCCGGCTCGACAAGAGCCACAAGAGATAACCTCAGGGGAAACAACATCGATGGCAACTCAACCCAAGAAGATGGCGGTCTCCGCGACAGACGTGGCCGTGGACATCGTCAACATGAACAAGTGGTACGGCGATTTCCACGTGCTGCGCGACATCAATCTGAAGGTGATGCGCGGCGAGCGCATCGTCATCGCCGGACCGTCGGGCTCCGGCAAGTCCACCATGATCCGCTGCATCAACCGGCTGGAAGAGCACCAGAAGGGCCAGATCATCGTCGACGGCATCGAGCTGACGAACGACCTGAAGAAGATCGACGAGGTGCGCCGCGAGGTCGGCATGGTGTTCCAGCACTTCAATCTCTTCCCGCACCTGACGATCCTGGAGAACTGCACGCTGGCGCCGATCTGGGTGCGCAAGATGCCGAAGAAGGACGCCGAGCAGGTGGCGATGCACTACCTGGAGCGGGTCAAGATCCCCGAGCAGGCGCACAAGTATCCGGGCCAGCTCTCCGGTGGTCAGCAGCAGCGCGTGGCGATCGCCCGCTCGCTCTGCATGAAGCCGAAGATCATGCTGTTCGACGAACCGACCTCCGCCCTCGACCCGGAAATGGTCAAGGAGGTGCTGGACACCATGGTCTCGCTCGCCGAGGAAGGCATGACCATGCTCTGCGTCACCCACGAGATGGGCTTCGCCCGCCAGGTCGCCAACCGGGTGATCTTCATGGACCAGGGCCAGATCGTCGAGCAGAACGACCCGCACAACTTCTTCGACAATCCGCAGCACGAGCGCACCAAGCTGTTCCTCAGCCAGATCCTGCACTGAGGCCGGCGCGACGCCATCAGGCAAGGAAAACGACAACGGGCGGGCCGCAAGGTCCGCCCGCGGTCGTTTCGGGCATCGCGGTCGACGGCGCCCCGCCCCCCCCCTGCTCTCAAAAAAAATGGCCGGGGGGCCGACCAGAGTTGGCGCGGCATGCTCCGCGCGCGATCACCGGCCACCCGCCGCAGATGGCCGGGGGAGGTTGGCGTGGCCGTCAGATGGTGCCAGCGGTCATCTGCTCGGCAATGTAGTCGGCCTGGCGGATCGCCAGCGTCACGATGGTCAGCGTCGGGTTCTCCGCCGCCCCGGTGGTGAACTGGCTGCCGTCGGAGACGAACAGGTTCTTGATGTCGTGGGTCTGTCCCCACTTGTTGACGACGCCGTCTTCGGCCTTCTCGCTCATCCGGTTGGTGCCGAGGTTGTGGGTCGAGGGATAGGGCGGCGTCGGGAAGGTGCGGATCGCGCCGACCGCCTCGTAGAGCGCCTGGCCCTGCTTGTAGGCATGGTTGCGCATGGCGACGTCGTTGGCGTGGTCGGTGAACCAGACGTCGGGGATCGGCATGCCGTACTGGTCCTTGAGCGTCGCATGCAGTTTCACCGCGTTCTGCTCCTGCGGCATGTCCTCGCCGACGATCCAGAGCCCGGCGGTGTTCGCATAGCCGTCCATCGCGGAAGCGAAGGACCGGCCCCAGCCGCCCGGGTCGAGGAACGCGGCCATGAAGGGCACGCCGAGCGCCAGCGTCTCCATCTCGTAGCCGCCGACGAAGCCGCGCTTGGGATCGTGATGCGCCTCGTCCTGGATGATGCCGGCCATGGTCGTGCCGCGATAGAAGTGCACCGGTTTCTCGAACACGGCATAGACCGAACCGGTCGTATGCCGCATGTAGTTCTTGCCGACCTGGCCGGAGGAATTGGCAAGCCCGTCCGGGAACTTTGCCGAGGCCGAGTTCAAAAGCAGCCGCGGGCTCTCGATCGAATTGCCGGCGACACAGACGATCCGCGCCTTCTGGCTCTGCAGCTTGCCGTCCTTGTCGGCATAGACGACGTTGGTCACCTTGCCGTCGTCGCCGTGCTCGATCCGCACCACATGCGACTTCGGCCGCACCTCGAGCCTGCCGGTCGCCTCGCCCTTCGGGATTTCCGTATAGAGCGTCGACCACTTCGCGCCCCATTTGCAGCCCTGGAAGCAGAAGCCCGTCTGCTGACAGCTCATCCGGTCGTCGCGCTCGGCGGAGTTGATGGCCATCCGGCCGGTGTGACACTTCTCGTAGCCGAGCTTGTCGGCCCCGGCCTTGAAGACCTTGAAGTTGTTGTTGCCGGGCAGCCCCTCGATCCCGTGGGTGCGGGTCACGCCCATCTTGTCCTCGGCCTTGGAATAGTAGGGCTCGAGTTCGGCGAGCGTGATCGGCCAGTCCAGGAGATTGGCGCCCTCGACCTTGCCGTAGGTGGAAAGCGCCTTGAATTCATGCTCCTGGAAGCGCAGCGAGGCGCCGGCCCAGTGCGTCGTCGTCCCGCCCACGGCCTTGACGATCCAGGCCGGAAGGTTGGGAAAATCCTTCGAGACGCGCCAGCCGCCGCCGGTCGTGCGGTGATCGAGCCAGGCGAGCTGGGCGAAGCTGTCCCACTCGTCGTTGATGAAGTCTTCGTATTCGATGCGCGCACCCGCCTCGAGGATGACGACGTCGATCCCCTTCTGCGCCAGTTCATTGCCCAGCGTGCCGCCGCCGGCACCCGAGCCGATGATGACGACGACGCTGTCATCGTCCAGTCTGTATGGAGCTGCCATGCTTTCCTCCCGGTCTGTCTCTGCGATCGGCACGTCCGTGCCCGGCGGGCGCCCTCCTCCGGCGCCGGCCCTCGCCCGGCCCTACAGCCACTCGATGTCGTCGAAACCGCGGCTGATGTAGCCGCCCTTCGAATAGGATTCGCCCTCGTAGCCGAAGTGTGGCCAGAGTTCCTTCTGGTTGTACAAGGAGACGACGAGGTCGCCGCGCACCGCCTGGAAGAAGGGCGTCGTCTCGATCTCGCGCAGGATCGCGACGCGGTCGTCCTCCCAGCCGAGCCCGCGGTAGCCGCCAGCGCCGACCCGCCTGTCGAGCTCGGCAATGCCCACCTCGATCAGTTCCCGGTGCGCCGGGTCCTTGCCCGCCTTCACGTCCTGCCCCTTCACGGCGATGGCGTAGAAGCGGTCGGGGATCTGGTCGTGCGGGTAGATGTCGCGGGCGAGCTTGATCAGCGTCGCCATGGTGTCCGGCTTCAGCGCCGTCGTCTCGAGGCCCCAGGCGCGATCGGGGCTGATCACCGCATTGCCGGTGACGATCAGCGCGGCCCCGATCGTGCCGCGCTTGAGAAGCTCGCGCCGCGACAGGCCGGATTGCGGACCCGCGCCGCGCTCGTAGATCGTGGTCATGTTCGTTCCTCCCATTGCATCCTTGGCCGGCGGCCCTCCTCCGGCCGCCAGCCTGTTCACTTGAAGCGGCCGTGCCGCTGCAGTACCTCGATCTTGTAGCCGTCGGGGTCGGTGATGAAGAAGAAGCGGGCGAGCAGGCTGCCCTCGCGGTTGAATTCGACGATCCTGCCGGGCTCGAGCCCGAGCGCGCCCATCCGCGCATGCTCGCCGTCGAGGTCGTCGACGGAGACGGCGAGATGACCGTAGCCGTCGCCGAGCTGGTAGGGTTCGGCGCGCCCCTTGTTGATCGTCAGTTCGAGCTCGAACGGGCTTTCGCCATTGCTCATGTAGACGAGGGTGAAGGTCTCGAAATCCAGCCTCTCGGCCACCGTCAGCCCGAATGCCTTGCCGTAGAACGCCACCGAACGCGTCTCGTCCAGGACCCTGATCATCGAATGTATGGTTTTGGCCACGCTGCCCTTCCCGGTTCTTGCGAATGCGACTGATGCTTTCGAGATTGCGCCCGGAACGGCGGGATCGGGTAGCAGCCCGTTACCGCATGCAAAATTTCTCTGATCCGGAGTGAAAACCGAAGGATTTTGCGCGATCTGCCGGCAACAAGGGACAGTTTGACCGAAGCCGACGCCCAACGCATAATCGCGCCCATAAGAACAAGACTGGAGGAAAGATCATGTGTGAGGTCTTTGCGGGCCAGGACCCGCAGCGCTACCGCCCCGTCAACCGTTCGGTCCGAATCGGTGGTCATTCCACCAGCATTCAGATCGAGGCCGCCTTCTGGGACCTCATCGACGAGATCGCCGCAAGCCAGGGCCTGTCGACGTCCCGCTTCCTGTCGACGCTCTACGACGAGGCGCTGCTGATCAACGGCTCGGTCTCGAACTTCGCCTCGCTGCTGAGGACGAGCTGTCTGATCTACCTGATGGCCGGAAGCACCAAGGACACGGCCGAGCGCACCTTCCGCATGGTCGCCGCCGAGTAGGGCCGGCCCGACCGATCGCCAAGGCTAGCGTCACAGATCAACGGGGCAATGGCGGAGATACGTTGGTCGGAGTGGAGAGATTCGAACTCCCGACCCTCTGGTCCCAAACCAGATGCGCTACCAGGCTGCGCTACACTCCGCCGATCCGTGGCCGCGGAGATACACGCATCCCGCTGCCGCCGCAACTGCAAAAGTGGCAATACCGGTACCGCTTTCCCGCCACATCGGGCATGCCGCCCCGGCGTCCCGGCCGGGTTTCTCAGTCGTCGAAGATGTCCTCGACGACGATCCGGCTCGTCAGCAGCAGCGACCTGTCCGGCTGGATGAAGTAGGTTTCCTCCACCGTCCGGCCGTACTGGTCGGTGAAGCGGTGGTGGAACCAGCTGCCGATCGGGGACTTGGTCAGCTTCGTCCGGGGCTGGCCGCCATAGGTGATGCTGCCGGGAATGGGCTCGGGATAGTTGCCGCCGGTGGCGGACGTGCAGCCCTCGACGCAGAAGGAAACCGCGCAGATGAGGAGCGGAACGCCGCCCAGCCTTTTGGTCCTGTTGTGCATCCTGTCCATTCCTTTGCGCCCTTCGCGCCACCGGCCGCGCGGCCTGCGCCGCAAGCGCGCACCCGCATGGTGCCTTCCGCCCTCGCATCAGGTCCGAAACTGCCGGCCGCGACGGCGGCAATCCGGCCTCCTTGTCTGCAACCTTCCCCTTCTTCTTGAGATGGTGGATTTCCCGCTCGCGGCAAGGGCGGCGACTTGAAAACAGCGGCGCCCGCGCCGCGCCCTTTCGCCGCCCGCTGCGGCCGTTGAATTGCCCGCTGCCGGATGCTATGCAGCCCGGCAGATGCGGCGCGCAGCCGGGGAGCATCCGTGCGCGTGCATTGGCCGTTGACCGATTCTGCGCTAAGGATGCGCGGGTGCCGGCGCGGCACCACAGAGAATTCATCGGAGCCCGAGAGACCCATGTCCGCGAAGATCTACCGTCCCGCCAAGACCGCCATGCAGTCCGGCCAGGCGAAAACGCATCGTTGGATCCTGGAGTTCGATCAGGAGCGCGCCCGCACGATCGATCCGATCATGGGCTATACCAGCTCCGGCGACATGCGCCAGCAGGTCAAGCTGACCTTCGAGACCCGCGAACTCGCCGTCGCCTATGCCGAGCGCAACGGCATCGAGTACCGTGTCGTCGAGCCGCACGACCCGACCCGCAAGAAGGTCGCCTACCCGGACAATTTCCGTTTCAACCGCATGCAGCCCTGGACGCACTGACGCCAGCCTGCGGTCCCAAACGGCCCCTTAGCTCAGCTGGATAGAGCAACTGCCTTCTAAGCAGTAGGTCGCAGGTTCGAATCCTGCAGGGGTCGCCAAAACCATTGAAATCATTATGGAAATTCTTCCGCCCAGCTCTTCCCGATCGATCCGACCGGCGACAAGGCGGACGACGTTCCAGCTTGCTCGCCCGGCGCAAACCGGTTCCCTTCCTTTTGCCACACGGAACACAGCGCCCCCGCCCAGCCGGCGTGTTGATGCCGCCGCCTTTGGAAAGGCTGTGCACCAGCGCCCCGGCGACCGCGCCAGCCCAGCTGGTTGCGCCTCGGGCACCTGCCGTCGGGCACGCCCTGCCCGGACAGGATCCCCTCTACAGAAAGATCATCGGGGATCGCCGACAATGACTTCGCAGTAACCGAGCAGATGATCCTGCTACACGCGACGCGGGAAATCACGGCGGCGAAGATACATGTGCAAATTCCCAAGTTGGTCAATCTTGCTCCGCACCTTGGACACAGTTCGTTCCTATGGAGCGATTGGGCCGGGGCACTCAAGTGACGAAGAATGACCTTCGAGGAGATAGACTGAATGCCGAAGCACAGCGCGAATGAGCAATATCTGTTGGAACTGATCAATGCGGAGAGGGCAAAGACGGGTGCGCAGCCACTGGCCTTCGACAATGATCTCAGCGAGGCCGCCGAGGGGCACAGCAAGTGGATGCTCGCTGCCGACGTTTTCTCGCATACCGGTTCCGGGGGATCCAGTTCGACGCAACGCATGAAGGCGGCGGGCTATGTCCTGCAGGGGTCCTGGGCCACGGGCGAGAATATCGCCTGGGCGACGACCCGGGCGCCGACCGGCTATCAGGATGAAGTCAAGCTTCTGCAAACCAACCTGATGAACTCGTCCGGCCATCGCGCCAACCTTCTCAACCCGAATTTCCGCGAGATCGGCCTCGGCGTCGAGGTCGGCGACTACAAGGGCCGCAGCAGCGCATTCGTAACCCAGGATTTCGCAAAGTCCGGTTCCGACCTGTTCCTGACGGGCGTGGCGTTCGACGATCGTGACGGCGACCGCTTCTACGACGTCGGCGAGGGTCTCGGCAGCATCACGGTGACGGCCAAGAATTCGGCCGGCCAGGTCTTCAAGACCACGACGTCCGCCGCCGGCGGCTATGACCTCGTGCTGAAGCCCGGCACCTACACCGTCACCTTTTCGGGCGCCGACATTGCGACGTCGACCAAGAAGGCGACGATCGTCACGAAGAACGTGAAGGTCGACCTTGTCGATCCGGCCCAGAAGGCGGCGCCCCTGAGTGCCAATGCCGCAGCAGACACCTCGGCACCCGCCGGCGACGAGGCAAAGGCCCCGACGGAAAAGAATGGCGATCATCGCGCGCTTGCGCTCGACGAAGACCAGCTGCATTTCCACGCCTCGACGGAGGCTGCCGGCAACGCCGATGAAATCGCCCATGTGTTCGAGGGGGCGTTTGCGAACCTCGGAGACCGGGATGCTGCCGCCTCCCGGTTCACGCACCATTCGGCCGACTTCCATCTGCCGACGGACGTCGCCGATGCCGCGCATGACGGGCTGGCGAAGCTCCTCGCCCAACTGGCAACGGGTCAGGGCCACGTGAATGCGGACCTCATTCTCTGAGCTTCGTCCGCAAGGAAGACATCGCGGATTCCCGTCACGGCGGGGATCCGCGAAAAGAACTGGCAGCCGCGTCGCCGTATCGCCCGTTCGGCCTATCTGTCCGCGCGCGGCGTCAGCGCAGCAAGGCCCAGAACAACGTGCCGAGCCCGACGATTAGGACTGCGACCAGCGCGAGCAATCGCCCCAGCCCTTCGTTCGTGTTGGAGTTGCGCCCCACGATCCAGTAATAGAGCGAACCGCGATCGTCCTCGTTGTCCATTCCGGCGCCTCCGCCCGTTGAAGACATCGCCAACGCCCGTCACCGGCTTACGCAGCGCGACGACCTTTGACCAGGCGCAGGCAGGACAACAGAGGCCCGACCGCAAGCGCCCGGGCGACCATGGTCCGGTCCCGGCGCCGGCCGCGACCCGCTGACGTTCTCAGAACGGGATGTCGTCGTCCATGTCGCGCGAGAACGAACCCGCGCCGCCGCGGCCGGAGGACGAGGACGACGGCTGCGAACCGTAGTCGTCGTAGCTCGGGGCGCCGCCGCCGCCGAAGTTGCCGGCGCCGCCGAAGTCGGAGCCGCCGCGACGGTCGCCGCCGCCCTCGCCGCGCCCGTCGAGCATCGTCAACGTCGAGTTGAAGCCCTGCAGCACGACTTCCGTCGAGTAGCGGTCGTTGCCGTTCTGGTCCTGCCACTTGCGGGTCTGCAGCGCGCCTTCGATGTAGAGCTTGGCACCCTTCTTCACATACTGCTCGACGACCTTGCACAGGCCCTCGTTGAACACGACGACCGTGTGCCACTCGGTCTTCTCGCGGCGCTCGCCGGAATTGCGGTCGCGCCAGCTCTCCGACGTCGCGATCCGCAGGTTTGCGATCGGACGGCCGTCCTGGGTGCGCCGGATCTCCGGATCCGCGCCGACGTTCCCGATCAGGATTACCTTGTTGACGCTGCCTGCCATCCGCTTTCGTCCCTGTTGCCGCGCCGGACGCTGCGCCCGGCTGCCTGAATTTTCGATCCGCGCATCTTAGACGTCGAAGCCGCCCTGCGCCGCCCCGGCGCCCGGGTAATCCACAGTTCAGATCGCCGCGACCAGAATTCGATTTATTTCGTTCTTTTTTTGTTCTAGTTAATCGCTAACATCTTGTCAACCGAATCGGAAAGAGGCAGGGTTTCGTCGCAACGTGCATGGACAGCTTTGCTCCAGTCCCTACATAGGGTGCGCAGACGCAAAAGCCACTTTCACTTTAAGACCCGACGACTGGCGCTGGACACATGAGCGAACTGAAGACCATTTCCATCCGCGGTGCGCGCGAGCACAACCTCAAGGGCATCGACCTCGACCTGCCGCGCAACAAGCTGATCGTCATGACCGGCCTGTCCGGCTCCGGCAAGTCGTCGCTTGCCTTCGACACCATCTATGCCGAGGGCCAGCGCCGCTATGTCGAGAGCCTTTCGGCCTATGCGCGCCAGTTCCTGGAGATGATGCAGAAGCCCGACGTCGACCAGATCGACGGGCTGTCGCCGGCGATCTCGATCGAGCAGAAGACGACCTCGAAGAACCCGCGCTCCACGGTCGGCACGGTCACCGAGATCTACGACTACATGCGCCTCCTGTTCGCGCGCGTCGGCGTTCCCTATTCGCCGGCGACGGGCCTGCCGATCGAGAGCCAGACGGTCAGTCAGATGGTCGACCGCGTGATCGATTTCGGCGAGGGCACGCGCCTCTATATCCTGGCGCCGATCGTGCGCGGCCGGAAGGGCGAGTACAAGAAGGAACTCGCCGAGCTGATGAAGAAGGGTTTCCAGCGCGTCAAGGTCGACGGCCAGTTCTACGAGATCGCCGACGTTCCGGCGCTGGACAAGAAATACAAGCACGACATCGACGTCGTCGTCGACCGCGTCGTCGTCCGCCCCGACCTGGCCGCCCGCCTCGCCGACAGTCTCGAGACCTGCCTGAAACTCGCCGACGGGCTGGCGATCGCCGAGTTCGCCGACAAGCCGCTGCCGCCGGAGGAGACGGCCGCGGGCGGTTCTGCCAACAAGTCGCTGAACGAGACGCACGAGCGGGTCATGTTCTCGGAGAAGTTCGCCTGCCCCGTCTCCGGCTTCACCATTCCGGAGATCGAGCCACGGCTGTTCTCGTTCAACAACCCCTTCGGCGCCTGCCCGACCTGCGACGGCCTCGGCAGCCAGCAGAAGATCGATCCGGACCTGATCGTGCCGGAACCGCAGCGGACGCTGCGCGACGGCGCCATCGCGCCCTGGGCCAAGTCGTCCTCGCCCTACTACAACCAGACGCTGGAGGCGCTCGGCACGGCCTACGGCTTCAAGCTCTCCAACCGCTGGTCGGACCTGCCCGAGGCGGGCCAGAAAGCCATCCTCTACGGCACCGACGAGAAGATCGAGTTCCACTATCAGGACGGCGCCCGCTCCTACAAGACGACCAAGACCTTCGAGGGCATCGTGCCGAACCTCGAGCGACGCTGGAAGGAGACGGATTCGGCCTGGGCGCGCGAGGAGATCGAGCGCTTCATGTCGGCCGCCCCCTGCCCCGCCTGCAACGGCTTCCGCCTGAAGCCGGAGGCGCTGGCGGTGAAGATCAACAGGCTGCATATCGGCGAAGTCACCGACATGTCGATCCGCGTCGCGCGCGACTGGTTCGACGTCTTGCCGGAGCACATGAACGCCAAGCAGAACGAGATCGCAGTCCGCATCCTGAAGGAGATCCGCGAGCGGCTGCGCTTTCTGAACGACGTCGGTCTCGAATATCTCAGCCTGTCGCGCAATTCCGGCACGCTGTCGGGCGGCGAGAGCCAGCGCATCCGGCTCGCCTCGCAGATCGGCTCGGGGCTGACCGGCGTGCTCTACGTCCTCGACGAGCCGTCGATCGGCCTGCACCAGCGCGACAATGCCCGCCTGCTCGACACGCTACGCCACCTGCGCGACATCGGCAACACCGTGATCGTCGTCGAGCACGACGAGGATGCGATCCTGACGGCGGACTACGTCGTCGACATCGGCCCGGCCGCCGGCATCCATGGCGGCGAGGTGATCGCACAGGGCTCGCCCGACGAGATCATGGCCAATCCGAAGTCGCTGACGGGCAAATACCTCTCCGGCGAGCTCGCCGTCGCGGTTCCCGCCGAGCGCCGCAAGCCGAAGAAGAAGAAAGAGATCACCGTCGTCGGTGCCCGCGCCAACAACCTGAAGAACGTCACCGCCTCGATCCCGCTCGGCGTCTTCACCGCGGTGACCGGCGTCTCCGGCGGCGGCAAGTCGACCTTCCTGATCGAAACGCTCTACAAGTCCGCCGCCCGCCGCGTCATGGGCGCGCGCGAGATCCCGGCCGAGCACGACCGCATCGACGGCTTCGAGTTCATCGACAAGGTGATCGACATCGACCAGTCGCCGATCGGCCGCACGCCGCGCTCGAATCCTGCGACCTATACCGGCGCCTTCACGCCCATCCGCGACTGGTTCGCGGGACTGCCGGAGGCGAAGGCGCGCGGCTACCAGCCGGGCCGCTTCTCCTTCAACGTCAAGGGCGGGCGCTGCGAGGCCTGCCAGGGCGACGGCGTCATCAAGATCGAGATGCATTTCCTGCCGGACGTCTACGTCACCTGCGACGTCTGCCACGGCAAGCGCTACAACCGCGAGACGCTCGACGTCACCTTCAAGGGCAAGTCGATCGCCGACGTGCTCGACATGACGGTCGAGGAAGGCGTGGAATTCTTCTCCGCCGTCCCGGCCGTGCGCGACAAGCTGAAGACGCTGAACGAGGTCGGCCTCGGCTACATCAAGGTCGGCCAGCAGGCGAACACGCTGTCTGGCGGCGAGGCGCAGCGCGTCAAGCTCGCCAAGGAACTTTCCAAGCGCTCGACGGGACGCACGCTCTACATCCTCGACGAACCGACCACCGGCCTGCATTTCCACGACGTCGCCAAGTTGCTCGAAGTGCTGCACGAACTGGTCAACCAGGGCAATTCCGTGGTGGTGATCGAGCACAATCTGGAAGTGATCAAGACCGCCGACTGGATCATCGACTTCGGCCCCGAGGGCGGTGACGGCGGCGGCGAGGTGATCGCCAAGGGCACGCCCGAGGAGGTGGTCAAGGTCGAGCGCTCCTATACCGGCCAGTTCCTGAAGGAGCTCCTGGAGCGGCGGCCGGCGAAGAAGGTGGCGGCGGAGTAGGACGGATGATCCTGATCGGGCAGTACGATTCCTCCTTCGTCCGCCGGGTGGCGATCGCGCTGCGGCTCTATGACCTGCCGTTCGAGCACCAGCCCTGGTCGGTCTTCGGCGACGGCGACAAGATCCGCGCCTACAATCCGCTGATGCGGGTGCCGACGCTGGTGCTCGACGACGGCGAGGTGCTCGTCGACAGTCCCTCGATCATCGACTACATCGACGGGCTCGTGGCGCCGGAGCGGCGGTTGCTGCCGGTCGAGGGGGCGGAGCGCCGGCACGGGCTGAAGGTCATGGCGCTGGCGACCGGCTTTGCCGACAAGGGCGTCAGCCTGTTCTACGAGGAGCGGATCCACAAGGAGCCCTCGGTCCTCTGGGTGGAACGCTGCAAGGTGCAGATCGCCGCCACGCTCGACGTGCTCGAGGCCGACCGCAAGCGTGCGACCGGTCCCTACTGGTTCGGCGCGCGCATCAGCCACGCCGACATCGCCGTCGCCTGCGCGATCCGGCACATGAGCGAGGCCCATCCCGGGCTGATCTGCCCGAGCCAGCGCCCGGCGCTCGCGGCGCACTGCAGCACGCTGGAGGCGCTGCCGGTCTTCCAGGAAATCTCGCAGCCCTTCACGGCGCCGGCCTGAGCGGCCGGCCTTCATCCCAGGGAGTGACCCCATGACCAAATCCGGCACCATCAGAACCGGCATCGGCGGCTGGACTTTCGACCCCTGGGAAGGAACGTTCTATCCCGAGAAACTGTCGAAGAAGCGCCAGCTCGAATTCGCCAGCCGCGAACTGACCGCCATCGAGGTCAACGGCACCTACTACAGCTCGCAGAAGCCGGAGACCTTCGCCAAATGGGCGTCCGAGGTGCCGGACGGTTTCATCTTCTCGCTGAAGGCCAGCCGCTACACGACGAACCGCAAGGTGCTCGCCGAGGCGGGCGAATCGATCGAGCGCTTCCTCACGCAAGGGCTGACCGAGCTCGGACCGCATCTCGGGCCGATCCTGTGGCAGTTCGCGCCGACGAAGAAGTTCGAGCCGGACGATTTCGAGGCTTTCCTGAAGCTCCTGCCGGAAAAGCAGGACGGGCTATCGCTGCAACACGCGCTGGAGGTCCGCAATGCCTCCTTCATGGTGCCGGAATTCGTGGCGCTGGCCC
Organism: Mycoplana sp. MJR14; assembly: GCF_029210525.1. Classification (NCBI taxonomy): domain Bacteria; kingdom Pseudomonadati; phylum Pseudomonadota; class Alphaproteobacteria; order Hyphomicrobiales; family Rhizobiaceae; genus Mycoplana; species Mycoplana sp. MJR14. Next base: position 211,632 of record NZ_JARGEO010000006.1, read on the forward strand.
GCAAGCACAAGGCTGCGATCGTCTATGCCCATCATGACGACTATCCCGAGATCGCCGACGTGACGGCGGATTTCGTCTATGCCCGGCTGCAGCGGGGCTCGGACGACATTGCCACCTGCTACCCGGCAGCCGCGCTCGACGAATGGGCGGGGCGGCTGAAGGCCTGGGCCGCCGGCGGTCAACCGGAGGACCTGCCGCTCGTCGATCCCGCCCACAAGCCGGCAGCGGAGCCGCGCAACGTGTTCGCCTTCTTCATCACATCCGGCAAGGTGAATGCGCCGAACGGCGCGCGCGAACTGCAGAAGCGCGCACAGCCGGCCGGCTGACGGGAGGACGGCCGCCGAAGCGGCGGCTGCGAGAGGTGACGCGGTAGGTCCAGCCATCCACGCCGGATGCCCCCGCGATGACGCTACGCTACGATGTAGCCGTCGCCGGGCGGCGGACCCGGTCGAGCAGCCGCGGGCCGAGTGCCGTGAGCACGAGGCCGCAGACGACGAGCGCAGCGGCCGCCAGCCGGGTCGGGCCGAAGCTTTCCCCGAATACCAGCGCGGACGAGCTCATGCCGAAGACCGGCACCAGCAGCGAGAACGGCGCCACGGCGGAAACCCCGTGCTTGCGGATCATGTAGCCCCAGACGCCGAAGCCGAAGACCGTCGCGACATAGGCGATATAGGCGACCGCCCCGAGCCCCTGCCACGACAGCGCCGCGAGCGCGGCGAGGTCGCGGTCCAGCCCCTCGGTCGCAAGCGAGATGAGCGCCAGCGGGATCGGCGGCACGAGGCTGACCCACACCATCAGCGCCAGCATGTCGACCTGCCCGACCTTCTTCATCAGCATGTTGGACACAGCCCAGGCCAGGGCGGCGCCGAGCGCCAGCGCCAGCCCCGCATAGGTGAAGCCGCCGTCGACGGTCGAAGCGATGATGGTCATCCCGGCGAGCGCCACGAGGATGCCGACGACCTGCACCGGGCGCGGCCGCTCGCCGAAGACGATCGCCGCCAGGATGACGGTGAAGAAGGCCTGCGCCTGCAGGAGCAGCGAGGCGAGCCCGGCCGACAGGCCGACATCCATGGCGATGAAGAGCAGGCTGAACTTCACCACGCCCAGCACCAGGCCGATGCCGAGGATCAGCCGCCAGGGCACGGACGGGCGTGGCAGGAAGAAGACGAGCGGCAGGGCTGCGAACAGAAAGCGCAGCGCCGAAAACAGGATCGGCGGAAAATTGGCGATGCCTATCTTGATGACGACGAAGTTGAACCCCCAGAGCGCCGCCACCAGCACCAGCAGGGCGATATCGATCAGGCCCATGGACATGTCTTCTCTTCACGCTTCGATCCGCCGAGCTTTAGCGTTTCGTCGCGCGCGGCCAAAGTCATTTGATTTGATCGAAGCCATTCAGGGCGTTGATGAGATCCTCGGCGGTGACCCTGGAGCCGGCGCGTCGGCCGGCCTCGCCGTGGCGCCAGACACCTGCCGCCGCCGCCTCGAAGGCCGGCATGCCCTGCGCCAGATGCGCACCGATGATGCCGGCCAGAACGTCGCCAGACCCGGCGGTGGCGAGCGACGGCGGCGCGTTCGCATTGATCAGCGCCCGCCCGTCGGGGGCGGCGATGACCGTATCGGCGCCCTTCAGCACGACCGCGGCATGGCTGCGCGCCGCCGCCTTGCGGGCGCGGTCGACCTTGGAGAGGCCGGAATCGGCGGCCAGATCCGGAAAGAGCCTGGCGAACTCCCCGTCATGCGGCGTCAGCACCAGGCGCCGGTCGGCTTCGCGATAGATCTCGAAAAGCGGCTCCGGATTTTCCCGGAATGCGGTGATGCCGTCGGCGTCCAGCACCAGCGGCCGGCCGCCGAGTGCCGCCACATAGGCGCGGGCCTTGTCGAAATCGCCGAAGGCCGGCCCGAGCACGAAGGCCGAAAGCCGCGGATCCGCAAGCAGCGCCTCCAGCCCGGCCACGTCGTCGACCGCGCGCAGCATCACGGCCGTCAGCTGCGCCGCATTCACATCCGTCGCGGCGCCCGGCGACAACAGCGTGACCAGCCCTGCCCCGGCGGCCAGTCCCGCAGCCGCGGAGAGCCTGGCCGCGCCGGTCGACAGCGGCCCGCCGGAGAACACCGCCAGATGGCCATGGCCGTACTTGTGCGCCGACGGATCCGCCTCCGGCAGGCTCATGCGCCATAGCGCCGGTTCGTTCACCCGCAGATGATGGGAGGCGGCCGAGACCATCCGTCCCGGTATGCCGATATCGAAGATCTCGGTGTTTCCGCAGAGCGCCCGGCCCGGCATCAGCAGGTGGCCGGGCTTGCGGCACATGAAGGTCACCGTGTGCTGTGCCCGGAACGCTACCCCGCGCACCATCCCCGTGCGGCCGTCGATGCCGCTCGGCAGATCGACGGCGACGACGGGAAGGGCGAGGCAATTGACGCGATCGACGAGGGCTGAAACGGGGCCGTCCAGATCGCGCGACAGGCCGGCACCGAACAGCGCATCGATGACGACATCGCCGGTGGCAGGCGCGTAGTCGCCGAGCGCCATCACGGCGCCTGTGTAGAGCTGGCGGGCACGATGCGCATCACCGCCGGGTGCCGGTTCGCCCAGCGCGTAGACGTCCACCGCGCAGCCGGATTCGGCAAGCGCACGCGCGGCGACATAGCCGTCGCCGCCGTTGTTGCCGGGGCCGGCGAGCACGATGAAGCGAAGGCCACCGGGAAACAGCCGAAGCGCTGCGGCGGCCACGGCCTGCCCCGCCCTCTCCATCAACTGATAACCGTCGATGCCCGAGGCGATGGCAGCACGATCGATGCCGGCCATTTCTTCCGGCGTGACGATGCTGGTCTCAAGTTCCATGTGCATGGCGACCACAATGCCTCCTGCGCCCGAGCCTGCCAACGGCAAATTTTCGCAGTAGCTGCACATGTTTTGTGCATTTGCATGCCTTTAATGCTCATTTTCAGTGCGGATACCGGAATCTGCGATCGATCGGCACGAAAGCACCGCCCCGATGACCGGCTGCGACGTATTTTTTAGGCAGATCGCCATCGCGCCGCCGAGCGGGCGCCGACGCTTTCGCGAGCCCCATCCCCAAAGCCGGACGCAAATGAGCCAAAACGGGCGAAACTGGCACGAGAAATGCAAAGGTTGGCACGCAAAATGCATTGATGAAGGCGGCGGGAAGCAAATTCCTGCGCAATTGGGAGAAGCGGAGAGACATTTTCTCATGAAAAAGATCGAAGCGATCATAAAGCCGTTCAAACTCGACGAAGTGAAGGAAGCGCTTCAGGAAGTCGGTCTGCAGGGCATCACTGTCACGGAAGCGAAGGGCTTCGGGCGCCAGAAGGGCCATACGGAACTGTATCGCGGCGCCGAATACGTTGTCGATTTCCTGCCGAAGGTGAAGGTCGAGGTCGTGCTCGCGGACGAGAATGCGGACGCCGTCATCGAGGCGATCCGCAACGCCGCCCAGACCGGCCGCATCGGCGACGGCAAGATCTTCGTTTCCAACATCGAAGAAGTCATCCGCATCCGCACCGGCGAGACCGGCGTCGACGCAATCTAATCCCGCCTGGCCGTCCGGCACGGGCTTTCCACCCCTCCACTACATAGGGACTTTCAAAACATGACGACTGCCAAAGATATTCTGAAGCAAATCAAGGAGAACGACGTCAAGTTCGTGGACCTGCGCTTCACCGACCCGAAGGGCAAGCTGCAGCACGTGACGATGGACATCTCCTGCGTCGACGAAGACATGTTCGCCGACGGCGTCATGTTCGACGGTTCCTCGATCGCCGGCTGGAAGGCCATCAACGAGTCGGACATGGTGCTGATGCCGGATCCGGCAACCGTCCACATGGATCCCTTCTTCGCCCAGTCGACGATGGTCATCTTCTGCGACATCCTCGATCCGATCTCCGGCGAAGCCTACAACCGCGACCCGCGCGGCACCGCCAAGAAGGCCGAAGCCTACCTGAAGTCCTCGGGCGTGGGCGACACCGTCTTCGTCGGCCCGGAGCCGGAGTTCTTCGTCTTCGACGACGTCAAGTACAAGGCCGACCCCTACAACACCGGCTTCAAGCTCGATTCGTCGGAACTGCCGTCCAATGACGACACCGACTATGACACCGGCAACCTCGGCCACCGTCCGCGCGTCAAGGGCGGCTACTTCCCGGTTCCCCCGGTCGACAGCTGCCAGGACATGCGCTCCGAGATGCTGACGGTGCTCGCCGAGATGGGCGTCGTCGTCGAGAAGCAGCACCACGAAGTGGCCGCCGCCCAGCACGAGCTCGGCGTCAAGTTCGACACGCTGGTGCGCAACGCCGACAAGATCCAGATCTACAAGTACGTCGTCCACCAGGTCGCCAACGCCTACGGCAAGACGGCAACCTTCATGCCGAAGCCGATCTTCGGCGACAACGGTTCGGGCATGCACGTGCACCAGTCGATCTGGAAGGACGGCAAGCCGACCTTCGCAGGCGACGAGTATGCCGGCCTCTCCGAGACCTGCCTCTACTACATCGGCGGCATCATCAAGCACGCCAAGGCCATCAACGCCTTCACCAACCCGACGACGAACTCCTACAAGCGTCTCGTCCCGGGCTATGAAGCGCCGGTCCTGCTCGCCTACTCGGCCCGCAACCGCTCGGCTTCGTGCCGCATTCCGTTCGGCACCGGTCCGAAGTCCAAGCGCGTCGAAGTCCGCTTCCCCGACCCGCTGGCAAACCCCTACCTCGGCTTCGCCGCCATGCTGATGGCCGGCCTCGACGGCATCAAGAACAAGATCCATCCGGGCAAGGCCATGGACAAGGACCTGTACGACCTGCCGCCGAAGGAGCTGAAGAAGATCCCGACCGTCTGCGGCTCGCTGCGCGAAGCGCTCGAGAACCTCGACAAGGACCGCAAGTTCCTCACCGCCGGCGGCGTCTTCGACGACGACCAGATCGACGCCTATATCGAACTGAAGATGGCGGAAGTCATGCGCTTCGAAATGACCCCGCACCCGGTCGAGTTCGACATGTACTACTCGGCCTGAGGCCGTTCGCTCCCGCCGCCTCAGGCGGGAGCCCCAACCCGAGAAGCCCGGCCCGGAGCCGGGCTTTTGCCAAACCGGCTCCATGCGCCCGCGCCGTACCTTGCGCATGCAAAAGCCAGAGGGTCTTCCGGCGTCCGTTGGACGCAGTTGTGTCAAACCCTTGAGTTTTCGGCGCTCCTTCCCAAATATAAGTTGAAAGGAAGGCCAGGTATGAAAGTCAGAACAGCCAAATACGGTATCGGAGACGTGGTCCGCCATCGGATCTACCCGTTCCGCGGCGTGGTCTTCGACGTTGATCCGGAATTTGCGAACACGGACGAATGGTGGAATGCCATTCCGGCGGAAATCCGCCCCTCGAAGGACCAGCCCTTCTACCATCTGTTCGCGGAAAACGCCGAAACCGAATATGTCGCCTACGTCTCCGAGCAGAACCTCGTGCCCGACGACAGCGGCATGCCGGTCCGCCATCCGCAGGTCCGTGCGCTGATGGCCGAAGACGACGGCGGCACCTACCACTGGAAGGTCGACGCCGGCATCGTCCACTGAGGACCAACGGTCGCCAACCGGCAGCCAGCCACATTGCAGGACGTAAAAAAACCCGGCCGTTGGCCGGGTTTCTCGTCAATTGGAACCTGAGATCGCCGCTTACTGGCTCTTGGCGGCCTTCTGGGCGTCTTCAAGCTTCTTGCGGGCCTCGTCGGCCTTCTTCTGCATTTCTTCCTGCAGCAGGCGCTGGCGCTCTTCGAGCTTGGACTGTTCGATCGGCTCGCCGTCGAAGGCGCCGGTGAAGCCGCCGAGCGACATCTTGATCGGGTTCGGCGAGCGCTGGAAGTTGACGGAGGTGAAGACCACCTCGCCGCCCTTCTTCAGGCTTGCCAGCAGCTGATCGGAAAGCGGTGCCTCGGCGACGCACTTGTCCGGCATGCAGATGGCATAGTCGAGCTTCTGCGGCTTGCCGCCGTCGATCTGCATGGCAATGCCCGGCGGGATCAGGCGGGCGCTCGGGACCGAAACCTGCAGGATCTTGCGATTGACCTTGCCCTCGACCGTGATCAGGCCGACGGCGGTCAGGAGCTGGCCGCCACCGGCGGTCAGAAGGTTCTGCACGATGCAGACGTCGTTGTCTTCCTGCTTGGTGCAGACCTTGAACCAACCCTGCGGCGCCTGCGCCTGCTCGGCCGCGGCGGCGGACGGCAGGGCGGCTGCGGCGAGCGACGCTGCGAACGCCGAAAGTACGGCCTGCTTGGTGAAGATCGATTTGGTGATCATAACGAGTTCCGTCTCCTGAGATCCGATGCCGAGCGCTGTTTCGCCCCTTAGGTGTTCCGGTCAGCTCAGCGCTCTCTGTCGGCGAATTGAGGCATTTGCATGACCCGATTTTCAGGCACCCTGTTACAATGGGCGCCGGCGGATATCCAGTCTTTCGTCGCAATTTTACCCCGACTTCCTGAAAAAGACCGCTCACGGTTGTTCGGCCGATGCACGATTATGTAAGTTGTCCACGAATCGTGCTCGCATTGCCATGAGGAAACATGTTGCGGCTTCTACTGACAGCATTGTTGATAGCCGCGGCGGCTGCGTCCGCGCAGATGGCGGAGGCCGCCCCCCTGCACGGAATCGCCATGCATGGCCAACCGGCGCTGCCGGCGGACTACCGGCACTTCCCCTACGTCAATCCCGACGTGAAGAAGGGTGGCGCGATCACCTATGGCGTCGTCGGCACCTTCGACAACCTCAACCCCTTCATTTTGAAGAGCATGCGCACGACCGCACGCGGCATGTGGGACCCCGAATTCGGCAATCTCGTCTACGAATCCCTCATGCAGCGCTCGCGCGACGAGCCGTTTTCGATGTACGGCCTGCTGGCCGAGACGGTCGAGTGGGACGAGGCCCGCAGCTTCATCCAGTTCAACCTCAATCCGAAGGCGCGCTGGGCCGACGGCAGGCCGGTCACGCCGGAGGACGTGATCTTCTCCTTCGAGCTCCTGCGCGACAAGGGGCGCTCCCCGTTCAGCCGCAGGCTCGACGTCGTCGAACGGATGGAGAAGGTCGGCGAGCATAGCGTCCGCTTCACCTTCAACGACAAGGCCGACCGCGAATCGCCGCTGCTTCTGGCATTGTCCCCGGTCCTGCCGAAACATGCGATCGATCCCGAGGGTTTCGACCGCACGTCGCTGCAGTTCCCGCTCGGTTCCGGTCCCTATCGGGTCAGCGAGGTCCGGCCCGGCGAGAAGATCGTCTACGAGCGCAATCCGGACTATTGGGGCAAGGACATTCCGGCCAAGGTCGGCTTCGACAACTACGATCGCATCAGCGTCGAATACTTCCTGCAGGAGAATTCGCTGTTCGAGGCGTTCAAGAAGGGCGCGATCGACGTCTACCAGGAAGGCAATCCGACCAAATGGGCGCGCGGCTACGACTTCCCGGCCGTGCAGTCGGGCGAGATCGTCAAGGACGAGTTCACGCCGAAAGTGCCCTCCGGCATGCTCGGTTTCGTCTTCAACACCCGTCGCCCGATGTTTGCCGATGCGAGGCTTCGCCACGGGCTTTCGCTCGTGTTCGACTTCGAATGGGTCAACAAGAACCTGTTCGAGGGCGCCTACCGGAGGACGGAGAGCTTCTGGCAGAATTCCGACCTGTCGTCGCTCGGCGTCGCCGCCGATGAGCGGGAGCGGCAGTTGCTGGGCCCTGCCCTTGCCCGTATCGAGCCTGCCATCCTCGACGGCACTTACCGGTGGCCGGTGACGGACGCCTCGGGACGCGACCGCACGGTGCTGAAGCAGGCGGTGCTGCTGATGAAGGAGGCCGGCTATACCATCAAGGACGGCGTGATGAGCGACGAGGCCGGCCGGCCGCTCGCCTTCGAGATCATGACCCTGAATGCCGACCAGGAGAAGCTGGCGCTGGCCTACCAGCGCTTCCTCCATGCGCTCGGCATCCGCGCCGCAGTGCGCACCGTCGACGATTCGCAATACCAGGCCCGCACGCAGACCTTCGACTATGACGTGATCATCCGTGCCTATGCCTCGTCGCTGTCGCCCGGGCTGGAGCAGGCTGTGCGCTGGCGCTCCGATTTCCGCGACCGCGACGGCAGCGAGGCTTTCGCCGGCGCGAACGATCCCGATGTCGACCGGATGGTCGATGCGATCCTCGCTGCGCGCAGCGCCGACGACTTCCGCTCGGCCGTCCGCGCGCACGACCGGATGTTGCTCTCCAATCACTATGTGCTGCCGCTCTACCATCTCGGCCGCCAATGGGTGGCGCGCCACCGCCATATCGCCCGTCCTGCGATCGTCCCGCTCTATGGCTACCAGTTTCCGGTGTGGTGGGACGCGAACGCGCAGCAATGAACGCTCCGCCGGCCGGTTACATGCAGGGAACCCATTGAACCGGACGGGTCCAGCGACTATCTCCGCTGCAGGTGGCGACCGCAGGAGGTTGATTGGGAATGGAAAACGTAACGATCGATGTCGTTTCAGACGTTGTCTGTCCGTGGTGCTATCTCGGCAAGAAGCGGTTGGAGCAGGCCATCGAGGCCGTCGCGGACGAACTGAACGTATCCGTGACCTTCCGTCCCTACCAGCTCAATCCCGAGATGCCGCCGCAGGGCGTGGACCATAAGAAATATCTGGCCGAGAAGCTCGGCGGCAAGGATGCCGTCGACCGCGCGCACGGCATGCTGTCCGACCTCGGCCACGAAGCCGGCATCGATTTTCATTTCGAGCAGATCGCGCTGAGCCCCAACACGCTGGACGCGCACCGCCTGCTGCGCTGGGCGGCGATCGAAGGGCCGGATGTCCAGAGCCGCGTTTCGCTGGCCCTGTTCAAGGCCTATTTCGAGGACGGCCGCAATATCGGTGACCGGAAGGTCCTGCTCGACATCGCCGAGAGCGCCGGCATGGACCGCGCCGTCGTCACCGCCCTGTATTCCGCCGGCGCCGACGTCGATTCGGTCAAGGAGGAAATCGGCCTGGCGCGCCAGATGGGCGTGACCGGCGTTCCCTGCTTCATCATCGACAACAAGTATGCGGTCATGGGCGCGCAGACGGCCGACGTCCTGGTCGAGGCGCTCCGCGAAGTGGCGGCGCTGAAGCGCGCCGAAAGCGCAGCCGGCGCCTGCCAGGTCGCGGTCCAGGCCTAACGGCCGGCGTATCTCGCCGGCCGCGGACGGTCAGGCCGCTGCCTGCTTCGCCAGTCCCGCCAACTGCGTCATCAGCTGTGCCGCCCCGGTGAGCCGCTTCTCCGGCGTCGGCAGGTCGCGCGCCAGGAACAGGCTCTGGTCGGGACGGATCTTCGCCAGCGTTCCCTGCCTGGCGATGTAGCCGACAAGCGCCGCCGGGTTCGGGAACTCCTTGTGGCGGAACTGCACGACGACACCCTTCGGCCCCGCATCCAGCTTCTCGACATTGGCCGTCCGGCAGAGCGACTTGATGTAGACGATCTTCAGGAGGTGCTGCACCTCCAGCGGCAGGGGGCCGAAGCGGTCGATCAGCTCGGCGCCGAAGGCATCGATGTCGGAAAGCTCGGTGATCTCGCCCAGCCGCCGGTAGAGGCCGAGCCGCAGGTGCAGGTCGGGCACGTAGTCGTCGGGGATCATCACCGGCGTGCCGACCGAGATCTGCGGCGACCAGCCGGTGTCGACGATCTCCTCGTCGCCCTTGATCTCGGCGACGGCCTCCTCGAGCATCTGCTGGTAGAGCTCGAAGCCGACTTCCTTGATGTGGCCGGACTGCTCCTCGCCGAGCAGGTTGCCGGCGCCGCGGATGTCGAGGTCGTGGCTGGCGAGCTGGAAGCCGGCGCCGAGCGTATCCAGCGACTGCAGCACCTTCAGCCGCCGCTCGGCGGTCGCCGTCAGCTTCTTGTTCACCGGCAGCGTCATCAGCGCGAACGCACGCACCTTGGAGCGTCCGACACGGCCGCGCAGCTGGTAGAGCTGGGCGAGCCCGAACATGTCGGCGCGATGGACGATGAGGGTGTTGGCGGTCGGCACGTCGAGCCCCGATTCGACGATCGTGGTCGACAACAGCACGTCGTAGCGCCCGTCGTAGAAGGCGTTCATGATGTCCTCGAGCTCGCCGGCCGGCATCTGCCCGTGGGCGACCGCCACCTTCAGTTCCGGCACGTCCTGCTGGAGGAACTCGTGGATCTCGGCGAGGTCGCTGAGCCTGGGGCAGACGTAGAAGCTCTGACCGCCGCGATAATGCTCGCGCATCAGCGTCTCGCGAATCACCAGCGGATCGAAGGGCGAGATGAAGGTGCGCACCGCCATGCGGTCGACCGGCGGCGTGGTGATCAGCGACAGCTCGCGCACGCCGGTCATGGCGAGCTGCAGCGTGCGCGGGATCGGCGTCGCCGAAAGCGTCAGCACGTGCACGTCGCTCTTCAGCTCCTTCAGCCGCTCCTTGTGCTTGACGCCGAAGTGCTGCTCCTCGTCGATGATGAGAAGGCCGAGATTGGCGAACTTGATCGAACTTCCGAGCAGCGCGTGCGTGCCGACGACGATGTCGGTCTTGCCCTCCGCCACTTCCTTCTTCGTCAGCGCCAGTTCCTTCGAACCGACCAGGCGCGAGGCCTGCTGCAGGCGGATCGGCAGGCCGCGGAAACGCTCGGTGAAGGTCTTGAAGTGCTGGCGGGCGAGCAATGTCGTCGGAACCACGACCGCGACCTGCACGCCGTTCATCGCCGCGATGAAGGCGGCGCGCAGCGCGACTTCCGTCTTGCCGAAGCCGACGTCGCCGCAGACAAGGCGGTCCATCGGCCGGCCGGCGCCGAGGTCCTCGCGCACCGCGTCGATGGCGTTCGCCTGGTCGTCGGTCTCGTCATAGGGGAAGCGGGCGGCGAACTCGTCGTAGACGCCGTCCTGGGCGGACAGGACCGGCGCGTGGCGCACGAGGCGCGCGGCGGCGATCTGGATCAGCCCGTTCGCCATGTCGAGCAGCCGCTTCTTCAGCTTGGCCTTGCGCGCCTGCCAGGCGACGCCGCCGAGCTTGTCGAGGATCGCGTCCGTCCCCTCGCCGCCGTAGCGCGACAGGAGGTCGATGTTTTCCACCGGCAGGTAGAGCTTGGCGTCGTCGGCGTAGCGCAGTTCCAGACAGGCATGCGGTGCGCCGGCGGCCTCGATGGTCTGCAGGCCGACGAAGCGGCCGATGCCGTGCTCGGCATGCACGACGATGCTACCCTCGTCCAGCCCCGCCACCTCGGCGATGAAGTCGGCGCCGCGCTTGCGTCGCCGCGAGCGGCGGACCATGCGGTCGCCGAGAATGTCCTGCTCGCCGATGAAGACCAGATCGCCGGCCTCGAAGCCGTTCTCGAGGCTGAGGACGGCAGACCCCGCCTCGCCCGGCTTCAGCTTCCGCAAGCCCGCCACGTCGGCCACCGGCACGACGTTGCCGAGCCCGTGCTCGGCCAGCACCTGCATCAGCCGGTCGAGCGAGCCTTCGCTCCAGCCGGTCACCAGCACCTTGCGGCCTGATGACCTGAGGTCGGCGATGTACTTCACCACCTGGTCGAAGACGTTGACGCGCTCGGTGGCGCCCTCGCCGTCCTTGACCGCCTTCGCCCAGCGCGCCCCGGCACGCGCCTCCACCGGAAACACCCGCCGCGCCTCGCCCTCATGCTCGTTGAACGGCGAGATGCGGATCGCGTCGTGCTCGTTCAGAAGCCGGGCGAAGCTGTCGTCGTCGAGATAGAGCTGACCGGGCGGCACCGGCTTGTAGGGGGTCGCCTGTGCCATCTGCCCCTTGGCGGATGCCGAATTCAGGCGCGCATCGTAGTAGTCGCGCACGAGCTTCGAGCGCTCGGCCGCCGCCTCGCGGGCGGCATGGTCGGTGACGATGCGGAAGCCCTTCAGATAGTCGAACGCCGTCTCCAGCTCGTCGTAGAACAGCGGCAGCCAGTGCTCCATGCCGGCATAGCGCCGCCCCTCCGAGACCGCCTGGTAGAGCGCATCGTCACGGGTCGCAGCCCCGAACAACGACAAATATTCCTTGCGGAAATGGCTGATCGTCTCCGGCGTCAGCGTCACCTCGCTCATCGGGTTGAGGTCGAGGCTCCTGGCCTGCCCGGTGGTCCGCTGGCTGGCGGCGTCGAAGGTGCGGATGCTCTCCAGCGTATCGCCGAAGAAATCGAGGCGGACCGGCTCGGAACTGCCGGGCACGAAGACGTCGAGGATGCCGCCGCGCACCGCATATTCGCCGACTTCGCGCACGGTGGCGACGCGGTCGAAACCGTTGCGCTCCAGCCGGGCGGCGAGATCGTCCATGCGGACCTGATTGCCCGGCCGCGCCGAGAAGGCGAGATCGGCGATCACCTGCCGCGGCGCCATCTTCTGCAGCATGGCGTTGACGGTGACGAGCACGATCGCCGGATGCGGGTCGTTGCCGTGGGCGATCAGCGCCGACAGCGCCGACAACCGGCGCGCCGAGGTATCGGCACTCGGCGAGACGCGGTCATAGGGAAGGCAGTCCCAGCCCGGCAGCGTCAGCACCGGGATATCGGGGGCGGCAAAACCCAGCATCTGCTCCATGTCGCCGATCCGCTGCCCGTCGGACATGACGAAGGCGACGGGCCCGAGCGTGCGGGCGAGTTCGGCGAGCACCAGCGGCTCGGCGCCGCCGGGAACGGAACCGATCGTGGCCGGCTGGCCGATCGTTGCAAGCGCTGCGGTATCGAGGCCGGGGATCATTTCGTCTTTCCGAAGGTCTCCGCCGTGACCGGCGAGAAGTCTGGCGTGAAGGCGCAGATGCGCGGGAACAGGCCGGTCCGGAAGCGGTCGGGCACCGGCCGCTCGCCCGTCACCCACATGACGAGGTCGCGGTCGTGCTCGGCCATGATCGCCTCCAGCTCGTCCAGCTCGGCCTCCGACAAGGTCTCGATCTCGGCATCGGCAAAGGACCCGAGAACCAGGTCCATCTCGCGGATGCCGCGGTGCCAGCAGCGAAAGAGGATGCGCTTGCGGCGTGGTTCGATGTCGGCGCTGGAGCGTGTGGTGCCGGTCATGGCTGTCTTTCCCGCAGGGGTTTCGCCCGTCCGCCCACCTGGAGGCACACGGCCGGGGCGCATGACACACCGGGGCGGCCTCGCCGCCGCCACGGCTTCATGCACGAATTCAATCGCTTGCTGCGACAGCTGTCCTTGTCGGCCGGCCGCCGCAGGCGAGCGGTCGCGCGGCTCACCGCCGACCCTCGCCGGCGTTTCTATAGACGCTCGAAAGGCGATTGTCAGCCTTGCCAAGCGGCAATCGTCCGGCGCATCTTGCGGTCATGCGTCCTGCCCTGCTCGATCCCCTGTTCGCCTCCCTCGCCTCGCTTCCCGGCATCGGCCCGAAGACGGGTGAACTGTTCGCCAAGCTGCTCGGCCAGGAGAGCATCGAGGACTGCCGCGTCGTCGATCTGGTCTTCCACCTGCCGCACAGCGTGATCGACCGCCGCAACCAGCCAGGCATCGCGCATGCGCCGCAGGGAGCGATCGTCACCGTGTCCGGCCGCGTCGACCGCCACCAGCCGCCACCGCGGGGAAGATCCAACGTCCCCTACCGGGTGTTCCTGCACGACGACACCGGCGAACTGGCGCTCACCTTCTTCCGCGCCAAGGGCGACTGGCTGGAGAAGAGCCTGCCGGTGGACGAAGAGGTGGTCGTCAGCGGCAAGGTCGACTGGTTCAACGGCCGTGCCTCGATGGTGCATCCGGATTTCATGGTGAAGGCGTCGGAAGCCGAGACGATGCCGCTGGTCGAGCCGGTCTACGGGCTGACGGCAGGCCTGTCGCCGCGCACCCTGCGCAAGGCGGTCGAGGCGGCGGTGGCGCGCGTGCCGCAACTGCCTGAATGGATCGACACGGCCCTTGCCGCGCGCGAGCGCTTTCCCGCGGCAACCGAAGCCTTCGCCGCCCTCCATCATCCGCAGGACGGCCACGATCTCGACCTGCAGGCGCCGGCCCGCCGCCGGCTCGCCCATGACGAGTTCCTGGCCGGACAGATCTCGCTGGCGCTGGTGCGGCAGACGCTGCGCCGCGTCGCTGGCCGTCCCGTGATCGCCACCGGGAAACTGTCCGCGCCGGTGCTGTCCGCCCTGCCCTTCGCACTGACGGGCAGCCAGGAGGCCGCGATCGCCGAGATCAGGGACGACATGGCAACCGACCAGCGGATGCTGCGGCTCCTGCAGGGCGACGTCGGTTCTGGCAAGACGGCAGTGGCGCTCATGGCGATGCTGGCGGCGGTCGAGGCCGGCGGACAGGCGGTGCTGATGGCGCCGACCGAGATCCTCGCCCGCCAGCATCATGCGACGCTGTCCAGGATGGCCGAGCCCGCCGGCATCAGGATCGACGTGCTGACCGGGCGCACCAAGGGCCGCGAGCGCGACGAGATCCTCAAGCGGATCGAAAGCGGCCAGACGCACATCGTCGTCGGCACGCATGCGCTGTTCCAGGACACCGTCGTCTACCGCGACCTGGCGCTGGCCGTCGTCGACGAGCAGCATCGCTTCGGCGTCCACCAGCGGCTGCGGCTGACCGCCAAGGGGATCTCGCCGCACATGCTGGTGATGACGGCGACGCCGATCCCGCGCACGCTGGTGCTCGCCGCCTTCGGCGACATGGACGTCTCCAAGCTCACCGAGAAGCCGGCCGGCCGCCAGCCGATCCAGACGGTGATCGTGCCGCAGGAGCGCACCGGCGAAATCGTCGAGCGGCTGCGCACCGCGATCGCCGAGGGCAAGAAGGCCTACTGGATCTGCCCGCTCGTCGAGGAGACCGAGGAATCAGACCTGATGTCGGTGGAGGAGCGGCATGCGACGCTGAAAAGCGTCTTCGGCGATGCGGCGGGCCTCGTGCATGGGCGCATGAGCGGACCGCAGAAGGACGAGGCCATGCTCGCCTTCAAGAGCGGCGAAACGCGGCTGCTGGTCGCCACCACCGTCGTCGAAGTGGGCGTCGACGTGCCGGACGCGACGATCATGGTGATCGAGCATGCGGAGCGTTTCGGCCTCGCCCAGCTCCACCAGCTGCGCGGCCGGGTCGGACGCGGCGAAGGCGCCTCCTCCTGCATCCTGCTCTACAATGGCCCGCTCAGCGAGAACGGCCGGGCGCGGCTCGGAATCCTGCGCGAGACCGAGGACGGGTTCCGCATTGCCGAGGAGGATCTGAAACTGCGTGGCGAAGGCGAACTGCTCGGCACCCGCCAGTCAGGCACGCCCGGCTTCCTCGTCGCCAGCATCGAGGCGCACGGCGACCTGCTGGAGATCGCCCGCAAGGAGGCCGCCTACGTGCTGGAGACGGATCCGAATCTGGAAGGCGTGCGCGGACAGGCGATCCGCACGCTGCTCTATCTCTTCCGCCGCGACGAGGCGATCCGGTTCCTACGCGCCGGCTGAGCGCTACTTCTTGAACTTTTCCTTCAGCTTCGCTGCGAACGGCATCGGCGCCGTCAGCAGCTTGTCCGGCGGGTTCACCAGCCCGACCGAGATGATCAGCTTGGCCGCGTCCTCGGCGCTCATGTCGAGCAGCACGATCTTCTCGCGCGGCACGAAGACGAGGTAGCCGGCGGTCGGAAACGGCGTCGGCGGCAGGAAGCAGGCGACCATGTCGCGGCCCATGGCGTCGAACTTCGACTTCATCTCGCCCTTGGCGTCCGTCGCGATGAACACCACCGACCACAGGCCCGGGCTCGGATACTCGATCAGACCGGCCTTGTTGAAGGAGGTCCCCTTTTCCTTCAGGACCGATTCGAAGATCTGCTTGAGGCTCTTGTAGATCGTGCTGACCAGCGGCGTGCGATTGAGGATCGTTTCGCCGAAATTGACGATCGAGCGTCCGATCAGGTTCTTGCCGAGAAAGCCGACCAGCGTGATGACGACGAGTGCGATCAGAAGCCCGAAGCCGGGTATGGCGAACTGCAGGTAGCTCTCGGGATTGTAGCGATTGGGGATATAGGGCTTCACCCAGCTGTCCGCCCAGTGGATGAAGGTCCACGTCAGCCAGATCGTGATCGCGATCGGCGCGCAGATGACGAGCCCTGTCAGGAAGTTGTTGCGCAGCCGCGCAGCCATCGAAAGTCGCGGAACGATATCGGTCATCGCCTGTATGCCGCCGGAACCTCAGCCGAAGAAAGCCGGATGATAGGTAACCGTGCCGCCCGCGTAAACCGGTGAAAACACAACCCTCATGAAATACTCGTGAGGGATGCCGGGCGAGGTGAAGGCAGGGTCGCAGGCGAAGCCGAATCGGCCGTAGTAGCCGGGATCGCCAGCGAGCACGCAGCCCCTGGCGCCGATCGCCTGAAGCCGCGCGAGGCCGGCGCGGACGAGCGCGCTGCCGATGCCCGAGCGCTGGCGCGCGGGCTGGACGGAGATCGGACCTAGCCCGTACCAGCCCCCGTCCTCTCCCTCGCCCGACACCGAAACCGGCGAGAACGCCACGTGGCCGATGACCTCGCCTGCCTCCTCCGCAACGAGCGAGAACGTCAGTGCCCTGGCGGCGCGAAGCCGCGCGATGATCGCCGGCTCGCTGCCGTCGCTGTAGGGCATCGTCGCAAAGGCTTCCGCGGTCAGCGCGCCGATGGCTGCGACGTCCGCGGCCGTCTCGTCGCGGATGATCATTCGACCGTCACCGATTTCGCGAGATTGCGCGGCTGGTCGACGTCGGTGCCCATGAAGACGGCAGTGTGATAGGCGATCAGCTGGATCGGCAGCGCATAGAGCACCGGCGCGATGATCTCGTCGACCGCCGGCAGCACGATCGTCGCCATCGTCTCGAGCTTGGTCCCCGCAGCACCCCGCTCGTCGGTGATGAAGATGATCCGCCCGCCGCGGGCGGCCACTTCCTGCATGTTCGAGACCGTCTTCTCGAAGAAGCGGTCGAACGGCGCGATCACGATCACCGGCATGTTCTCGTCGATCAGCGCGATCGGCCCGTGTTTCAGCTCGCCGGCGGCATAGCCCTCGGCGTGGATATAGGAGATCTCCTTCAGCTTGAGCGCCCCCTCGAGCGCCAGCGGATAGCTCGTGCCGCGGCCGAGATAGAGCACGTCGCGGCATTTCGACAGCTCGCGCGCCAGGAGCTCGACGGCCGGCTGGATCGTGTTGAGCACATGGGCGATCAGCCGCGGCGTCTCGGCCAGATGGCGCACCAGCGCGTTTTCGTCGGCTGCGGCGAGCGTGCCGCGCGCGTGCCCCGCCTGGATCGCCAGCGACGCCAGCACCGCGAGCTGGCAGGTGAACGCCTTGGTGGAGGCGACGCCGATCTCCGGGCCGGCCAGCGTCGGGAAGACCACGTCGGCCTCGCGGGCGATGGTCGATTCCGGCGCATTGACGATCGCGCCGACCTTCAGCCCCGCCTCCTTGCAGTAGCGCAGCGACGCCAGCGTATCGGCCGTCTCGCCCGACTGCGAGATGAACAGCGCGGCGGAAGTGGGGTTCAGCGGCATCTCGCGGTAGCGGAATTCCGAGGCGACGTCGATCTCGACCGGCAGCCGCGCCAACCGCTCGAACCAGTACTTGCCGACGAGACCCGCGAGGTAGGCGGTGCCGCACGCCGAGATCGCAAGGCTGGAAACAGTAGAAAAATCGATCTCTTCCGCCGGTTTTTTCACCTTGTTCTCGATGAAGTCGATATAGTGGCTCAGCGTGTGGGAGACCACCTCGGACTGTTCATGGATTTCCTTCTCCATGAAATGCCGGTGGTTGCCCTTGTCGATCATGTAGGCCGCGGCACTGGAGACCTGTCGGCGCCGCTCGACCGGATTGCCTTCCAGGTCGAAGATGTGCACGCCGTTCCTGCCGACCACCGCCCAGTCGCCGTCGACGAGATAGGTGATCTCGGAGGTGAACGGGGCGAGCGCGATCGCATCTGAGCCGAGGAACATTTCCCCCTGCCCGTGGCCGATCGCGAGCGGCGGACCGTTGCGGGCGACCATGATCGTCGACGGATCGTCCTCGAACATCACCGCCAGTGCATAGGCGCCGCTGACCCGCTGCAGCATCGAAAGCATCGCATCGCGCCGTCCGAAACCCTCGCGCCTCAGTCTCGCCAGCAATTGTGCGACGACCTCGGTATCGGTCTGCGTGGAGAACTCCGCCCCGCCGGCGATCAGCTCGTCCTTGATCTCGGAGAAGTTCTCGATGATGCCGTTGTGGACGACGGCGACGCCGTCGGTGAAATGCGGATGCGCGTTGCCCTCCGTCGGCGCGCCATGCGTCGCCCAGCGCGTGTGCGCGATGCCGATCGTCCCGGCGAGCGGTTTCTCGGCAAGCCGCGCCTCGAGATTGACCAGCTTGCCCTCCGCCCGCCGGCGATCCAGCCGCCCGTCGAGGATGGTGGCGACGCCGGCCGAATCATAGCCGCGATATTCGAGCCGCTTCAGTGCCTCCACCAGCCGTCCTGCGACCGGCTGCGTCCCGACGATGCCGACAATACCGCACATGAAACCACCCCATTGCTGGCCGGGCGCACGGGCCGCCGAGCTTGCGGCAGCGACGCGGACCCCACGATTGATCGACGCATAACGCCGCCCGAAAAGCCACTCAGTCTTTCGGGGGTATGCGGTGTAGATGGCGCATTCTGGTAGCGGTTTTTGCAGCGAGCGCAATGACCTAGCGCTCACTTTCGATTTCATGCGTTAATGCCGATGACCTATTCGGCCGCCTTCTTGCGCTGCGCCTTGATCGCCGCGTTGCGCTCGCGGATCAGCTTCGCCCGCTCGGGCTTGTTTTCCTGCCGCGCCCGGCCGAAGGCCACCGCGTCGTCGGGGACGTCCATGGTGATCACGCTGCCGGACGCGACATAGGCGCCGTTGCCGATCGTGACGGGGGCCACGAGCGACGAATTGGATCCGACGAACGCGTTGGCGCCGATCCGCGTCTCGTGCTTGTTGATGCCGTCGTAGTTGCAGGTGATCGTGCCGGCGCCGATGTTGCTGCCGGCGCCGACGAAGGCGTCGCCGACATAGGTCAGGTGGTTGACCTTGGCACCTTCGCCGATCTCTGCCTTCTTCACCTCGCAGAAATTGCCGACCTTCGAACCGGCGCCGAGCTTCGCCTCAGGGCGCAGCCGCGCGAACGGGCCGACCGAGGCGCCGGCCCCGACATGGGCGCCTTCCAGATGCGAAAAGGCATGGATGACCGCGCCGCTCTCCACCGTCACGCCCGGCCCGAACACCACGTTCGGCTCGATCGTCACGTCCTGCGCAATCTCTGTGTCGAACGACAGGAAGACCGTCTCCGGCGCGATCATCGAGACGCCCGAAAGCATCAGCGCGGTGCGCCGGCGCTTTTGCCAGAGCTGTTCGATGAAGGCGAGCTCGGCGCGTGTGTTGCAACCGGTCAGCTCTTCTTTCGGCGCCTCGACCGCGGTGGCGCGACCGCCTTCGGCGCGGACGATCTCGACGATGTCGGTCAGGTAGTATTCGCGCTTGGCGTTGTCGTTGCCGATCTTCTCGATCAGGCCGAGCGCCTTGCGGCCGTCGATCGCCATCAGGCCGCCGTTGCAGTAGGCGATCTCCCGCTCCTGCGCCGTCGCGTCCTTCTCCTCGCGAATCGCCAAGAGTTCGCCGTCGCGGACGATCAGGCGGCCATAGCCGAACGGATCGGCAGCCATGAAGCCGACCACGACCACGTCGCTGCCTTCGGCAAGCCCGGCACGGGCCGTCTGCAGCGGGGCTGCGGTCAGAAGCGGCGTATCGCCGAAGACGACGAGCACGTCGTCATAGCCCTTGGCCAGCGCCGCGCGGGCGGCGAGCACCGCATGCGCCGTCCCCAGCCGCTCCGTCTGGATGAAGGTTTCGGAACGGGCCGACGGATGCCGGGCGGCAGCCTCCACCTTGTCTGCGTCGCGGCCGAGCACGAGCGCAATTTCGGTAATCCCCGCCCCCGCAAGCGCGTCGACCACATGGGAGATCATCGGCCGATTGCCGATCGGATGCAGCACTTTCGATTGCGAGGACTTCATCCTCGTGCTCTCGCCGGCCGCCAGGATGATCGCCAGGCAGCTGCGTTTCGTCTCGTCCTTGTGCATCGGCATCCTCGTCAAGCTGATCGTATGCGGTTCCATATCAAACGAAACCGGTCGGAGACAAAGGGAATTCGCGCCTATTCCGTGCCGCGCAGCCTGCTCTCGACGAGAAGCCCGCTCTCGTCGAGGATCGGATAGGCAACCGACACCAGGTGCGCGTTGATCCGCTTGAGGTCGCGCAGCATGTCGAGGTGCAGCGAGCTCGTCTGCAGGCTTTCGAGACGGCCGTCGCGCAGGCGGGCCAGGTGGCGCTCGGACGACTGTTTCTCCATGTGCCGCACGGCGACCTTCACTTCGACCAGTTGCTTGGCGAGGGCGAAGTCGCGCGAGACGAGGATCGTCTGGGCGATCCGCAGATTCTCGATCGTCAGGTTGAACAGGCCGGAGAGTTCGCTGTAGCCGTCGGTCGAAAACCGGAGGCCGTTCACGACCTTCTTGCGCACCTCCTCCTGCAGGCCCTTCTCGATGATATCGCCGACATGCTCGAGATTGATCGCATAGTCGATGATCACGATCGAGCGGGCGCCGTTCTCGGCGCTCAGCCCCCTGTTGCCGAGCCGCGACAGATAGATCTTGATCGCCTGCTGCAATTCGTCGACCTGTTTCTCCAGCACGCCGATCTTGCCGAGTTCATCCAGGTTGTTCTCCTCGAACGCCTTCATCGTGTGGATGAGCATCGATTCGATCAGGTCGCCGATGCGCAGCACCTCCCGCGTCGCCCCCGACAGCGCCACCACCGGCGTCTCGAGCGCCGCCTCGTCCAGGTACTGGGGACCGCGCTCTCCCGGCGGCTCGTCCGGCACCAGCCGCTCCATCACCCGCGCCAGCAGCGGCGACAACGGCCAGAAGAAAAGGGCGACGGCGACGTTGAACGCCAGGTGCGCGTCCACGGGAAGCTTCGCAAGCGGCAGCGGCAACCGCAGCAGGGCGTCGGCGGCCATGTCAGCGAAGGGCAGCACCACCAGACAGCCGGCCGCGCGCACGAGCAGATTGCCGATGGTAACCCTGCGGGCGGGCGCGGGCGAGCGAAGCGTTGCGATGACCGGCGGGATGGCGCCGCCGAGATTGGCGCCAAGGACCAGCACGACCGTCAGCCCGGGCGAGACGATCCCCGTCGTCGCAAGCGACAGGATCAGCACGACGACCGCAAGGCTCGAGGACGAGACGAAGGCCAGCACCGTGGAGAAGGCGAGCGCGACCGGCCAGGCGCCATCGAGCAGCGTGAGAAACGCGGCGAGCGCCTCCGATTGCCGCATGGGCTCGGTCGCCTGGCTCAGGAGATGCAGCGACAGAAGCATCAGGCCGATGCCGACGAGTGCTGCGCCGGCGCCCTGCCTGAAGGTCGAACGGCCCTTGTAGAGGATAACGCCCGCGAGGATGACGAGCGGCGCCACCCATTCGATCCCGGTCGCAACGATCCAGGCGGTCACGGCCGTTCCGACATTTGCCCCGAGCAGGACGATCTGCGCCATACGCGACCGGATCAGGTTCTTCTCGACGAAGGAGGCCGTCATCAGGGCCGTCGCCGTCGAACTCTGCAGGGCGATCGTCGCCAGGAAGCCGGACACGAAGGCGCGCAACGAACCGCCGGTGCCGAGCGCCAGCCCCTTGCGCAGCCTGCTCCCGAACGCCCGCGTGACGCCGTCCTTCACCTGCGCGAGCCCGAACAGCAGAAGTGCCACCGCGCCGAACAGATTGATCATCACGATCGTCGATTCCATGCCAACGCCTTCCCTGTCACGCCTGCGCCACCGCACCGGAGCCGCACCACGCATCGCCTGCCCGGCGAGAATCGCAGAAAGTCATTCTTGCGCAATTCATCAATTATTTCAGAAACAGTTTCTTTGCCGGCAAATGAAATCGTCCGCAACTGGCCTGTTTGCGCCCTCCCGCGATTTCATCTCCGGCGCCCGGCCGAAATCCCCGCAAATCCGTCACATCCGACCTCTCCTGCAGCACGAAGGAAACGCGCCGACCATCGGACTTCTAATCGCTTGAACTTTCCGCTATGAGACGGGTTGCCTCCGGCCGAGGCGCCGTACCAGCAAGGAATGCGATACATGCTCGAAACTCTCAGAAAAGGCGCCCAGACCTGGGTTGCGAAAGCCCTCCTGCTCATTCTGGTGGCCTCCTTCGGCATCTGGGGCATTTCGAGCTCGCTTGTGACGGGAACGTCGAACGCGGTCGTCACCGTCGGCGACGTCAACGTTTCCGCCACGGATTTCCGGCTGGCCTACGAACGCCAGCTCTCGGCGCTCTCGCAGCGCTTCGGCACCCGGCTTTCGAGCGATCAGGCCCGAGCACTCGGCGTCGAGAACCAGGTCTATGCCGAGCTCGTCGCCGGCGCCGCGCTGGACCAGCTCTCCAACGACATGAGCCTCGGCCTCAGCGAGGATCGTCTCGCGCAGCTGATTGCGGAAGATCCGGCGTTCCGCGGACCGAACGGCCGCTTCGACCGCACGGCCTTCTCGGCGATCCTGCGCAATGCCGGCCTGCGCGAGAACGACTACATCAACAACCGCAGCCAGGTCGCCGTGCGCAGCCAGATCGTGGAAGCGATTTCCGACGGATACCGCGCCCCGCAGGCGCTGACCGACGCCGTCCGCCAGTATCGCAACGAGGCGCGCTCGGTCGACTACCTGCTGCTGTCCAATGCCAATATCGATCCGGTCAAGGCGCCGGCCGATGACGTGCTGTCGGCCTGGTTCGAGCAGAACAAGGCGAAGTACAAGGCGCCGGAATACCGCAAGTTCGTCTATGTCGCCCTGTCGCCCAAGGACATTGCCGACGCATCCGCCATCGACGACGCCGCCCTGCGCGAGGAGTACGAGCGGACGAAGGACAAGTACCGGACCGCCGAAATGCGCACCGTCCAGCAGCTGACCTTCGCCGATCGCGCCGCCGCCGATGCGGCCGCAGCCAAGCTCTCCTCGGGCACCACCTTCGACGCGCTGATCGCCGAGCAGGGCAAGACCGCCGCCGACGTCACGCTCGGCGAGTTTACCAAGGCGACGATGCCGGAACAGACGCTGGCCGAGGCCGCATTCGCGATTCCCGCCGACGGCGGCACCTCCGCCGTCGTCGACGGCATCTTCGGGCCGGTGATCCTGCGCGCCACGAACATCCGCCCCGAAGCCACCAGGGCGTTCGACGAGGTCAAGGAAGAGCTGCGCAACGAAATGGCGCTGACCCTGGCGAGCGACGACCTGATGGCCATCCACGACCGCTTCGACGAAGCCGTCGCCAATGGCGCCACGATCGAGGACGCCGCCGCCCAGACGAACCTCAAGCTGGTCACGGTCGAGGCCGCCGACAACACCGGCAAGGGCCAGGACGGCCAGGAGCTCGCTCTTCCCGAGCAGGCCGGGCTGCTGGCTGCCGTCTTTGCAACGGAGGCCGGCATGGAGAACCCGCCGGTGAACTACGGCCGCGACGGCTACATCTGGTACGAGGTTCGCGACATCGTGCCGGAACGGGACCGCACGCTCGACGAGGCGCGCGACGGAGTCGTTGCCGACTGGACCGCCGAGCAGCAGCGCGACGCCCTCGGCAAGAAGGCCGCCGAGATCGCCGAGCGCATCCGCAAGGGCGAGAAGATGGCCGACATCGCCTCGGACATGGGCATTGCCGTCGAAACCAAGGCCGGGTTGACCCGGGGCGCCGAGGACATCACGCTGAGCCCGGCGGCCGTCACGGCGGCCTTCGGCGGACCGGTGGGCCATGTCGCCAACGCACCGGGGACCGCCGGCGAAGGCCAGATCGTCCTGCAGGTGACGGAAGTCGACAGCAACGCCGCCGGCGACGCGCTCGCCAATGCCGACCAGCAGATCGAGGCGATCGCCCGCGCCAGCGGCGACGACATCCTCGACCAGATGGTTTCCAGCCTGCAGACCTCCTACGGTGTGTCGATCAACCGGTCGCTGGCCGAGCGCAGCATGCAATGACAACCCGGGGAAGCCGATCACATGTCTGACCTGAAACCATTCATCGCCAAGGTCGCCAGCGGACAGCCGCTGGACCGCGAGGAAGCCCGCGGCGCCTTCGAGATCATCATGTCCGGCGCCGCCACGCCCTCGCAGATCGGCGGCTTCCTGATGGCGCTGCGCGTGCGCGGCGAGACGGTCGACGAGATCTATGGCGCCGTCGGCTCGATGCGCGCCCGCATGCTCCCCGTCTCCGTACCCGCCGGCGCGATCGACATCGTCGGCACGGGCGGCGACGGCGCCGGCACCTACAACATCTCGACGCTCGCCGCGATTCTCGTGGCCGGTGCCGGCGTGCCGGTTGCCAAGCACGGCAACCGTGCGCTGAGTTCGAAATCGGGAACGGCGGACGCGCTCTCCTGCCTCGGCGTCAAGCTCGACATCGGCCCCGAGGCGATCGCGCGCTGCGTGAACGAAGCCGGCCTCGGCTTCATGTTCGCCCAGCTTCACCACCCGGCGATGAAGCATGTCGGCCCCTCGCGCGTCGAACTCGGCACGCGCACGATCTTCAATCTGCTCGGCCCCTTGTCGAACCCCGGCAGCGTCAAGCGCCAGCTCGTCGGCGTCTATGCCGAGCAATGGCTCGTTCCCGTCGCAGAGGTGCTGCGCGACCTCGGTTCCGAGCGCGTCTGGGTCGTCTACGGCTCCGGCCTTGACGAAATCACCACCACGGGCACGACGCAGGTTGCCGCACTCGAGGACGGCAGGATCCGCACCTTCGAGCTGACGCCGGCCGACTTCGGCCTGCAGCAGGTGGACCTCGACGCGATCCGCGGCGGTGACGGCGCCCACAATGCCGAGGCGCTGCGCGCAGTCCTCGGCGGTGCCGAAACGGCCTATCGCGACATCTCGCTCGCCAATGCCGCCGCCGGCCTGATCGTCGCCGGCAAGGCGGACACGATCGCGGACGGCATGGAGATCGCCCGCCAGTCGCTTTCGAGCGGCAACGCGAGCGCGGCCCTCAGCAGGCTCGTGGCGGTTTCCAACGCGGCGGATCAGGGGTAGGCTCGTTCCATGACCGATATTCTGAAGAAGATCGAGGCCTACAAGCGCAAGGAGATCGAAGCCGCCAAGGCAGCCGTCCCGCTTGCGGAATTGCGGGCGATCGCGCGCGACCAGGAGCCGCCGCGCGGCTTCTTCGCGAATCTTCTCGCCAGGAAGGCGAAGGGTGAATTCGGCCTGATCGCCGAGATCAAGAAGGCGAGCCCCTCTAAGGGCCTGATCCGCCCGGATTTCGATCCGCCGGCACTGGCGAAGGCCTATGAGGCCGGCGGCGCGACCTGCCTTTCGGTGCTGACGGACGCACCGAGCTTCCAGGGCGCGCCGGCGTTTCTGACCGAGGCGCGCGCCGCCTGCAGCCTGCCGGCGCTGCGCAAGGATTTCATGTTCGACACCTACCAGGTGCAGGAAGCCCGGGCCTGGGGTGCAGACTGCATCCTCCTCATCATGGCCTCGCTTTCGGACGACGACGCCCAGCGTCTGCAGGATCATGCGTTCTCGCTCGCCATGGACGTGCTGGTCGAAGTGCACGACGAGGCGGAGATGGAGCGCGCGCTGCGGCTGAAATCCAAGCTCGTCGGCATCAACAACCGCAATCTGCGCACCTTCGAGGTCGATCTCGCCGTATCCGAGCGGCTGGCGCTCATGGTGCCCGACGACCGCCTGCTCGTCGGCGAGAGCGGCATCTTCACCCATGCAGACTGCGAGCGGCTGAAGGCGTCCGGCATCACGACCTTCCTCGTCGGCGAGAGCCTGATGCGGCAGGCGGACGTGACGACGGCCACCCGCGCCCTGCTGACCGGCAGGACCTCCGTGCTGGCTGCCGAATGATGGCGCGCGAACGGAGCGGACTGACCCATATCGACGCCTCCGGCGAGGCGAACATGGTGGATGTCGGCGACAAGGACGAGACGGTGCGGATCGCCGTCGCCGAAGGGTCGGTGCGGATGCGCCCCGAGACGCTGGCGCTCATCCGCGAAGGCAACGCCAAGAAGGGCGACGTGATCGGCACCGCACGGCTGGCCGGCATCATGGCCGCCAAGCAGACCGCCAGCCTCATTCCGCTCTGCCACCCGCTGATGCTGACCAAGGTCTCCGTCGATATCACCGAGGATCCCGATCTGCCCGGCCTGCGTGTCGAGGCGATGGCCAAGCTCAGCGGCCGCACCGGGGTCGAGATGGAGGCGCTGACGGCCGTCAGCGTGGCATGCCTGACGATCTATGACATGGCCAAGGCCGTCGACAGGGAGATGGAGATCGGCGGTATCCGTCTCCTCGCCAAGTCCGGCGGCCGTTCGGGAGACTATCGGCGCAGGGAGCAGGATTGAAGATGTCGCTTTTGCCGGTCGAGGATGCGCTTGAACGCCTGTTGAAGTCAGCCCGCCCCCCGGACAGAAGCGAGAGCGTGCCGCTCCACGAGGCCTGCGACCGCGTGCTGGCGGTCGACGTCGCCGCCCGCCTGACCCAGCCCCCGTTCGACAATTCCGCAATGGACGGCTACGCGCTGCGTCATGAGGACATCGTCGAGCCCGGCGCCACCTTGCGCGTCATCGGCCGATCCGCTGCGGGCCATGCCTTTTCCGGCACCGTCGGGCCCGGCGAGGCGGTGCGGATCTTCACCGGCGCGCCACTCCCGGCCGGCGCCGACACGGTGCTGTTGCAGGAGGATGCCGAGACGGTCGGCGACGATCGCATCCGCAGCACGTTCCTGCCGCAGCGCGGCCGCCACATCCGTCCCCGCGGACAGGACTTCGCCGAGGGCGAGGTGGTGCTGCGAAAGGGGCAGATGCTCGATGCCGCCCGGCTGACGGTCGCTGCCGCCATGAACCATGCGGTGCTCAACGTCTACGCCCGGCCGAAGGTCGCCCTGCTTGCGACCGGCGACGAACTCGTCCCGCCCGGCTCCGCCCTCGGTCCCAGCCAGATCGTCGCCTCCAACAGCTTCGGCGTCGCCGCCCTCGCCCGCGAAGCCGGCGCCGAGGTGATCGATCTCGGCATCGCCGCCGACGACCCCAATGCGATCATGGATGCCGTCGACTGGGCCAAGGCCTGCGGCGCGGACGTGCTCGTCACGCTCGGCGGCGCCTCGGTCGGAGATCACGACCTGGTGCAGCCGGTTCTCGTCTCCGCCGGCATGGAGCTGGACTTCTGGCGGATCGCCATGCGGCCGGGCAAACCGCTCATGGTCGGCCGCCTCGGCGGCATGCACATTCTCGGCCTGCCCGGCAATCCTGCCTCCAGCATGGTCTGCGCGCTCTTGTTCCTGGAGCCGCTGGTCCGCAAGCTGTCCCGCCTGCCGGCCTTCGACCGGCGGACCTTCGCGCTTGCCGGCACGGCCCTCGCCGCCAACGATCACCGGCAGGACCATCTCCGCGCGACGCTTGCCGTCCGCGACGACGGCGCCCTCGTGGCCACGCCCTACGACAAGCAGGATTCCTCGATGATGAAGGTGTTTGCCGCCGCGGACTGCCTTCTGATCCGCCCGCCGCATGCGGAACCGGCCGAAGCCGGGGATCCTTGCGAGATCCTCCTGCTTCGGCCGCCGCCCACTAACCGTCAATTCCCTGCGCCCGGCCCCGCCGGCTGAAGTCCGGCACGCCGTGCCGATCGCGGCAATTTTCGCCCGCCGATCGACAGCCGATCGGCGCGCCCCTGGCCGCCGGTCGATGCGTCTGTTGCGCATGTGATTTCGCTACCCTCGAGACATCAACGTTTCAGCGCGAAAATCCAATGCCGCCGACGCAAAAACTTTTCGCGGCAGACGTGCGCAGCCCATGCCTTGTTCAACGTATGATGCCGTTCCATTCGCCCGAGGCCCACGATCCGGCCCCCTGAAGCGCGCACTTCGCCGGGGACAACGCGCCGCAGCCGCGGCCTCCGGCCCCTCTTGCCATGAGACGGGCTCATTCTGCCGTTATCGCCTTCCTCGCGTTCGGTCCCCCCATGGCCTGCCTCCGGCACGGGACCGCCCTGCGGCATCGGGCCGCGCGATCCAGCGGGAGATCTTCCAAGATGGCAACCTGTGGCGAATCCCGCTAAACGTCACAAGTTGTTGAAGCTTTGCCGATACACGTATTCGGCAGTGCCCGCCCCTGACCATCTTCCACGAGACCGTACAAGGACATTTGCATGACAGGCATCAACAAGAGCACCAAGAGCGTTTCTGCCACCGGCAACGACATCGTCGACTCGGTCCTCGGCGGAACGGCCTGGAGCGGCACCGTCACCTATGCCTTCCCGACCAGCAGCTCGGCCTATGGCTATTCGGACTATGAGCCGAGCGACGGATTCGGTTCGGTCTCGGGCAAGATGAAGTCTGCCGCGCTCTTTGCGATGGAACAGTCCTACGGATCCAAGGCCAATGACGGCTTTTCGGTGGAAGGCTTCACCGGCCTGACCCTTTCGGCAGGATCGCAGTCAAGCGCAACCCTTCGCTTCGCCGAATCGACTTACGACAACCCGACGGCCAAGGCATACTTCCCCGGCACCTACGACGAGGCCGGCGACCTGTGGTTCGGCGAAGACAGCGACTTCAACGATCCCGAGGCCGGCAACTACGGCTGGCACACGCTGATTCACGAGCTCGGTCATGCACTCGGCCTGGAGCACGCCCACACCGGCGAAGGCTTCGCCAAGATGCCTTCGGCCAAGGACAGCGTCGAGTATTCGGTGATGACCTACCGAAGCTACCAGGGCAGCGACGCCGATATGTACACCTATGAAGAGTTCGGCGCCCCGCAGACCTTCATGATGGCCGATATCGCCGCCCTCCAGCGCATGTACGGCGCCGACTTCACGACGAATGCCGGAAACACCACCTACAAGTGGACGCCGAGCAGCGGCAAGACCTACGTCAACGGTGAAGTCGCGATAGCGCCCGGCGCCAACCGCATCTTCGCAACCATCTGGGACGGCGGCGGCAGCGACACCTATGATCTCTCCGCCTATTCCGATGGCGTCGAGATCGACCTGGCCCCCGGCTCGCACTCGGAGTTCAGCGACGAGCAAGTGGCCTATCTCGGCGACAACCACTATGCCCGCGGCAACATCTTCAACGCCCTTCTGTACAAGGGCGACACCCGCTCCCTCATCGAAAACGCCAAGGGCGGTTCGGGCGCGGATACGATCGAAGGCAACCAGGCCGCCAACACGCTGACCGGCAACAGCGGCAACGACAGGCTCTACGGCCTGACCGCCAACGACACGCTCTATGGCAACAGCGGCCGTGACAGTCTCGATGGCGGCACCGGCAACGACACACTGATCGGCGGGTCCTCCGGCGACAGGCTGATCGGCGGCAGCGGGGCTGACACCGCATCCTACGCTTCGGCGCGCGGCGGCGTGACGGCCAACCTCTCGAAACCCTCGATCAACACCAACGACGCCTCCGGCGACACCTATTCCTCGATCGAGCATCTGCAGGGCTCCGCCTATGCCGACAGGCTGACCGGCAACAGCAACGCAAACCGTCTCAACGGCGGAAGCGGCAACGACACGCTCGACGGCGGGGCCGGCAACGACACCCTGATCGGCGGCCCTGGCACCGACAGGCTGATCGGCGGCAGCGGCACCGACACGGTGAGCTACCAGAACGCCTCCGCCGGCCTGACCGCAAACCTCGGCTCCCGTTCGGACAACACCGGCTCCGCCAAGGGTGACAGCTACTCCTCGATCGAAAATCTGATCGGGACCAGCTATTCCGACAAGCTGACGGGCAATTCGGCCGCCAATCGCATTTCCGGCGGCAGCGGCAGCGATGTGCTCAAGGGCGTCAACGGCAATGACGTTCTCGATGGCGGCCACGGCAACGACTCGCTGTTCGGCGGCAAGGGCCATGACGATTTCGTCTTCGGAAAAGGCTACGGCACCGACACGGTCGAGGTCTTCTCCGACGGCGTGGATCAGATCGACCTGCGCAGCTACGATTTCTCCTCCGCCTCGTCGGTCCTGAGCAAGGCGACCCAGGTCGGCGACGACGTGCGGCTGAAATTCGCGACCACCGACATCCTGGTCCTGAAGGAATTCGATATCGCCGATCTCGGCGCCAACGACTTCATCCTGGCCTGAGGCGGCAAAGCGCAGGGTGGCCGCAGACGCAGCCGCCCTGCGCGCCTCATGCGACATCCGGCGACCTGATCCTGCAGAAATGACAAAAGGGGCGATGCACACGGCATCGCCCCTTTTTCTGTAACCGATCGCTGGAAGCAGCCTCAGTCGACGAAGGCGCGCTCGATGACGAATTCGCCGGGCTTGTTGTTGGCGCCTTCGGTGAGGCCCGCCTGCTCGAGCAGGGCCTTGGTTTCCTTCAGCATGGCCGCCGAACCGCAGATCATGGCGCGGTCGACCGCCGGATCGAAGGGGTCGACGCCGAGATCGGCGAACATCTTGCCGTTGCTGATCAGATCGGTGATGCGGCCCTGGTAGGGGAACGCCTCGCGGGTCACCGTCGCATAGTGGCGCAGCTTGCCGCCCACGACCTCCGACAGCAGTTCGTCCTTGGCGATCTCCTCCACGAGGTCGAAGCCGTATTTCAGTTCCGATACTTCGCGGCAGGTATGGGTGAGAATCACCTCGTCGAACTTCTCGTAGGTCTCCGGATCACGGATCAGGCTGGCGAACGGCGCGATGCCGGTGCCGGTCGAGAACATGTAGAGCCGCTTGCCGGGCGTCAGCGCATCGAGCACCAGCGTGCCGGTCGGCTTCTTGCGCATCAGCACCTGATCGCCCTGCTGGATCTGCTGCAGGTGCGAGGTGAGCGGACCGTCCGGCACCTTGATGGAGAAGAACTCCAGCTCCTCGTCCCAGGCGGGGCTCGCGATCGAATAGGCGCGATAGACCGGCTTGCCGTCGACCATCAGGCCGATCATGGCGAATTCGCCGGACCGGAAGCGGAAGCCGTCCGGACGCGTCATCCGGAAGCGGAAGAGACGGTCGGTATAGTGCTGGACGCTCGTCACCTTCTCGACATAGACGCCGGCGGGAACGGTTGCTGCGAGATCTTCGGTCTTTGCGGGCGCATTCATTCGTGGTCGGTTCCTGCGGTCTCTACGGAATGTCGCATAGGCAGATATTATACTGCGGTCGCCGAAGGAAGGCATCGCGTTCCAAAGGAAGCGGCCATGCGCAAAATGCATTCCATCGGTCGGCCTGCGCTTGCACCCCTCATATAATGTGCGGCGCAACAAGAAGAAAGGCCCGCATCCGTCTTTAGCCGGAAACGGGCCCCGATCGCGACAATATGCGTCAGCCGACGCGGCGCCAGCTGTAGGATTTCGCGTCCGCCGACGGCCTGGCCGTCGGCTGGTAGTGATTGTTGATCCCCGGCAGCCGGTTTTCCGAAAGCCGCTTTAGCGCCGTCGCATTGGTGACGGCGAAGCTGTCGATGCCGCACCGAAGCATCAGCGGGATGTGGTCGATCAGAACGTCGCCGACCGCCCTCACCTCGCCCTGATAGCCGAGCCGCGAGCGCAGCAGCGAAGCGTGGCTGAAGGCCCGCCCGTCGCTGAAGGCCGGAAACGCCAGAGCCACCAGCGCGATCCGGTCCAGGTGCCCCTCGAGCCGCCGCACATCGTCCGCAGGATTGATGAGGACGCCGAAACCCGCCTCGTCGCCTTCGGCGACACGGGCCAGGAAGTCGGAGAGACCGAGGATCGCCTTCTCGTTCGATCCGGCCTTGATGTCCTCGTTCTCGATGACCCACGGGTCGTCGTTGACGAAGCCGGTTTCCTTCCAGATTCTCGTCATCTCGCGTCCCCCCTACGCTGCCGCCGCTGCCGCATTGCCGTAAAGCGCATCCTTGAAGGGCTGCGGCCCGACGCGCCGGTAGGCTGCGAGAAAATTCTCGGACGGATCGAGCCGCAGGCCGAGATAGGTGTCGACGATCACCTCGATCGCGTCGGTCACCTTCTCCGGTTCGAAGCCGCGGCCGATGATCTCGCCGATCGACGTGTTCTCGTCGCCGGAGCCGCCGAGCGTGATCTGGTACAGCTCCTCGCCCTTCTTCTCGACGCCGAGCAGGCCGATATGGCCGACATGGTGATGGCCGCAGGCATTGATGCAGCCGGAGATCTTGATCTTCAGCTCGCCGATTTCGGCCTGCCGCTCGGGCGAAGCGAAACGATTGGAAATCTCCTGCGCCACGGGAATGGAGCGGGCGTTCGCCAGCGCGCAATAGTCCAGCCCCGGACAGGCGATGATGTCGGTGATCAGCCCGGCATTGGCCGTTGCCAGCCCGGCTGCGACCAGCGCGCGATAGATCGGCTCGAGATCGGCGAGCGCCACGTGCGGCAGGATCAGGTTCTGCTCGTGGCTGACGCGGATCTCGTCGAAGGCATATTCCTCGGCGATATCGGCGACCGCCTCCATCTGCGCATCCGTGGCATCGCCCGGAATGCCGCCGATCGGCTTCAGCGAGATCGTCACCATGCCGTAGTCGGGGTGCTTGTGCGGCTGGACGTTCTGCTGAACCCAGCGGGCGAAATCAGAATCGGCCTTCTTCCACTGGGCGAGATTGGCCCAGCCCTCGGCGCGCGGTTCCAGCGCCGGCGGCGCGAAATAGGCGGCAATCGCCTCGATGTCGGCCTCGGGCAGCTTCAGCTCGGTGTTCTTCAGCTCGGCGAACTCGACCTCGACCTGCCGCGCCAGTTCCTCCGCCCCGGTCTCGTGCACGAGGATCTTGATGCGCGCCTTGTATTTGTTGTCGCGCCGGCCATGCAGGTTGTACACACGCATGATCGCGGTCGTATAGGAAAGGAGATCCTCTTCCGGCAGGAAGTCGCGGATCTTCTTGGCGATCATCGGCGTCCGGCCCTGGCCGCCGCCGACATAGACGGCAAAGCCGATCTCGCCCTTGTCGTTCTTCTTCAGGTGCAGGCCGATGTCGTGCACCTGGATGGCCGCGCGGTCGCGCTCGGCGCCGGTCACGGCGATCTTGAACTTGCGCGGCAGGTAGGAGAACTCCGGGTGGACCGAGGACCACTGCCGCAGGATTTCCGCATAGGGCCGCGGGTCGGCCACCTCGTCGGCGGCGGCGCCGGCAAAATGGTCGGCGGTGACGTTGCGGATGCAGTTGCCCGAGGTCTGGATCGCATGCATCTCGACCGAGGCGAGGTCGGCCAGCGCGTCGGGAAGCTCCGACAGCTTCGGCCAGTTGTACTGGATGTTCTGCCGGGTTGTGAAATGGCCATAGCCGCGGTCGTACTTGCGCGCGATATGGGCGAGCATGCGCATCTGCCGGCTGTTCAGCGTGCCGTAGGGAATGGCGACGCGCAGCATGTAGGCGTGCAGCTGCAGGTAGACGCCGTTCATCAGCCGCAGCGGCTTGAACGCATCCTCCGCCAGTTCGCCGGACAGGCGGCGGGCGACCTGGTCGCGGAACTGGGCGACGCGGTCGTTGACGAAGGCGTGGTCGAATTCATCGTAGCGATACATGTCTTGTCCTTCAGGCCACGGCCGCGCGGGTCGCGTTCAGGCCGGAGTATCCGGCTGCATAGGGGATGGTCGGACCGCCGGCGCGGATACGCTCGCGCATCCGAAGCGGGCGCAGCACGCCGTCGACTTCTTCGACATCCACGACGTTGACGTCAACCACCTTGTTGTCGGCGAACGCCTGCTTGCCGGTGGCCTCCAGCGCCTCGACCGCCTCCTTGTGGCGCGCCACGAAGGCTTCCTGCAACGAGGTGTTCCAGTTGCCTGCGGCATCGAGCCAGACGGATATGCCGTCCGACAGCCGGTTCGCAGTCAGGACCTTGTCTGTCATGTCATGCTCCCAGATATGCGGTGTCCGTCGTCGCGCGGCTGCGGACGAGCGGGACGGAGTGTTCGAAGTTGGCGCCTGCGACCGCATCGCCGATGATCACCATCACCGGGCCGGTCAGTTCGTCGCGATGCTCGAGGTCCGGCAGGTCCTTCAGCGTGCCGTGCAACAGCCGCCTGTCGGATCGGCTGGCGTTCTCGATGACCGCCACCGTCGTCTCGGCCGGCAGGCCCGCCTGCATCAGCCGCCCGGCGACGGAGGCCGCGACGGTGCGGCCCATGTAGACGGCGATCGTCGCCCCGGAGACGGCAAGCCGCGCCCAGTCCGGCAGAACCGCACCGGTCAGGTCGTGGCCGGTGGTGAAGACCAGCGACGAGGCGACGCCGCGCAAGGTCAGCGGCAGCTCGAAATCGGCGGCCGCGGCGAAGGCGGAGGTGATGCCGGGGACGATCTCGTAGGAAATCCCAGCCTCGCGCAGCGCCGACATCTCTTCGGCCGCCCGGCCGTAGACCAGGGGATCGCCGGATTTCAGCCGCACGACCCGCTTGCCGGCGCGGCCGAGTTCCACCAGAAGGTCGTTGATCTCGTCCTGCGACTTCGAATGACAGCCCTTGCGCTTGCCGACCGAGATGCGCTCGGCATCGCGGCGCCCCATGTCGACGATCGCCTGCGGCACCAGCGCATCGAAGACGATCGCGTCCGCTTCCATCATCACCCGCTGCGCGCGCAGCGTCAGAAGGTCTTCCGCCCCCGGCCCGGCCCCGACGAGCCAGACATGGCCTTCGACCTTGCGGGCCCGGGACAGGAGCTCGGTCGCCTTCCGGCGCGCCAGGTCCTCGTCGCCGGCGCTGACGGCGTCGGCCACCTGCCCCTGGAAGAAGCGGCGCCAGAAAACGCGGCGTGTCACGCCGCGCGGCACCATCGCCTCGACGGCATCGCGATAGGAAGCGGCGAGCGTCGCAAGCCTGCCCAGCGACGGCGACAGAAGCTGGTCGATCTGGCCGCGGATCATCTGGGCCAGCACCGGCCCCGCCCCTTCGGTCCCGATCGCCACGGCAACGGGCGCGCGGTTGACGAGGGCCGGCGTGAAGAAATCGCACTCGTCCGGCTGGTCGACGGCATTCACAGGGATGCGCAGTTCCCGCGCGAGGGCTGCAACGTCGCGGTCGGCAGCGCCGTCGCCCGTCGCGGCGAAGACGAGAACGGCGCCTGCCAGGACATCGGCCGATACCGGCCCGGCGGTCACTTCGATCGCTTCGGCCGCGAGATAGCGGGAAAAATCGGCAGCGGCCCCGGAAGCCACCACGACGATCTCGGCATCGGTGTTGCGCAATAGCCGAACCTTGGCATACGCCTCCTCGCCACCACCCACGACCACGACCCTTCGTCCGCTGACACGGAAGAAGGCGGGAAACACCGAAAGCGTGTTGCTGGCTTGCTGCATCTCAGGGTCCGGTTCGAGTGAGCCGCACTATCGCCAATACGGGATGGAAATTAAAGGAACAGAAATTCGCAGCCTTTCGGGGCGGCGTATTCTTTTGCTCGCCTGCAGGGCATTTAGAGCAAATCTCTCCGAGGCGCTGTTGCCCCTTGCCTCGGCGCCGGCCGCCCCGCTAAAGGTGGGCGCGGATTGCGACCGAAGAGGAAATCGCCATGGATCAGCAAGCCCTGGCCGGACGTCTGCTCGACGTCATCGAGAACGACATCCTCCCCTTGACGAAAAAGGGCGTGGCCGACGGCAACAAGATCTTCGGCGCGGCGATCCTGCGCAAGTCCGATCTCTCGCTCGTGATCGCCGAGACGAACAACGAGACCGAAAACCCGCTGTGGCACGGCGAGGTCCATGCGCTGAAACGGTTCCACGAGCAGGCCGACAAGCCCGATCCGAAGGAGCTGATCTTCCTCTCCACCCACGAGCCCTGCTCCATGTGCCTCTCGGCCATCACCTGGGCCGGCTTCGACAATTTCTACTACTTCTTCACCCACGAGGATTCGCGCGACGCGTTTGCGATCCCGCATGATCTGAAGATCCTCAAGGAAGTCTTCCGCCTCGAGCCGGGCGGCTACGCCAAGACGAACGCCTTCTGGCGATCGGCCGCGATCGGCGATCTGATCGCCGTGGCGCGCGAGCCCGAGAAAACCGAACTGAAGGCGCAGGACGCGCGCATCCGGCACGCCTACGACCGGTTGTCGGAAAGCTACCAGTCCGGCAAGAACGACAACAGCATTCCGCTCAACTGAGCGAGGGACGGAGTGGAGCGCATGCAGCCGTCACGCGACATAAAGGGTCTCATCGACATCATGGCCGCGCTACGCCAGCCGGAGACCGGCTGCCCGTGGGACGTCGTCCAGACGTTCGAGACCATCAAGCCCTATACGATCGAGGAAGCCTATGAGGTCGCGGACGCGATCGAGCGCGCCGACATGCACGACCTCTGCGACGAACTCGGCGATCTGCTGCTGCAGGTCGTCTTTCACGCCCGGATCGCCGAGGAGGCCGGAGAATTCGCCTTCGGCGACGTGGTCGAGGCGATCACGAAGAAGATGATCCGCCGTCATCCGCATGTCTTCGACCGCTCCGATGCCGATACGCCCGAGCGGGTGAAAGCCCAGTGGGACGCGATCAAGCAGGCGGAAAAGCGTGAGCGCCGCGAGCGGCGCGCCGGCCGCGGACTGCCGCCCGAAAGCGATACCGGCCACCTGGGCACCGTCCAGCGCTCGTTTCCGGCTCTGGTGGAGGCCCTGAAGCTGCAGGAGCGCGCCGCCAAGGTCGGCTTCGACTGGTCGGAGCCCGAACCGATCCTCGACAAGATCGAGGAGGAAGTCGGCGAGTTGCGCGAAGCCTTGCGCCACGGCGACCGGAAGAAGGTCGCCGACGAGCTGGGCGACCTGATCTTCGCCGTCGTCAACATCGGCCGCCACACCGATACGGATGCGGAAATGGCGCTGCGCGGCACGAACGCCAAGTTCCGCCGCCGATTCGCCCACATTGAGACCGAGCTCACGGCCGCCGGCGAGACGCTGGAACAGGCGACGCTGGAGCGGATGGAAGAACTCTGGCAGGCCGCCAAGGCGATCGAGCGGCAACTCGGCTGACAGTACGCGGGCGACGGCCGCCCGCCAGAATGAACGTTACCGTTCCCAGTCCTCGAGGGGGCGTTGCTCGCCCTGCCCCAATCGCCGGTCCAGTTCGGCAGCCTCGGTCTCCGTCAGCCGGGCGGCGATCCGCACGCGGCCGTCTTCCTGGTCTTCGCGCTCATCGACGATCGAATGGTCGTAGAGCCAGGGCAGAACCTGCAGCTTGTCGACGGGCAGCACCACGTCGCGGTCGACGAGGACGCCGGAAAGCCGCCGGTTGATCTCGGCCATCAGCGCATCGACGCCTTCCCCGGTCAATGCCGAGACGGCGATCGTGTTCGGCGTCGCGGCCGCCTTCTGAACGAGCGCCTCGCGCGCCTCGTCCGGCAGGTCGTCGATCTTGTTCCAGACCTCCAGGATGCGCTCGGCGCCATCCTTCTCGTCGATGCCGAGATCGGCGAGGATGCGCAGCACGTCGGATGCCTGGGCGCCGTTGTCGGGATCCGACATGTCGCGCACGTGCAGGATCAGGTCCGCCTCCAGCACCTCTTCCAGCGTCGCGCGGAAGGCGGCGACGAGATGGGTCGGCAGGTCGGAGATGAAGCCGACGGTGTCGGAGAGGATCACGGTCCGCCCCTGCGGCAGCTTCATCCGCCTGAGCGTCGGGTCGAGCGTGGCAAACAGCATGTCCTCGGCGAGCACACCGGCGCCGGTGATGCGGTTGAACAGCGTCGACTTGCCGGCATTGGTATAACCGACCAGCGCCACGATCGGGTGCGGCACCTTCTTGCGCTTGGCGCGATGCAGCTGGCGGGTGCGGCGCACCTGCTCCAGCTCCCGCTCCAGCCGCACGATCCGCTCCTGCAGCAGCCGGCGGTCGGCCTCGATCTGGGTTTCACCCGGGCCGCCCATGAAGCCGGCGCCGCCGCGCTGGCGCTCCAGGTGGGTCCAGCTGCGCACCAGCCGGCCCTTCTGGTAGTTGAGATGGGCGAGCTCGACCTGCAGCGTGCCTTCCTTGGTGGAGGCGCGGCGGCCGAAGATCTCCAGGATCAGGCCGGTACGGTCGATGACCTTGGCATTCCATTCCTTCTCGAGGTTGCGCTGCTGCACCGGCGTCAGCGGATGATCGACGATCACCAGCCCCGCATCGTTGGCGTCCAGCGCCGTCTTGATCTCCTCGATCTTGCCGGTGCCGAGCAGCGTGCCCGGCTTCGGCTGCGAGACCGGGACGATAGCGGAGAAGACGACGTCGAGATCGATCGCCCGCGCCAGACCGATCGCCTCGGCAAGGCGTGCCTCGTCCGAGCGCGACACCACGCCATTGGCCTCGGCCCGCCCCTTCTTGATGACCGGGGCGATGACGACGGCACGCGAATCGTCGCGGCGCTTTTCAAGCTCCGGCACGATCGAATCCTGGGATGTATCGCGTTTGCTAATCAGCCTTCACCTTGTCAGGAGGCGCTTTCTTCGTTCTCAAACATCTGCAGCGGCTGGCCGGGCATGATGGTGGAGATGGCGTGCTTGTAGACGAGCTGCGAGTGGCCGTCGCGCCGCAGGAGCACGCAGAAATTGTCAAAAGACGTCACAACGCCCGTCAGCTTCACGCCGTTGATCAGGAATATTGTGAGGGAAATCTTTTGTTTGCGAACGGTATTAAGAAAAAGATCCTGCAAATTCTGAGAACGTTCCGCCATCGCGCCGCTTCTTTCTTGATTGCCGGTCCTTTCGACCGGTTGACTAAAACATTGATGCCCCGAAGACAGGCGACGCACATTTCGCCCATCCAACGGTTTAGGTATCAAATCGCAGACTTCTCCGCAATGTCGAAA
Source organism: Mycoplana sp. MJR14 (assembly GCF_029210525.1). Lineage (NCBI taxonomy): Bacteria > Pseudomonadati > Pseudomonadota > Alphaproteobacteria > Hyphomicrobiales > Rhizobiaceae > Mycoplana > Mycoplana sp. MJR14. The sequence goes on from NZ_JARGEO010000006.1 coordinate 250,303, forward strand.
AAAGTATCATGGCTTATCCGGGCAGCACTGTCACAGACAGACAACAACCCGCCAAAATACGCCGAATGAGGAACCCGTCCTGGGCAGCGCAGACGAAGCGCCTACCCCTCTGACCGGCGGCCGTCGGCGAAAGGGCCGTGCTAGAAATACTGGATACTGACACGGAAAAGTTGCTGCACGTGGCGAACGGCTTCACCCGTCGCAAACAGCACCACCCGGTCCTTCGCCTTGATGCGCAGGTCGCCGCCCGGCGGCAGCACGTTTCCGTCGCGATAGATCGCGCCGATGCGGATGCCCTCCGGCAGGTCGAGGTCCCTCAACGGCGTGCCGACGAGCGGCGAGGTCTCCAGCGCCTCCGCCTCGATCACCTCCGCCGAGCCCTTCTGCACGGCATAGACCGAGCGGATCCGCCCTTTGCGCACATGCTGCAAGATGCCGGAGATCGTGACGGCGCGCGGATTGATGTGCGCGTCGATGTCCATGCTGTCGATCAGGTCGTGAAAAGCCGGATCGTTGAGGAGCACGAGGCTCTGCTTGCAGCCCAGGCTCTTCGCCATGACGCTGCCGAGGATGTTGATCTGGTCGTTGTTGGTCAGCGCGACGAACAGGTCGGCATTCTCCATGTCCGCCTGCTGCTGCATCTTCTGATCCAGCGCCGATCCGTGCAGCACCACGGTGTTGCGCAGCTGGTCGGCAATGTGGACCGCCCGGTCCCGGTCGCTCTCGATGATCTTGATGCGCGTGCGCGGCTGGAACTGCTCGATCGTCTTTGCGACGAAGAAGCCGATATTGCCGCCGCCGGCGATCACGATCCGCCGGGCCTCCTGCTCCTCGTGACCGAACAGCGACAGGGTGCGTCGGACATGCGCGAAGTCACAGACGACATAGGCGAGATCGCCGGTCTGCAGCTCGTCGGCGGACTTGGCGACGAACAGCTTGCCTTCGCGGAAGACCGCCGTCACCGTCGCCTTCAGATCGGGAAAGAGCTCCGTCAGCTGCTGCAGCGGCGTGTTGACGACCGGGCAATCCTCCATGCACTCGATCGCCAGCATGACGATCTTGTCGTCGGCAAAGCGCACGACATCGGTCGCGCCGGGATAGGAGATGCGCCTGAGCGCCATCTTGCCGACCTCGATCTCCGGCGAGATCGCGACGTCGATCGGCAGGTCGTCACGGGAGAAGAGGTCGGAGTATTCCGGCGCCAGGTAGCTCTGCGCCCGGATGCGGGCGATCTTCGTCGGCACCTTGAACAGGGAATGGGCGACCTGGCAGGCGACCATGTTTATCTCGTCATGCAGCGTGACGGCGATGATCATCTCGGCCTGCTCGGCGCCGGCACGCGCCAGCACGTCCGGATGCGCGCCATGACCGACGACGCCGCTGACGTCGAGCGTCTCGGTGATCGCCGCGACCAGCGCCGCCGACGTATCGATCACCGAAACGTCGTTGTCTTCCTGTGCCAGCCGCTCGGCGATGCCGTAGCCGACCCGGCCCGCGCCGCAGATGATGACCTTCATGTGCCCTACCCCGAAGCCCCTGTGCCCGCCTCAGACGCCGAGCGATTTCAGCTTGCGATGAAGCGCCGAGCGCTCCATGCCGACGAACTCGGCCGTTCGCGAGATGTTGCCGCCGAAACGGTTGATCTGGGCGATCAGGTAGTCGCGCTCGAACATCTCGCGCGCCTCGCGCAGCGGCAGCGTCATGATGTGCTGGTCGCCCTGGCTGGAAACCTTCGGCAGCATATCGCCCACGTCCGTCGGCAGCATGTCGGCGGTGATCGCACTGTCCGGACCGTCGCTGCGGGCGAGGATCATCAGCCGTTCGATGTTGTTGCGCAGTTGCCGGATGTTGCCGGGCCAGTCGTGCGCCTGCAGCACGGCGAGCGCGTCGTCGCCGATCTTGCGCGCGCGGATGCCGGCCTGTTCGCTGATCTGCCGCATGAACATGTCGACCAGGAAGGGAATGTCCTCGCGCCGCTCGGCCAGCGGCGGCACGCGGACGGGAACGACGGCGAGCCGGTGATAGAGGTCCTCCCGGAACGCGCCCTCCGCGATCAGGCTCTCGAGATTGTACGCCGTCGACGAAATGATCCGGACGTCGACCTTGACCCGCTTCGAGCCGCCGACGCGCTCGAATTGCTGGTCGACGAGGACCCGCAGGATCTTGTTCTGCGTCTCGCGCGGCATCTCGCCGATCTCGTCGAGATAGAGGATGCCGCCATGCGCCTCCTCCAGCGCGCCCGTCTTGCGCTGCTGCCCGCCGCCGCCGCCCTCGGTGCCGAAGAGCGCGATCTCCATCCGCTCCGGCGTGATCGCCGCCGCGTTCAAGACGACGAACGGGCCGTTGGCGCGGCTAGACTTGCGGTGGATCATCCGCGCCACCAGTTCCTTGCCCGAGCCGGACGGCCCGAGAATCATGATGCGGCTGTTGGTCGGAGAGACCTTCTCGATGGTCTGGCGCAGCTGCGAGACCGCCACCGACGTGCCGATCAGTTCGACCGCATCCCCGGAGCGGCGCTTCAGCTCGGTCACCTCGCGCCGCAGCTTGGAGTTCTCCAGCGCCCGTTCGGCGATCAGGATCAGCCGGTCCGCCTTGAACGGCTTCTCGATGAAGTCGTAGGCCCCGCGCCGGATCGCCGACACCGCCGTCTCGATGTTGCCGTGGCCGGAGATCATCACGACCGGAAGGTCGGGATAGCGGCTCTTGATTTCGTCGAGCAGCGCCAGCCCGTCCAGCCGGCTGCCCTGCATCCAGATATCCAGGAAGACCAGGCGCGGCACGCGGTCGCTGATCGCCTGCAGCGCGCTGTCGCTGTCATAGGCGGTCCGCGTCTCGTGGCCCTCGTCGGACAGGATCCCCGAGACGATCTCGCGGATGTCCTCTTCGTCGTCCACCACCAGAATATCAGAGGCCATGGGTCAGTTCCTTGTCTTCTTCTTCCGCATCGACGGCCGGGATTTCCTCGGCGGGCAGGATCACGCGGATCATCGCGCCGTGGCCGTTGTCGAAGTCCGGCGGCGCGTCGTGCAGTTCCAGCTGCCCGCCGTGGTCTTCGATGATCTTCTTCACGATCGCCAGACCGAGCCCCGTGCCCTTCTCGCGCATCGTCATGTAGGGTTCGAGGATCCGGTGCCGGTTCTCGGTCGGCAGGCCCTTGCCGTTGTCGATCACGTCCACGACGAAATGGCCGCTGACCCCGTCGCGACTTGCGCGCACCAGGATCTTGCGTTCCTCGCGCTGGATGTCGGCCGGCAGCGCCTCGATCGCCTCGACCGCGTTCTTGATGATGTTGCCGAACGCCTGGCCCAGCATGCGGGAATCGAAGTTCCCGACCAGCGGCGCATGTTCGAAATCCTTCAGGAACGTCACGTGCGTATTGCCCATCTCGCGCAGAAACACCGCATCCTTGAGGATGGCGCGCAGGTCCGACCTGTCCTTGGTCGGCTTGGGCATGCGGGCAAAGGCCGAGAACTCGTCCACCATCCGGCCGATATCCTCGACCTGCCGCACGATCGTGTCCGTACACTGGTCGAACACCGCACGATCGTCCTGGTTGATCTGCTTGCCGTAGCGACGGCGGATGCGTTCCGCCGACAGCTGGATCGGCGTCAGCGGGTTCTTGATCTCGTGCGCGATGCGGCGGGCGACATCGGCCCAGGCGGTGGAGCGCTGGGCGATGACGAGGTCGGTGATGTCGTCGATGGTGATGACGTAGGATTCCTTGGCGTCCTTCGCCTCCTCGCGCGTTACCTGCACGTTCAGCGTCCGCTCGGTGCCGCCGCGCATGATGTTGATCTGGCGACGATGGTCGTTGCGGAAGCGGTGTGTCGCCTCCTGCAGCACCTCGAAGACCTCGGGCGAGATCTCCGCGAGTTCTGCGCCGACGAGCGATCCCGCCGGACGGCCGAACAGAAGCTCGGCCGACGAATTGGCGATCGTCAGCCGGCCGCCCTCCTCCACGCCGATCACCGCCGCCGTCACGCCCGACAGCACGGCCTCGATGAAGTGGCCGCGCTGCTCCATCTCGTCCTTGGCGTCGAGGATCTGTCCCTGCTGCGCCCGGATCTCGGCGATCATCTTGTTGAAGGTGCGCGACAGGTTGCCGACGTCGCCGTCGGCGGCCCGCACCGGCACGTGCACGTCGAGATTGCCCGATCCGACGGCGTCCGCCGCCCCGATCAAAAGCCGGATCGGCCGCACGATCCGGTCCGCCACCGCGATCGCCGTCCAGATCGCCGCCAAAAGCACGATCAGCGCAAAGCCGAGATAGAGCACCCCGAAGGCGATTTGCAGCGACGTCCGGCCGGCCTCCAGCGCGCGGTATTCCGCGGTATTGTCCTCCATCATCCGCATCGAGCGCATGACTTCGGGGTCGACGGTGCGGATCGTGTAGAGGAAGGTGTCGGGGATGTTGTCGAGCTTGATCACCGCGCCGACGAGGTTGGTCGTCCCGGGCGGAATGAGCGTCGGCTGGCCGGCGGCAGCCGCCTTCAGCGCCTCGTCGGGAACCGGCGGCAGCGGCTTCTCGGTCGGGATGTTGGCCTGCAGCACCTGCGAACCGTCGCCACGCACCAGGAAAGCCCCGAGCATGCCGCGGCCGCGGGCCTGCCGGGTGATGAGGTCGTTGAAGCCGGTGCGATCGAGGCTGTAGAGCTGGCGGTTGCGCTCCAGGTCGTTCGACATCGACACGGTCTGGCCCTGCAGGTAGCTCGCATTCTCGAGCACATAGGCCTGCGCCACGTTCAGCGACGAGCTGACGATCGATTGCGTGCGGATCGAGAACCAGCGATCCAGCCCGACGTCGAGCGTGATCGAGGCGAAGATGGCGACGAGGATCGCCGGCGTGATCGCCACGATCGAAAACAGCGCGACGATCCTGACATGCAGCCGCGCCGCCGCGCGGCCGCGCGAACGCGCCTTGAGCAGCCGGGCGATCTCGCGGCCGATCAGGATGATGAGCCCGATGACGAAGAGCGCGTTGACCGCCACCGAGGCGATGATCACGTTCGCCTCGGGCTTGATCGGCGTCAGCCCCAGAAGGATGAACAGCGACAGCGTCGCGGCGACCAGCGCGCCGCCGGCGAGCAGGAGGCCCGGAAGCGCGAACGAGGCCCTGCGGTCGCGGCCATTGCCGGCGGCGTCTTCTCCACCCCCGATGAGGGTCGCATTCTCGTTCATCCGAAGCACTCACTCCGACCGGCCAGCGACTGGCCGATACCTCGTTCAAGCAGAAGCACGGGTCCGCAAGCGCAAGCTCCGGCTCCTCTGGGGAGAGAACGAGGGATGATCACCGCCTATTCGCCCCCGCGTGCATCTGTTACCACCATGCAACACAATGTGGCGAAAATGCAACGCAGCCGGCGACGAAGTCAAGCCAGACGGGAGCTGCGATAGACCGAGACGCCGAGCTCGCGGATCTTCTTGCGCAGGGTGTTCCGGTTGAGCCCGAGCAGGTCGGCGGCCTTGATCTGGTTTCCGCGCGTCGCCGTCAGCGCGGCGAGGATCAGCGGATACTCCATTTCGGCCAGAACCCGGTCGTAGAGGCCCGGCGGCGGCAGGCCGTCGCCGAAACTGGAGAAGTACTGGCGCATGTTTTCCTCGACCGCCTGCGAGATCGAAAGCGCCCCGCTGCGGGCCGTCGTCTTCTCGATCGGGCTGTCGGGAATGTCCGCGCGCAGTTCCGTCTCGATGATTTCGCGGGTGATGACATCCTGTGGATAAAGTGCGGTCAGCCGCCGGACGAGGTTCTCCAGCTCGCGCACATTGCCCGGCCAGGGATGCGCCTTCATCAGGTCCAGCGCCTCCTGGTCGAATCGCTTGGCGTCCAGCCCCTCCTTCTCCGCCTGCTGGACGAAGTGGCGTACGAGGTCGGGAATGTCCTCGGCCCGGTCGCGCAGCGGCGGCAGCCGCAGCGGCACCACGTTCAGGCGGTAGTAGAGATCTTCGCGGAAAAGCCCCTGGTTGATCGACTGCTTCAGGTCCTTGTTGGTGGCCGCGACGATGCGCACGTCGGTCCGGATCGGCGTGCGCCCGCCGACGGTCGTGTATTCGCCCTGCTGCAGCACGCGCAAGAGCCGCGTCTGCGCGTCCATCGGCATGTCGCCGATCTCGTCGAGGAACAGCGTGCCGCCCTCGGCCTGCTCGAAGCGACCGGTGGAACGGTTCTGCGCGCCGGTGAAGGCGCCCTTCTCGTGGCCGAACAGCTCCGATTCGATCAGGTCGCGCGGGATCGCCGCCATGTTGATCGCCACGAACGGTCCGTTGCGGCGTTTGCCGTAGTCGTGCAGGGCGCGCGCCACCAGTTCCTTGCCGGTGCCCGATTCGCCGGTGATCATCAGCGTCAGGTCGGTCTGCATCAGCCGGGCGAGAACCCGGTAGATCTCCTGCATGGCGGCCGAACGGCCGACCAGCGGCATGCCGTCCTGCGTGTCGTCGTCGAGCTTGGCCGGCTTCCTCTTCGGTTCCGCCAGCGCGCGGCCGATGATGGCGATCAGTTCCGTCAGGTCGAACGGCTTCGGCAGGTAGTCGTAGGCGCCCCGCTCCGATGCCTTGATCGCCGTCATGAAGGTGTTCTGCGCGCTCATCACCAGCACCGGCAGGTCCGGCCGCGCCTTCTTGATGCGCGGCAGCAGGTCGAAGGCGTTCTCGTCCGGCATGACCACGTCGGTCACGACGATGTCGCCTTCGCCGGCCGCAATCCAGCGCCACAGCGTCGCCGCATTGGACGTGATGCGGACATCGTAGCCCGCCCGGCTCAGCGCCTGGTTGAGGACGGTTCTGATTGCCGCATCGTCGTCGGCAACAAGGACGGTGGCGCCTGTCATCTGCTACTTCCTCTGCTCTGCGGCGATGTCGTCGTCCTCGCGCAGCCCCTTGGAGGCCGGCATCAGGACGCGGAACGTGGTGCGGTGGCCCTGGCTGTCGCATTCGATGATGCCGCCGTGGCCGCCGATGATCTTGGCAACGAGCGCCAGCCCGAGGCCGGACCCGTTGGTCTTGGTGGTGATGAACGGGTCGAACAGGTGCGGCAGCAGGTCCGGCGGCACGCCCGGGCCGTTGTCGTGCACGCAGAACTCCAGGGGCAGCGACACCTTCTCGCGCGTGCCCGCCACCGAAAGGCGGATGCCCGGCCGGTAGGCTGTCGTCAGCTGGATCTCGCCGTCCGGCCGGTCGCCCACCGCCTCCGCCGCGTTCTTGATCAGGTTCAGGAACACCTGCACCAGCTGGTCGCGGTTGGCATAGACCGGCGGCAGCGAGGGGTCGTAGTTCTCGGTGATCTTGATGTTGCGGGCAAAGCCGGCGCTCGCCACCGCCTTCACGTGGTCGAGCACGGAATGGATGTTGAGCGCCACCCGGTCGACCGGGCGCTCGTCGGAGAAGACCTCCATCCGGTCGACCAGCGAGACGATACGGTCGGTCTCGTCGCAGATGAGCCGCGTCAGCGCCCGGTCCTCGTCCTCGACGGAGGTCTCCAGCAGCTGTGCGGCGCCGCGAATGCCCGACAGCGGGTTCTTGATCTCGTGCGCCAGCATCGAGGCGAGCCCGGTCACCGAGCGGGCGGCGGCGCGATGGGTCAGCTGGCGGTCGATCTTGTCCGCCATCGAGCGTTCCTGCAGCACCACCACCACGGAGCCCGGATTGGTCGCCACCGGCGCCACGTAGAGATCGACGAGCTTGTCGGCGCCGAGCCGCGGCGAGCTGAGATCGACACGGTATTCGTTGACCGGTGCCAGCCGCTCCCTCACCTGTTCGATCAATGTGAGAAGAGGGCTGCCGAACGGTATGAAATTGCTGACATTATGCCGTGACAGATGGCTGGCGCTCGCGCCGAAGAAGGATTCCGCCTCCCAGTTGGCGAAGGCGATATGCCCGGCCTCGTCGACGAGGATGACCGGATGCTGGATGGCGTTGAGCACCGCCATTGCCAGTCCGTTGCCGTCGGACTGCTGCCGGCGTTCGTCGTCTGAACTGGTCATGCCGCTATCTCTTCCGGTCGCATGGACGTGCCGTGTTCGATCAATGCCGCAGCCAGTTGGCCGGCCACGAATTCGCTGTCGGTCGACGTCATCAGCGCCGCCCTGTCCGCGGGCGCGAGCCCCGGCGCGTGCCGGTCCAGATACCATCCGACATGCTTGCGCGCGTGCCGCAGACCGGCCGCGACGCCATAGAAATCGAGCATCATCCGGTAGTGCTCGACGGCGAGGCCGGCCAAGGCGAGCCCGTCGGGCGCCGCGCAGGCTCCGGCAAGCACGGCCGGATGCCACGGGCGCCCCTGTGCCGCGCGCCCGACCATCACCGCGTCGGCGCCGGAGCGCCGCAGGATCTCGGCCGCATCCTCGACGGTGTCGACATCGCCATTGGCAACGAGCGGTATCGCGATCGCATCGCGCACGGCGCGGATCGCGTCCCAATCGGCCCTGCCTTCGTAAAACTGCATGCGTGTGCGGCCGTGCACCGTGATCATCTGGACGCCGGCGGCTTCCGCCCGTGCGGCGATCTGCGGGGCGTTCAGGCTGTCGTGATCCCAGCCGAGCCGCATCTTGACCGTCACCGGCACCTTGACGGCCGCAACCGTCGCCTCGATCAGCCGCAGCGCATGGTCGGGCTCGCGCATCAAGGCCGACCCGGAATACCCGCCGATCACCTTTTTGGCCGGGCATCCCATGTTGATGTCGATGATGTCGGCGCCATGGGCCTCGGCCAGCCTCGCCGCCTCGGCCATCCAGCCGGCATCGCGCCCGGCGAGCTGGACCATGTGCGGGCGAATGCCGCGATTGCGGATCCGCGACCAGGATTCGGGGGCATTGGCGGCAAGCTCGCGGCTGGCGACCATTTCGGTGACGACCAGCCCCGCGCCGAAACGCCAGGCGAGTTCGCGAAAGGGCAGATCCGTGACGCCGGACATCGGCGCAAGGACGACACGGTTGCGCAGGACTTGCCGCCCGATCGCCAGGGGATCTGAAAGGAACGCCGGAACCAAATGCTTATCTTTCAAGCAATCTACTATCGTGCATTATTTTTAGCCATTTTAGTACCGCTTGCCAAGCCGTTTTGGCACAGTGCCGCAAATTTCCGCAGCGCGTCTGGCAAAGCGGCGGCGATCGTTCTAAACCGGCCGGAACGGCATGTAGCGCAGGGGACCAGCACAGAATGGGCGCACGAAAACGGATCAACTGCGGTGTGATCGTCGTTGCCGCCGGGCGCGGCGAACGGGCCGGATCGCACCCGGACGGCCCGAAGCAGTATCGCCGGATCGCCGGAAGGCCCGTTATTTCTCATACCCTCGACGCCTTTGTCAAATGGGACCCCGCCTGCCGCATCGTCGCCGTGATCCACCCCGACGACCGCGACCTGTTCGATGCGGCGCTGGACCAGCTGGAAGGCGGCAGGGACCGGATCCAGGCCGTGACCGGCGGCCGCACGCGACAGCAGTCCGTGCTCGCCGGCCTCGAGGCGTTGTGTTCCTTCGACGTCGACCACGTGCTGATCCAGGATGCGGTGCGCCCCTTCGTCGACAAGCCGCTGCTCGACCGGATCGCTGCGGCGCTTGTCTCCGGCGAATGCGCCGTCCTGCCCGCCGTCGCCGTCGCCGATACGCTGAAGCGCTCCGACACCGCCGGTCACGTTCTGGAGACCGTCCCGCGCGCCGGTCTGTTCGCCGCCCAGACGCCGCAGGCCTTCCATTTCGGCACCATCCTGGACGCACACCGGCGGGCCGCCGAGGATGGCCGCGACGACTTCACCGACGACGCGGCGATCGCCGAATGGGCGGGGGTCCCGGTCCGGCTCGTCGAGGGATCGGCGGCCAACGTCAAGCTGACCCTGCACAAGGATATCATCATGGCCGACGAACGCCTTTCGCCGCCGCTTGCCGACGTGCGCACCGGCAACGGCTACGACGTCCACCAGCTGGAGCCCGGCGACGGCGTCACGCTTTGCGGCGTCTTCATCCCGCACGACCAGAAACTGAAAGGCCATTCCGATGCGGACGTGGCGCTGCATGCCCTGACCGACGCGCTGCTCGCCACCTGCGGCGCCGGCGACATCGGCGATCACTTCCCGCCCTCCGACCCGCAATGGAAGGGCGCAGCGTCGCGGATCTTCCTCGAGCACGCGGCAAGGATCGTCCGCGAGCATGGCGGCACGATCATGAATGCGGACGTGTCGCTCATCGCCGAGGCGCCGAAGATCGGTCCGCACCGGGACGAGATGCGGCACAGGCTCTCCGAATTCCTGGGGATCGCGCTCGAGCGCTGCTCGGTCAAGGCGACGACCAACGAGAAGATCGGCTTCGTCGGCCGCCGCGAGGGCATCGCCGCCATCGCCACCGCCACCGTCGTCTATCGGGGGCGTCCGTCATGAGCATGTGGCCGGCCGATATCGAGCAGGCGGCCAGCCGGCTGATTTCCGATTTTGCGGCGCGCGGGCTCCTGGTGGCAACCGCAGAATCCTGCACCGGCGGCCTCATCGTGGGAGCGCTCACCGAGATCGCCGGATCCTCCGCGGTCGTCGATCGCGGCTTCGTCACCTATTCCAACGAGGCCAAGACCGCCCTTTTGGGTGTCCGGCCGGAGACACTTTCGGCGCATGGCGCGGTGTCGGAGGAGACGGCGCTGGAAATGGTCCAAGGTGCGCTCGCCGCATCGAGGGCCGATTGCGCCGTCGCGGTCACCGGCATTGCGGGACCTGCCGGCGGATCGCCGGAAAAACCGGTCGGCCTCGTTCACCTGGCCGCGGCCCGTCGCCACGGCCGGACGTCGCATCGGGCGATGCGATACGGCGCTATCGGTCGCCACGAGATCCGGCTTGCCACCGTCAGGACCGCCCTGCAGATGCTGGACGAACTCGGAACCGGCTGAAGGCTTCGTCTGGTCCTCAACGCTGTGGCGAAAAGCGGCGCACACCCGGCGCCGGCGCGCCGGCCATCGACGCCGACACGGAAGAGACCCCGCTGCCGGAAATGCCCGTATGACTTGCGAGAACGAGAAAGGCGGCGAAGACCAGCGAGGCGACATTCAACGCAAGAAGCAATCCGTTCATGCCCAAAACTCCAGCATCCCGCCCGACCCTTGCAGTCGTGACGGACGAGCCGGCGATTTTGTTCAGCTGCCGTAGATCGTTTCGGCGCGTTTCTCGAAGGCTTCGGAGAACATGTGGAAGGCGCGATCGAACATCGAGCCCATCAGCGCCCCCAGGATGCGGCTCTTGAACTCGTAGTCGATGAAGAAGTGCACGTTGCACCTGCCCTCGCCCAACGGCTCGAAACGCCAGCGATTGTCGAGATAGCGGAACGGCCCGTCCAGATACTTGACGTCGATCGCCGTGTCGCCCGGGTTCAGCAGCACCTGCGTGGTGAAGGTCTCGCGGATCGCCTTGTAGCCGACGGTCATGTCGGCCACCAGCAGTTCCTTGCCGTCGCGCTCCTTGCGGGACCGGACGGCAAGTCCCTCGCAGAGCGGCAGGAACTCCGGATAGCGCTCCACGTCGGCGACGAGGGCATACATCTGTTCGGGGCTGTGCGGCACCGGCCGCCGGGTTTCGAACTGTGGCATGCGCTGGAGATATAAAAACCCGCGCCGCGAAACAAGATGCCGCACATCGAAGGCAGCGCTTTCGCACACGGGCCATCCGCCCTCACCCGGCGCCGTCCACCGCCCGCTCATAGGCCGACAGGACGGCATCGGCCGCGAGCTCGGCCTCCTCCTCGTCGGTCTGCCAGTTGCTGACCGACAGACGCATCACCTGCCGGCCGCGCCAGACCGCGCCGCCGGCAAAGATGCGGCCGTCCTTCTGCACGAGCGCGATCACCTCCTGCGTCAGCCGGTCGCCCGCATCCGGTGAAAGCCTGGCGCCGAACCGCAGCACCACCTGGTTCAGCTTCACCGCGTTCAGCACCGCAATGCCGCTGTTCCCGGCCAGGCGTTCGGCCAGGATCGTCGCAGCCCGACAGTTGCGCTCGATCATCGCCGCTATGCCGCTGCGGCCGAGATGGCGGATCATGGCCCAGGTGGCAAAGCCGCGCGCCCGCCGCGACAATTCCGGGACGTAGTGGCTCGGATCGCGCTCGCCTTCCCCTGCCAGCGGCAGGTAGCTGGCTGCGATCGTCATCGCCCGCCGGTGCGCCAGCTCGTCGCGCACGATCGCATAGCCGCTGTCATAGGGGGTCTGCAGCCACTTGTGGCCGTCGGTCGCCCAGCTGTCCGCAAGCTCGACGCCATCGGCCTGCGCCCGCCGCTCGGGACACGCCCGCGCCCAGAGCCCGAAGGCACCGTCGACATGTACCCAGGCACCTTTCGCCTTGGCGAGCGGAATGAGCGTCGAGAATTCGTCGAAGGCGCCGGTGTTGATCTGCCCCGCCTGCAGGATGGCGATCGCCGGGCCGTCGACTGCGGCCATCGCGCGCGCGAAAGCCTCCGGCCGGATCCGTCCTTCCCCGTCCGTCTCGACGCGCACCACCCGGTCGTGGCCGAGCCCGAGAAACTGCAGGGCGGAGAAGATGGTGGTATGCGCGTCGTCGCCGATCAGAACAGCAATGGGCGGCGCGCCGAAGAGCCCCTTGGTATCGGGATCCCAGCCGTGGGCGCGCAGGACCGCGCCGCGCGCGGCGGCAAGGCAGGTGAAATTGGCGACCGTGGCGCCGGTGACGAAGCCGATGGAGGACGTCCGCGGCAGGTCGAGCAGGTCGAGCAGCCACCGCCCGGCGACCACCTCGGCGGCGGCGGCAGCCGGGGCCGCCGTGTGGTTTCCGGCGTTCTGCCCCCAGGCCGAGGTCAGCATGTCGGCTGCGACGCCGGCCGGATGCGAGCCGCCGATCACCCAGCCGAAGAAGCGCGGGCCGGCCATGAGATGCAGGCCGGGCTCGGCCATCGCCACCAGTTGCAAGAGCACGCCCTCCGCATCGGCGCCCTGGTCCGGCAGGGGTTCGGAAAAGACCGAGACGCTGTCGGCATAGCCGCGCAGGGGCCGGTGCGGCCGCTCGGCCACGTCATTGCGAAAACGCGCGGCCTCGGCGGCCGCCAGGCGAAAAAGGCTGTCCACCTCCATCCGCAACCTCCCGCGTGATGTGTCGCAACCCGCCGCCGCGCCTCCCCGCATCGGCGGCCACGACAGCCTACGCCTGCAATGACCGGGCGACAAATCCTTTTGCGCGATTGCCGGGGCGGCGCCGAACCGCCGTGGCCGCCCCTTCTCGTTGCTCTGGTTAGCGGGTTGCCCGCGCCGGTACCCGCGCGGCAGCCGCCTCGATTGCAGCAGCGGCCAGCCGGTCGGCCTCGCGACGCGAGCGGAGCACGATCACCGGCACCGACGGATGTTCGGCAAGCCTCGCCTCGATCTCCGGGCTCTCCGTTCGCTCGAAGTTCCAGACGTAGCGCAGAAACTCCCGGGTGACGCGTTCCGGGCAACCGTTGGCCATCTCCGGCCGCGTCCGCCCGCGAAACTTCAGCCAGCGCGACAGCACGCCCTGCAGCGCCACGCGGCGTGGCGGCCGTGTCCAGACGACGAGGTCGGTGCGGGGCAGACGCAAGGGCAACGTGCCGGGGCTGGTGCCGTCCATGATCCACCGGTCCCTCGCCACCACCGCCTCCAGACGGGCGAGCGCCTCGCCCCGCGGTCGCCTCCGCCATCCCGGCATCCAGAACACCTCGCGGTCCAGCGAGACATACGGAAGACCCAGCATGTCTGAAAGACGCAGCGAAAGCGTGCTCTTGCCGCTGCCGGAGCAGCCGAGGATGAGTATGCGTTGCGCGGTCGCAAGCCGCACGGCGGCAGTCTCGATGGTCGTCGAAGCCGTCATGGCCTTCCCCTGAAACGAAAAATCCCGCCGTCCGGTGGGACGGCGGGACTTAAGGCAAGGTGGCGCGAATGTCTATTCGGCTGCAGCCAGAAGTTTCTTCTCGCGCGCCGCCCTCAGGCGGGCGAAATCGTCGCCGGCGTGATGCGACGAGCGCGTCAGCGGGCTGGAAGACACCATCAGGAAGCCCTTGGTGTAGGCGACCGTCTCGTAGGACTTGAATTCCTCCGGCGTGACGAAGCTCTCCACCTTGTGGTGCTTGCGGGTCGGCTGCAGGTACTGGCCGATCGTCAGGAAGTCGACGTCCGCCGTGCGCAGGTCGTCCATCAGCTGCAGCACCTCGTTGCGCTCCTCGCCGAGCCCCACCATGATCCCGGACTTGGTGAACATGGTCGGATCCAGCTCCTTCACCCGCTGCAGCAGCCGGACCGAGTGGAAATAGCGGGCGCCGGGGCGGACCGTCAGGTAGTTGCCGGCCACCGTTTCCAGGTTGTGGTTGAAGACGTCCGGCTTGGCGGCGACGACCCGCTCCAGCGCGCCGGGCTTCTTCAGGAAGTCCGGCGTAAGGATCTCGATCGTCGTCGACGGCGAAGCTGCGCGGATCGCCCAGATCACCTTCTCGAAATGCTCCGCGCCGCCGTCCTCCAGGTCGTCGCGGTCGACCGAGGTGATGACCACATGGCTGAGGCCCATCTCTCTGACGGCCTTCGCCACGTTCTCGGGCTCGGCCATGTCGAGCGCGTTCGGCTTGCCGGTGGCGACGTTGCAGAACGCGCAGGCGCGCGTACAGATCTCGCCCATGATCATGAAGGTGGCGTGCTTCTTGTCCCAGCACTCGCCGATATTGGGGCAGCCCGCTTCCTCGCAGACCGTCACCAGCTTGTTTTCCTTCACGATCGAGCGCGTCTCCTGGTAACCCTTGGAGACCGGCGCGCGCACGCGGATCCATTCCGGCTTGCGCATGACCTCGTTGTCGGGACGATGCGCCTTTTCCGGGTGCCGCAGGCGCTTTTCTTCGCCGGGGATCGTCCTGTCGAGAATGGTGACCATGTAAACCTGCCTTCAGCCGCTGCTCAAAACCGCGCGCGAATAACCCGTCAACGCCTGACGATTTTGGCGATGAATAACAAAATGCACGAGCCGACGAAACCCTGCACCAGGTAACCCAGCCACCCGCCTGCGACATGGATGCCGGCCCGGTCGAACACGGCATTCGCCACCAGCGCGCCGACCATGCCGATCACGATGTTCATGAAGATGCCGAACCGGATGTCCATCAGCTTGCCGGCGAGCCACCCCGCCAGACCGCCGATGATGATACCCGCCAACCAGCCCACTTCCATGCCGTCCGTCCTTCGCAACCGTTCCTCGTGAGGCGACCGACCCGCCTCCCGTCGTCATGTGGGCAGGCGTCTCGCCGCCCGCAATGAGGGCAGACGCCAGCGCCGCCCATCTTCGTCACGTGGCAGCCGTGCCGCCACCTCGCTTCCGTCATGCCGGACCTGATCCGGCATCCAGCTCGCGCAAGCCCTTGCGCGAAAAGAGTATTTCCGGCGCCGCAGACGCGGCGCCACCGGATCCCGGATCAAGCCCGGGTGACGGCCGAGGGTGGCCGACCGCACGCGCTACAAACCCGCCCCTCATCCGCCTGCCGGCACCTTCTCCCCGCAGGCGGGGCGAAGGACCATGCCGGCTCGCCGTCACTCTCGACACTGAGCGGGGCTCGTTCCCTCTCCCTGCTTGCGGGGAGAGGGTCAGGGTGAGGGGCAAACTCCGCGCGGGGCCGAGGCCTTGCCGCCGCCGTCGACTACGCGTTCAGCGCCCGCCCGTAGGCATCCAGCACGCTCTCCTTCAGCGTTTCCGAGATCGTCGGATGTGGGAAGATCGTGTGCATCAGCTCTTCTTCCGTCGTCTCCAGGTTCATCGCGACGACGAAACCCTGGATGAGTTCGGTCACTTCGGCGCCGACCAGATGCGCACCCAGAAGTTCGCCGGTCTTCTTGTCGAAGATCGTCTTGACCAGGCCCTGGTCCTCGCCGAGCGCGATCGCCTTGCCGTTGGCGACGAAGGGGAAACGGCCGACGCGGATGTCGCGCCCCAGTTCCTTCGCCTTCGCCTCCGTCAGGCCCACCGAGGCGACCTGCGGGTGGCAATAGGTGCAGCCCGGGATCTTCAGCTTGTCCATCGGATGGACGTTGGGCAGACCTGCGATCTTCTCCACGCAGATCACCGCCTCGTGCTCGGCCTTGTGCGCCAGCATCGGCGGACCGGCGACGTCGCCGATCGCATAGATGCCCGGCACGTTGGTCTTGCCGTAGCCGTCGATGGCGATGAAGCCGCGGTCGGTCTTCACGCCCAGCGCCTCGAGCCCGATGTTCTCGATATTGGCCTGGACGCCGACGGCCGAGATCATCCGGTCGGCGGTGATCGTCTCGACCTTGCCGTCCTTCATCTCGACATGGGCGGTGATGGAATTCGCGCCCTTCTCCACCTTGGTGACCTTGGCCTCCAGGTGGATCTTCATGCCCTGCTTTTCGAACTGCTTCTTGGCGAGTGCGGAGATCTCCGCATCCTCGACCGGCATCACCGTCTTCATCACCTCGACGACCGTGACGTCGACGCCGAGCGTGCGGTAGAACGAGGCGAACTCGATGCCGATCGCGCCGGAGCCCATCACCAGCAGCGACTTCGGCATTTCCGCGGGCTTCATCGCCTCGAAATAGGTCCAGATCAGCTTGCCGTCCGGCTCGATGCCCGGCAGTGCGCGCGGGCGCGCACCGGTCGCGATGATGATGTGCTTGGCGGTGTAGGTGCCTTCCGGCAGTACGTTCTTCGGCAGCGGCGCCTGCGGCTCCACCGGCTTCTTCGACGGCTTGGAGACGACGATCTCGCCGGGCTTGGAGAGCTTCGCCTCGCCCCAGATGATGTCGACCTTGTTCTTCTTCATCAAAAAGCCGACGCCGCCGTTCATGCGCTCGGCGATGCCGCGCGACCGGGCGACGATCGCCTTCAGGTCCGGCGTCACGCTACCCTCGATCTTGATGCCGTAGTTGCCCGGGTGCTTGGCATAGTGGAACACCTCCGCCGAGCGCAACAGCGCCTTGGTCGGGATGCAGCCCCAGTTCGAGCAGATGCCGGCCAGGTGCTCCCGCTCGACGATGGCGGTCTTCAGGCCGAGCTGGGCGGCGCGGATCGCGGCAATGTAGCCGCCGGGACCCGAACCGATAACGATGACGTCGTAAGCATTCGCCATGAGCGCTTCCACTCCTCTTTTCTCTTGCAGCGTTTCCCGTTTGCGGGAACCGCCTGTCGTCCTTGGAGGAGCGGAAGACGCCTTCCGTCCTCAGGGCTGCTCTTCGAAGGCCCCGAAGCGCCCGAGCAACCCGTAGATCTCATCCTTCAGCCGCATCCGCTCCTTGCGCATTTCCGTCATGCGAAAGTCGTCCACCGGCTCGATATCCGTCTCGGCCCGATGGATCGCCCGGTTCACCGCGTCATACGCGTCGGCAAGGCGGTTGAAGTGTCCATCGACCTCCCGCAGATGCCGGATTGCGCCGGCATATTCGGGGAACTCCTCTGCCAGCTTGTGCGGGGTGTTCGACATGTCGCATCTCCTTTTTGGCGTCGATGCGACAAGCCTAGTCCCCAGGGACCTGCACTCCTTGATCCCCGTCAACCGGCCTCTAGAGCCCGAGCATCATGCGCACGACCGGCTCCAGCCCGCGGCCGATCGCGCGCGTGTTCTCGGCATTGAGATGCACGCCGTCGAGGGGCGACGTCTCCGCCACCGAGCCCGCATCGAAGAAGCCGCAGCCCTTCTCGTCGGCCAGGTCGGCATAGAGCGTCGCCAGCATCGCCGACTGCTCGACGCCGCCGGCAAACATGGCCGCAAACGCCGTGTTCGCCGTCTCGCAGATCGGCGGCGGCGCAACGATCAGGATCTCCGGCTGCTCGGTGTCGTCGAAGGACCAGGCGTGATGCCGCACGAGCGCCACCAGCCGCTCCATGCCCCGCATCGCGCCGAAGGCCGTGCCGCAGATCGCCGGCTTCATGTCGTTGACGCCGAGCATGATGATGACGAGGTCGATCGGGTCGTGGCTGTGCAGGATGGTCGGCAGGATGCGCGCGCCGTTGCGGTCGCAATCGGCGAGGTTGTCGTCATAGGCGGTCGTGCGGCCGTTCAGCCCCTCGGCGATCACCTGCACGCCGGGACCGAGCGCCTTGGCAAGCACGCTCGGCCAACGGTCCTCCAGCGCATGGCGCCCGAGCGTCTCCGCATCATAGCCCCAGGTGAGGCTGTCGCCGTAGCAGAGGACCGTCTTCATGGCCGAACCACTCCGTTAGACGAGCATCCCGATCGGGTTCTCGATGTAGCGCTTGAAGGCCTGCAGCAGTTCGGCCCCGAGCGCGCCGTCGACGCAGCGATGGTCGGTCGACAGCGTGACCGTCATCGCCTGGACGATGACCATCTCGTTGTTCTTGACCACGACGCGCTGCTCGCCCGCGCCGACCGCGAGGATCGTCGCATGCGGCGGGTTGATGACGGCGGCGAAGTTCTTCACGCCCATCATGCCCATATTGGAGACCGAGGTCGTGCCGCCCTGGTATTCCTCCGGCTTCAGCTTGCGTTCCTTGGCGCGCTTGCCGAGGTCCTTCATCTCGTTGGAGATGGCCGACAGGCTCTTGGTTTCCGCGTGGCGGATGATCGGGGTGATCAGGCCCCCGGGGATCGAGACGGCGACGCCGACGTCGGAATGCTTGTGCTTGACCATCGCCTGTTCCGTCCAGGAGACGTTGGCGTCCGGCACATCCCTCAGCGCCAGCGCCATGGCCTTGATGACCATGTCGTTGACCGAGAGCTTGTAGGCCGGCTTGCCGTCCTTCTCGTGGGCGGCCGAATTCAGCTGCGCCCGCAGCGCCATCAGCGCATCGAGCTCGCAATCGACCGAAACGTAGAAATGCGGCACGGTCTGCTTGGATTCCACCAGTCGGCGGGCGATCGTCTTGCGCATGCCGTCATGCGGCACGAGTTCGTAGGAGCCTTCCTCGAACAGCTTCAGGACCGCATCGTCGGAGACACCCTTCGCCAGCGGTGCGGCAGGCGCAGCAGCGGCGGCAGCAGGCGTTGCCGCCTTCTTCGCGCCACCGCCGGAAACGGCAGCCTCGACGTCGGCCTTGACCACGCGGCCGTGCGGGCCGGAGCCGGCAACGGCCGAAATGTCGATCCCGGCTTCCTTCGCGAGTCGGCGGGCCAGCGGCGAGGAGAAGGTGCGGTTGCCGTCAGCCTTGGCTGCCGGAGCAGCCGCGGCCGCCGCCGACGGTGCCGGAGCCGGGGCCGATGCAGCCTCGGTCTTTGCGGCGGGCGCGGGGGCTGCGGCCGGAGCCGCCTCCGCCTTCGGCGCCGGGGCAGCGCCGCCAGCACCGCTCGCAGCCGCCTTCACGTCCTCGCCATCGGCGGCCAGAACCGCGATCAGCGAGTTGACCTTCACGCCCTCGGTGCCGGCCGGAACGACGATCTTGGCGACGACGCCCTCGTCAACGGCCTCGACTTCCATCGTCGCCTTGTCGGTCTCGATCTCGGCGATCACGTCGCCGGACTTGACGGTGTCACCTTCCTTCACGAGCCACTTGGAGAGATTGCCCTCCTCCATGGTCGGCGAAAGGGCAGGCATGGTGATGTTGATCGGCATGTCTGCGCCCTCCCGTTACTTGTAGCAGACGGTCTTGACCGCCTGGACGACCTCGCCGACGTTCGGAAGCGCGAGCTTCTCGAGGTTGGCAGCGTAGGGCATCGGCACATCCTTGCCGGCGATCGTCAGGATCGGCGCGTCGAGATAGTCGAACGCCTGCTGCATGACGCGGGTGGCGATTTCGGTACCGACGGAGTTCTGCGGATAGCCTTCCTCGACGGTGACGAGGCGCCCGGTCTTCTTCACCGATTCGATGATCGTCGGCAGGTCCATCGGGCGGATGGTGCGCAGGTCGATCAGTTCGACGTCGATGCCGTCCTTCTCGAGTTCGGCCACCGCCTTCGTCGCATAGGTCATGCCGATGCCGAAGGAGACGACGGTCGCGTCCTTGCCGGCCTTGTGGATGCGCGCCTTGCCGATCGGCAGCACGAAATCGTCGAGCTTCGGCACGTCGAAGTGCTGGCCGTAGAGGATCTCGTTTTCCAGGAAGATCACCGGGTTCGGGTCGCGGATGGCAGCCTTCAGCAGACCCTTGGCGTCGGCGGCCGTATACGGCATCACGACCTTGAGGCCGGGGATGTGGCTGTACCAGGCGGCGTAGCACTGCGAGTGCTGGGCGGCGACTCGGGCCGCAGCGCCGTTCGGGCCGCGGAAGACGATCGGCGCGCCCATCTGGCCGCCAGACATGTAGAGCGTCTTGGCGGCGGAGTTGATGATCTGGTCGATCGCCTGCATGGCGAAGTTGAAAGTCATGAACTCGACGATCGGCTTCAGGCCGGTCATCGCCGCACCGACTCCGACGCCGGCAAAGCCGTGCTCGGTGATCGGCGTATCGATGACGCGGTTGGCGCCGAATTCCTGCAGCAGCCCCTGCGTGATCTTGTAGGCGCCCTGGTACTCGGCCACTTCCTCGCCCATGACGAAGACGTCGCCGTCGCGGCGCATCTCCTCGGCCATGGCGTCGCGCAGCGCTTCGCGAACGGTGGTCGAGACCATCTCGGTGCCGGCCGGAATGTCCGGATCGGCGGCGACTTCGACCTTCGGTGCAGCCGGAACGGGGGCAGCAGCCGCGGCGGCCGGCGCCGGCTTCGGCGCCTCGACCTCGGCACCCTTCGGGCCGGCATCGACCTCGTCCTCGCCGACGCCCTTGCCGAGCTGGTCCACGTCCTCGCCTTCCTCGGCGAGCAGCGCGATCAGCGTGTTGACCTTCACGTTCTCCGTACCGGCCGGCACGACGATCTTGGCGATCGTGCCCTCGTCGACGGCTTCCACTTCCATCGTCGCCTTGTCGGTTTCGATCTCGGCGATCACGTCGCCGGCCTTGACGCTGTCGCCCTCGTTCTTGAGCCACTTGGACAGCGTGCCCTCTTCCATCGTCGGCGACAGGGCGGGCATGAGAATATCGATTGGCATGGTGTTTCCTCCGCCCGGATCAGATCAGAATGTCGGTGTAGAGCTCGGATACGTCCGGCTCCGGATCGGACTGGGCAAAATCGGCGGAATCGGCGACGACGTCGCGGACGTCCTTGTCGATCTGCTTCAACTCGTCCTCGGAGGCCCACTTCTTCTCCAGAAGGCGGGCGCGGACCTGCTCGATCGGATCGTGCTCGGAGCGCATCTTCTGCACTTCGTCCTTGGAGCGGTACTTCGCCGGGTCCGACATGGAGTGACCGCGGTAGCGATAGGTGAGCATCTCGAGGATGATCGGCCCCTTGCCCGAACGGCAATGCGCGACAGCCTCGTCGGCTGCAGCCTTGACGGCGCGCACGTCCATGCCGTCGACCTGGTAGCCGGGGATGTTGAAGGAGGCGCCGCGCTGGGAGAAGTCGGTCTGCGCCGAGGCGCGCGAGACGGCGGTGCCCATGGCGTAGCGGTTGTTCTCGATGATGTAGATGACCGGCAGCTTCCACAGCGCCGCCATGTTGAAGCTCTCGTAGACCTGCCCCTGGTTGGCCGCGCCGTCGCCGAAATAGGCGAGCGAGACGTTGTCGTTGCCACGGTAGCGGTTGGCGAAGGCGAGCCCGGTGCCGAGCGAGACCTGCGCGCCGACGATGCCGTGGCCGCCGTAGAAGTGCTTCTCCTTGGAGAACATGTGCATGGAGCCGCCCTTGCCCTTGGAAAGGCCGCCGCGGCGTCCGGTCAGTTCCGCCATCACGCCGCGCGCACTCATGCCGCAGGCCAGCATGTGGCCGTGGTCACGATAGCCGGTGATGACCTGGTCGCCTTCCTTCAGCGCCATCTGCATGCCGACGACGACCGCCTCCTGGCCGATGTAGAGGTGACAGAAGCCGCCGATGAAGCCCATGCCGTAGAGCTGGCCGGCCTTCTCCTCGAAACGCCGGATCAGCAGCATTTCGCGGTAGGCATTCAGATCCTGGTCCTTGGAAAATTCGACGATGGTGCCGCCGTTGAAGTCTTTCTTGACAGGCTTTGCCGCTGATTTGCGGCTCGATACGGTCGCGGTCTTGCGCGGAGCCATACAATCCTCCCCGAGTTTCTGCCTTTGGCGGCAACATAGGGGAAGAAAGCGACCTCAGCAATGCCATAAATGCATGGCTCGCATTCGTGCTAAATAATTGAAATTATTCAATTATTTAAAATTAACCCATTTTCGGTTAATCGCCTCGATCAGTGAAAAATCACGATCTCGTCGGCTCTCGACATGTTCAGCGCGAAGCGCGCCTTCTCGTCCAGCATGTCCCGTTCCAGCGACCCGTCGCTCATCAGCGACACCTCGCGCTCCAGCCGCTTCCGCTCCTCGATGAGCACGTCGAGCTTCGCCTGCCGGGTCACGCGCGTGCGCTCGAACTTCTCCATCGCCCGCAGGCCGAAGTCGCCGTGGACGGAATGATAGCTGAAATAGGACAGAAAGGCGATGGTGATCGCCGGAACGATGAAACGGCCGAGCCGGCGCTTCTTGTGATGCTTGGTCCACATGGAAAGGTCCCGATACGCAGTACGGGACCACTCTAGCCGCGATCGGTTAACCGAGCGTTGACCATGTGGGAATTGGGAGACGGCCTGCCTGCCGGAGCATTCGCCCCTCATCCGCCCTGCCGGGCACCTTCTCCCCGCAAGCGGGCCGAGGGGACAATGTGGCAATGTGGCAATGCGGCGCCCGCTCCGTTGCCTGCTCAAGGCGCGAGATGGCGGACAGAGGCATGACCCGAACGATGGAGAAGAGGGAAGGTCGCGGCTCGGGCCGCATCCCCTCTCCCCGCCTGCGGGGAGAGGGCCAGGGTGAAGGCAAGCGCCTCACCCGCAAGGGTCGGCGTCTCAGCCGCGCAGGATCGACCGGCCGGCGTATCGCGCCTGCAGGCCGAGCTGCTCCTCGATGCGGATCAGCTGGTTGTACTTCGCGGTACGGTCCGAGCGCGCCAGCGAGCCGGTCTTGATCTGGCCGCAGTTGGTGGCGACCGCGAGATCGGAGATCGTGGAATCCTCGGTCTCGCCCGAGCGGTGCGACATCACCGCGCTGTAGCTCGCCTTGTGCGCGGTCTCGACGGCGTCGAGCGTCTCCGACAGCGAACCGATCTGGTTGACCTTGACGAGGATCGAGTTGGCGACGCCCATCTTGATGCCGTCGCGCAGGCGGGCGGAATTGGTGACGAACAGGTCGTCGCCGACGAGCTGCACCTTGGAGCCGATCTTGTCGGTCAGGAGCTTCCAGCCGTCCCAGTCGTCCTCGGCCATGCCGTCCTCGATCGAGAAGATCGGGTACTTGGCGGTCAGTTCGGCGAGATATTCGGCCATGGCGCCCGGCTCCAGCGTGCGGCCCTCGCCTTCCAGCACGTACTTGCCGTCCTTGAAGAACTCGGTCGAGGCGCAATCGAGCGCGATGAACATGTCGTCGCCCGGCTTGTAGCCGGCCTTCTCGATCGACTTCATGATGAAGTCGAGCGCGGCCGGCGCGGATGCGAGGCCGGGCGCGAAGCCGCCCTCGTCGCCGACATTGGTGTTGTGGCCGTCGGCGGCGAGCTGCTTCTTCAGCGTGTGGAAGACTTCCGAACCCATGCGCACGGCGTCACGAATGGTGTCGGCGCCGACCGGCACGATCATGAACTCCTGGAAGTCGATCGGATTGTCGGCATGCGCGCCGCCGTTGATGATATTCATCATCGGCACCGGCAGGACGCGGGCGTTCGGGCCGCCGACATAGCGGTAGAGCGGCAGGCCGGCGGCAGCCGCAGCCGCCTTGGCGACGGCGAGCGAGACGCCGAGGATGGCGTTGGCGCCGAGGCGGGCCTTGTTCGGCGCGCCGTCGAGCTCGATCATCGTCTGGTCGATCTCGATCTGGTTTTCGGCCTCCATTCCGCCGATCGCCTCGAAGATCTCGCCGTTCACCGCCTCGACGGCGCGCTCGACGCCCTTGCCGAGATAGCGGGTACCGCCGTCGCGCAGTTCGACCGCTTCATGCGCACCGGTCGAGGCGCCCGAGGGAACCGCGGCGCGGCCGAAGCTGCCGTCCTCGAGATGGACGTCCACCTCGACGGTGGGATTGCCGCGGCTGTCGAGGATCTCGCGGCCGGTGATGTCGATGATAGCGGTCATGGTACTCTTCCCTGTCTTAAGCGGGTCAGCGATGATCTAATCGATTAAAAGCTCTTAATCGAAGCGGACGGAATTGCAAGCGCGCCGTCTCCGGCTAGCCGAGCCTTGTGACACCATCGTGATGGCAATGCCACGGCGCCGCTCAACCCTTGGCGACGGCGTCGAAGGCGAGCAGCTTTTCCAGAAGCCGGGGCATGTCCTTCAGCGGCACCATGTTCGGCCCGTCGGAAGGCGCATTGTCCGGATCCTCGTGCGTCTCGATGAAGACGCCGGCGACGCCGACGGCGACCGCCGCCCGCGCCAGCGTCTCGACGAACTCGCGCTGGCCGCCGGAGGAGCCGCCCTGCCCGCCCGGCTGCTGCACGGAGTGGGTGGCGTCAAAGACGACCGGCGCGCCGAGCGAGGCCATGATCGGCAGCGAGCGCATGTCGGAGACGAGCGTGTTGTAGCCGAACGAGGCGCCGCGCTCGCACAGAAGTACGTTCGGGTTGCCGCTGGCGGTGAACTTCGCCAGCACGTTCTTCATGTCCCAGGGCGCCAGGAACTGTCCCTTCTTGACGTTGATGACGCGCCCGGTCTTGGCGGCGGCGACGAGCAGGTCCGTCTGGCGTGACAGGAAGGCCGGGATCTGCAGGACGTCCACGGTCGGTGCCACCAGCGCGCACTGTTCCTCGGTGTGGATGTCGGTCAGGACCGGAAAGCCGAACTCCTTCTTCAGGTCGGCAAAGACCTCCATCGACTTCTCCAGGCCGATGCCGCGCTTGCCCGACAGCGAAGTGCGGTTGGCCTTGTCGTAGGACGACTTGTAGACCAGCCCGATGCCGAGCTTGTCGCACAGTTCCTTCAGCGTGCCGGCGATCATGAAGGCATGGTCGCGCGTCTCCATCTGGCAGGGGCCGGCGATCAGCGTCAGCCGCTCCTTCTGCGAGAACGTGACCTTGCCCTTGCCTTCCCCGGCGGTGACGACTGCATTGGTTTCCATGTCATTCTCCAAAGACGAAAAGGGCACCCTGCCCCGGTGCGGCCGGGACGATCAGGCGCCCGCCGCGTTCCACGAATTCGATGCCGTTGCCCTCCAGGTGGCGGCGGCAATGGCCGAGGTCCTTCACCCGGAACACGACGGCCTCTCCCTTCAGGCCGCGATCGGCCGACGCAGGCTCGACGCCATAGAAGCCCCGCATCCCGGCGAAATTGAGCACGCTGATGCGACCGCGCGGCGTATCCACGCTCATGCCGAATGAATGCGCCTCGACCGCGCGTTCATCGGCCGCAGCCTGCAGGAGATACTGGAAATCGGTCGGGTTCTGCTCCGACAGCACGACCTCCGAAAGCGCCACGGCGCCATTGGCATGCGCCTCGAGCGTCGCGCGATCCGACGGAAGGGCCACGACCCGCTGCGAGGAGAAGAAGAAGAAATCGGGCGAGCGCAGGTCGGCTGCGAAGGCGAGCCGGAAGCTGCCGGTGGCGCTGCTGCCGTCCGGCAGAAGCATGTCTCTTGAAAACGCCAGCATCTCCCCGCCCGAAAGGCCCTCTGCCCGATAGCGGGCGTCGTCCTCGTGCGCATCGCCGGTCGCCATGGCGATGGCCGAAAAGCCGTCGTCGCCGCGGCGGAAGCGGAAGGCCTGGTCGCGGGAAACGAAGACGTTGCCGGCCCTAGTTGCCGCCTCGCATTCTTCCCGGTTGGCTATCCCGAGCGGTTCCAGGTAGCTGCCGTCGCCGAGGAACACGCAGCAGTTCTCGGTCCCGAAGGGATGGCGCGCATCGGGGGCGACGGTGAACCCCAGCAGGGTCAGCCGCGCCCGCGCCGTTGCGATCTCGCAGACCGGCAGGACCAGGTGATCGATCGGACGCGCTGTCCTGGGCTTCGCACTCATGAAGGTGATCCGGGCTCATCCATGGGCCGTGCTTTGCCCTTTTTGGGACCGTATTGCAAGGGCGGCGCGCACAGGCGTACCCCGGCGCGAAAAAGCAACCGCTAAACTACCCTAACGGCAGGTTCCAGAACGGCTTCAACGGCCGAAAAAAGCTGTTGATTACGCGCAGTTGCCCTGATCGGCACGCTGTCCCGTTTTGACAATTTTACCGCGAGCGTCTTTTCTGCTCGCCAACGGACAGGCAGTGGGCTGACTGTGCGAACAGGCTGGAATACGGAAGCAAATGCGCAATGCGTGACCCTTGGGGCGGGTGGCGGATTGCCGGATATTTTGACGTCGCCCGGGGGCTGAGGGATGGTCATGAACCTTTTTCGTCGCAGTGAGGACAATCGCATCCATGCGAACCGTCCGGGATCCGGCTACGTCCCGGACGGGCTTGCGACAAGCGGTCCCGCAACGCCGTCCGCCGATCCGTCCGTGCCCGCAGTGTCGGCCGATCCGCTCGACTTCGAGGCGTTCGGCCTGGCGCTCGAGGAAAGCAAGCAGTCCTCCGAAGAACTCGTCTCCACCCTCGCCCTGGTGCAGGACCGCGTATCGACGCTGGTCACCGGCCATGCGCGCCTGTTGTCGGAAGTCGGCGGGCTGCGGTCGGAATGCAACCGCCTCGGCTCGCTCCTGGAACACGAGACCGGTGCGCGCAAGCGGTTCGAGCAGGACAACAGCCGGCTCACGTCCGACAACAAGGAAGTGCGCGCGAACAACGCCCAGTTGCGTGTCGAGATCGACGCGATAAGGCAGGAGTTCGTCAAGCTCCAGGCGCTGCACGGGGTGACCTGCGAGGAGCTCTCGATCGTGGAAATGCGTCTGGCCGACGCCGAACGCGAGATGTCCGACAGGAGCAGCCAGTTCGACGAGGCGAACGCGCTGATGAAGCGCACGCAGAAGGAGCTCGAGGTTCGCAGCCGCGAACTCGCCGCGCTGCGGGAGAAGTTCGACGTCGAATCGACGGCCCATCAGTTGCTGATCGAGACCTCGCGCCGGGAGACCGCCGCCCAGGCGCGCGAGATGACCCGCCTCAACGAGGAAAAGAGCCAGCTGAAGAACACGCTGACCCAGCAGGAGACCCTCGTCCGCAGCCTGCAGGCGAGCGTTGCCGGCCTGCGCCAGGAGATCACCGTCCTGGAGGAGAAGAACCGCAACCTCGAGGAGGAACTGGAGGGCGTCCAGAACGCGACCGCGCTGCAGATCGCCCATATGAACACGCGCCAGGAGGCGATCGGCTCCAAGGCCGAGCTGGCGGAGAAGCTGCTGGCGACGGCCAATGGCCGCAACCGCATGACCGACGAGGAACTGCGCACGACCCGCGCGGAACTGAAGCGCCTGAAGAGCGAGATGCAGTCAACGACCGCGCGCGCCGAACGGCTCGCCGACGAGCTTGCCCGCGCCCGTGCAGCCGGCGGCGAGAGCGAGAATGCGCGCCGCGAACTGGCCATGCAGCACAGCGAACTCGTGCTGAAGCTGCGCGAATACGAAGGCGTGCGCAACCAGCGCGATCGCGACTGGGAGGAAGCGCGCCGGGACATGGAGACGCGCGCGGAATCCGATCGCCACGAGATCAGCCAGCTGCGGACGAGCCTGGAGATCGCCAAGTCGGAGATCCGGCAGCTTCGCACCGACCGGGCGATCCTGACGGGGCAGCTGGAGGCCGCCCGCGGCGACCGGGCTGGCGCCGTCCCCGCGCCTCGCCACCAGGACGGCGATCTCGAATCCGTGCTGTCGGTGTCCCGGACCGGGGCATCGCAGCCGATCATCGATATCTCGGAGAATTCCCTGCGCGGCCGGGCCGCGCCGGGTGACACATCCCCAATCGGCGACAGGCTGCAGACGATGGATGTCAGCGAGTTGCCGCCGGCTGAGTGAAGCCAGCCGGATTGCCGGTGGGGGACATGACGTCCTCCGCCGGCAAGGCCGTTTCCACGTCGCCCGCCGGCCGTGATCGACCGGCGGGCGATTTCGCCGGAATAATCCGGCCGCTTCAAACGTGAGAGCGACAGGCCTTGGCCCGATCCCGGGTCTCGAGGCCCTGACACAATGAAGAACGGCGACGGGCACGGACGTGGCTTCCCCTGACGAGATATCCGCCGACGCGCGCAGTCGCAGCCGACGCTGGGCCGCAGGCCCGGTCGCCACGCTGATCGTCCTGTTCGCCCGCGCCGTCACGGCGGTCCGCGCCCACTGGTCGCCCGACGGCCCGCCACGGCGCCAGCACGTCTACTACGCCAACCACAGCAGCCATGGCGATTTCATCCTGATCTGGACCGTCCTGCCGCCGCGCGCGCGCAGCAGAACGCGGCCGGTGGCCGGTGCGGAATACTGGCTGAAGTCACCGCTCACCCGCTTCATCGGCAGCCACGTCTTCAACGCGGTGCTGATCGAACGCCAGCAGGAGACCCGCAGCGAGGATCCGGTCGCCCGCATGGCCGGCACGCTCGACGAGGGCGCCTCGCTGATCCTCTTTCCCGAGGGCACCCGCAACCAGACCGACGACCCGCTACTGCCGTTCAAGAGCGGGCTCTACCACCTGGCGAAGCTGCGCCCGGATGTCGAGCTCGTTCCGGTCTGGATCAGCAACCTCAACCGCGTTATGCCCAAGGGCGAGTTCGTGCCGATCCCGCTGATCTGCACCGTGACCTTCGGCGAACCCCTGCGCCTGCGGGAGGACGAGCAGAAGCAGGCTTTCCTCGACCGCGCCCGCCTGGCCCTCCTCTCGCTATCGCCGCACACGGACACCGCCGCATGACCGAGGCCCGCTCCGATCTCCTCACCCTGGTGCTCGCCATCGGCGCCTTCCTGGTCGTCGCGACCGCCATCGGCCAGATCCTGCAACGACGCCTGTCGCCCGATCGCAGCAACGCGGCGATCGAGAACCTGAACGCCCGCATCAACGCCTGGTGGGTGATGGTGGCGCTGATCGGGATCGCCTTTCTCGCCGGCCGCGCCGGCGTGATCGTGCTCTTCGCCTTCTGCTCGTTCGCAGCGCTCCGTGAATTCGTCACCCTGACGCACACCCGCCGCGCCGACCACTGGGCGCTCGCAGCCGCGTTCTTCGTCGTGCTCCCCGTCCAGTACTATCTCGTCGCCACGGACTGGTATGGCCTCTATGCGATCTTCATCCCCGTCTATGCCTTCCTGCTGATGCCGATCGCGTCGGTGCTGCGCGGCGACACGGAACGCTTCCTCGACCGCGTCGCCGAAGTGCAGTGGGCGCTGATGATCTGCGTCTTCTGCATCTCGCACGTGCCGGCGCTGCTGACGCTGCAGATCCCCGGCTACGAGGGACGCAATGTGCTGCTGATCGCCTTCCTCGTTATCGTCGTGCAGATGAGCGACGTGCTGCAATATGTCTGGGGCAAGCTGTTCGGCCGGACCAGGATCGCCCCGCGCCTGTCCCCCTCCAAGACAGTGGAGGGCTTCGTCGGCGGCGTCGCCAGCGCCACGCTGATCGGCGCCGCGCTCTGGTGGATCACCCCGTTCACGCCGCTACAGGCCGGGCTTCTCGCGCTCGTCATCACGCTGATGGGCTTCTTCGGCGGCCTCGTCATGTCGGCGATCAAGCGCGACCGTGGCGTCAAGGACTGGGGCCACATCGTCGAGGGCCATGGCGGCCTGCTCGACCGGCTCGATTCGGTGATCTTCTCGGCGCCGATCTTCTTCCACATCGTCCGCTACGGCTGGTCGCTGACATGAGCCTCGGCGCGCACGCCGCAATCCGCCGGATGGCGGGCAGGACGAGCTTCCACATGGCGGTGGCGTTCCTCGCCATGGGCGGATGGGCGCTTCTTGCCAATCGCGGCCACAGCCCTGCCCGCATGCTGGCCGCCGCCGCCGTCCAGGGCACGCTTTCGGCGCTGCTCACGCTTTTCCTCAAGTCGGCGGTCGAACGGCTGGCCCGAAGGTTCCGGGGTGCCTCGGCCCTGTGGGCCCCGCCCGCGATCGCCATCGCCTGCTCGGCGATGTTGCTGGTGGCGATCCACGCGCTCGCCGGCACGCCGGAAATCGCGGGAACGGTCGCCCTGCCGCTGCTCGTCTCGTCGAGCTATGCCGCCCTCTACAACCTCGCGCTCTACCGGAAGGAGCAGCACGCCCCATGACCGCCAGCGGAGACCCCAGCAGCGGAGGCGCCGGAACCGGCGACCGCAGGCCTTTGTCCAGCCGCGACACCCGCTGGGCACGATCGATCGCCCGCTGGCTCGCCGCCCGCGCGATCACCCCGAACCGCATCTCGCAGGCGAGCATGGTCGCCGCTGCCGCCGCCAGCGCCTGCTTCTGGCTCGCCGGCAGCCGGGCGGGCCTGCCCGCCGCCCTGCTGTTCCTCGCCGCGGCCCTCTTCTGCCAGTTGCGCCTGCTCTGCAACCTCTTCGACGGCATGGTCGCCGTCGAGGGCGGCAAGGCGGAAGCAGACGGCCCCTTCTGGAACGAGTTTCCCGACCGCATCGCCGACATCCTGATCCTCGCCGGCGCCGGATACGGCATCGACAGCCCGGCGCTCGGCTGGTCTGCCGCCGCCTTCGCGGTGCTCACCGCCTATGTCCGTGAGCTCGGACGTGCCAACGGCGCCCCCGCCGACTTCTCCGGCCCGATGGCGAAGCAGCACCGCATGGCGGTGATGACGGCAGCAGCGGTCCTGGCGGCGATCGCCGTGGCGTGGCAGTGGCAGCTGGCGATCGTCGAAGCCGCGCTCTGGGTCGTCGCGGCAGGTACCGCCCTCACCGCCCTGCGGCGTGGGCGAAACCTCGTGCGCGGCCTCAGGGCTCCGGTAGAGGCAGCCGTGTCCAGCAGGCCACAATGATGTAACTTATGCGCGTAGGCGGTGGCTCGCCCGACCCTTCGCATTGACAGCGTCGAGCGACCATCCGCATATCCCGCTCACATGCTTGGATATCGCGGGGACATGAAGAACAGGTTTCGAACGGGTGCCGCCGCACTTGCGATGGCGCTCGCCGCCACGCCCGTCCTGGCCGAGCCCTATCCTCGCGTCTCGACAGCGGTCGGCTCCGTCATCGCGCGAAAGGCCGGCGAGGAGGTGCGCTTCGTCGACCTGCCGCCATGGCGCCCGGTCGAGGTCAGCCAGGACCTGCTTCCCGGCGACACCTTACGCACCAATGCCAGCGGCACGCTGGCCATCCTGTTTTCCGACAGCACCCAGATGCGCATGGGGCGCAACACCACGCTGGTGGTCCGCCGCATCGAGACCGATGCCGACAGCGAAGTGGAGCTGCAGGGCGGCTCCATCTGGGCTCGCGCCCGCCGCGGTGGCAACGGGCTCATCGTGAACACGGCCGCCGCCGCGGCGGCCATCCGCGGTACCGACTGGACCCTGCGCGTCGACGGAGACCGAACGACGCTTTCAGTGCTGGAGGGCAGCGTCACGCTTTCCAACCCGCAAGGGTCGGTGGTCGTCAATCCCGGCGAAGGCGCCGTCGCTGCGATCGGGCAGGCACCGAACAAATACACCCTCGTCGACCTGCAGGAGCGCGAGCAGATCCTGCTCTATGGCGAACTGCGCGACGTCTTCTCCAGCCTGCCCGCAAGCACGCTGGGCGGGCCGGCGATGCGCGGCGAGCACGCCCGCGTTCTCGCGCTCTCGGAGGCCGTGAGATCCGACGCGGACTGGCTCTCGCTGGCCGAAACGGCGCTGACCATCGATGGCCGCCAAAAAGCCCGTGAAGCCCTGTCCCGTTTGCGCCGGCCGCTGGCTCCGCCGCTGGAGGCGCGGGCATGGCTGGTCGAGGCCATGATCGCCGGCCAGGAGACGCGCTATCGCGAGGCGGAACGGCTGTTCGCGCAGGCGATCCCAACGCTGCCCGCCGACCGTCGGGCAACGGCGGCCTACGGCCGCTGGTTCGCGGCGGCCCTCGCCGATCCCGCGGCGAATGTTGCTCCTCCCGCAGACCCCGTCTCCGACCCGACGGCGGCTCTTGCCCACGCAACGCTCGTCGCCCATGCCTACGGGGCTGCCGCTGCCATCGACGTCCTGCGACAGGCGGAACAGCGGTTTCCCGACGACGCCCGCCTTCCCGCCATGCGTGCGTCCTTCGCCTTCGAGCTGGATCGTCGCGACGAGGTGCGCGAAACGCTCGAGCGAGCCCGCCTGCTCGATCCCGATGATCCGACCTATCTGCTGATGAGCGCCCGCTTCCGCGCCGCCGTCTCCAGCGATCTCGACGGCGCCCTTGCCGACCTGCGGCAGGCGGTGCGCGTTGCCCCCGGCGACGATGTGGCCTGGAACGAGCTGGGCATCGTCTATCACGACCGCAATGCGCCGATCGAGGCGAACGACGCCTATGCCACGGCAATTGCCCTCAATCCGGAAAATGCCGCGCTGCACGCCAATTATGCCCGTTTCCTCATGGACAACGACCAACTGGCGGCGGCGAAGCGGCAGATCGACATGGCCGAAAAACTGGATGCAACCTCCTACGCCGTACTGGCCGCGAAGGGCCGGTACCTGCTGCGGATGGGGAGGACCGAGGAGGGCGAGCAGGTCCTGCTGCAGGCCTCGGCCGTCAATCCGACCTACGGCGATGCGCTGATCGGCGAGGCGATCGCCTCCTATCAGTTGGGTTCGGAGACAGGCGCCGCCCAGGCGCTCGACAATGCCGATCGCTTCGACCCCGACAACCCCTCCATTCCGCTGATCCGCTCCGGGATCGCGCTCGACCAGTATCGCGCAGACGAGGCGATCGTCGAGGCCCGCGAGGCCCTGCGTCGGCGGATGGACCGCGGCGGCTTCTACACCGGCTACGACGCCAATCGCCAGGCATCCTCCTTCCTGGGCGTCACCCTGGAGAATCTGGGTCTCGACGACTGGGGCCGATACTATGCCGATCGTGGCGCCGATCCGTTCATGGCGACCACCTATCTCGACGAGGCGAGCAACGGTCGGCTGAGCCCCTTCGTGGGCGAGCCGCTAAACGGCGTGCAGCATATCCAGGGCGGCAGCAGCGACCGGTCGGCGGAGTTGCAGGGCCTGCTGCTCGATCCATTGGCCATCGCATCCGAGCAGAAGCGCAACTCCATCGAGCGGCGCAGCTTCTTCGAGGCGGCGATCGGAGGAGGCCTGGGCTGGGAGACGGGCAGCCCGGGCTGGAACGGCAATGTTCTTGTCCAGGGCACAAGCTATGCCGGCCTGCCGGTCAGCTACTATCTGCAGGGCGAAATATCCCGCCCGAACAGCGAACGCGACAACGACACCCTTGATCTGGAGGGGGCCACCTTTCAGATCGGCATGCGCCCCGCGCTTGCCGACAGCATCGTTCTGTTCGGTGACACGATCGGCGTCGATCGCGGTTATCCCGGTCAGGTCTGGCTGCCGACGCTTCTGGATGAAAACGACAATCGCCGCCAGACGATCGGTGCGGCCTGGAGCCATACACTGGGTGACCGGAGTGTCCTCCAGGCGTTTGCCGCCCATACGGCGTTCCGTGGCAACACGAAGCAGGAACTGGATTTCGGGCCGTTCCTTTTCAATCTGGACGATGACAGCCAGGATACGGCATTCGGGATCAGCCATCTGCTCGGCTTTGACGCCCTGACGCTTCGCTATGGTGTGGAAGCCGTCACCTCGCGCTACGACCAGCACGTACAGTATGTCGAGATCGACACCGGCGCTGTCGTCGATCAATTCGGCCTGACGGGAAACAGTGCCTCGGGGCGCACCTACATCGACGCGACCTACGACTTTTCGAAGAACCTCCAGACGCAGGCAGGCCTCTACCTCAACTGGTTCGACGAAGACCCCGACAGCGAATGGGGACGCGCCGATCCGCGGTTCGGCGTTGCCTGGGCGCCCGTTCAAGATCACTGGCTTCGCGCCTACTTCCGGCAGGACACCCAGCTCGGCAGCAGCTACACGCTTTCCCCCATCTCGATGGTCGGCCTCACGCCGCTCGAACTGCCGCTATTTCTGGGTGGCCAAATGCAAACGGCGGCCGTGCGCTGGGATGCGGAATGGAACGAGCGCTTCTTCACTGCTGTCGAATACCAGCACCAGCGCTTCGCCGGTCTCACCCTCGACGTGCCTGATTTTCAGGGCAGCTACGACACCTGGTCCGGCAACCTCGATCGCCTCCACCTGAGCACCAACTACTGGGTCGGCGGCGGGCTCGGGCTCTTTGGCGCGTTCACATGGAACCAGAGCCGAGATACCACATCGTTTCTGGGGTTCGACGAGGATATCCCGCTCGTCCCGGACTATGTCGGCCGCATCGGTCTGACCTACGTCCACCCCTCGCGCATCCAGACCACGGTCGCGCAAACCTTCGTCGGTTCGCGGGTCGGCGCACAAAGCTTCTCCGACTCCGGCGATCGGCTCGTCCTCGATCTCGAACCCTATTCCACGACTGACGCCGCCGTGACCTGGAAATCGCCCAGCGGCGAACTGGAACTCGGTCTTCTCGCACAGAACATCTTCAATGCCGATATTGAGATGGCCTACGGCATTCCCGCCCCGGGCCGCACGCTCCTGGCAACCGTCAAGGCCCGGTTCTGAACGATCGCTTCCCGTGAGTCTGGAAGACACGGGATCCCGTAACCGCACATGACAAAAGGCCCGGCGCTTGCGACCGGGCCTTTCGAATCGTCTGCGATACGCCGCCTCACACCAGCCGCGACTGCTCCAGCGCCGCCTCGATGAAGCTGGCGAACAGCGGGTGCGGGTCGAGCGGGCGGCTCTTCAGTTCGGGGTGATACTGCACGCCGATGAACCAGGGGTGGTCGGGATATTCGACCGTCTCCGGCAGCACGCCGTCCGGCGACATGCCGGAGAAGACGAGGCCGCAGCTCTCGAGCCGGTCCTTGTAATCGACGTTCACCTCGTAGCGGTGGCGGTGGCGCTCCGAAATGTCGTTGGCCCCGTAGATGTCGGCGATCTTGGTGCCCGACTTCAACGCCGCGCGATAGGCGCCGAGCCGCATCGTGCCGCCGAGGTCGCCGGACGCGGTGCGCTTCTGCAACTCGTTGCCCTTGACCCATTCGGTCATCAGGCCGACCACCGGCTCCCCGGTCTTGCCGAATTCGGTCGACGAGGCGTGTTCGATGCCGGCGAGATTGCGGGCGGCTTCCACGACCGCCATCTGCATGCCGAAGCAGATGCCGAAATAGGGCACCTTGCGCTCGCGCGCGAACTTCGCCGCGCGGATCTTGCCCTCAGAGCCGCGCTCGCCGAAGCCGCCGGGCACGAGGATGCCGTGCACCTTTTCCAGGTAGGGTGCGGGGTCTTCCTTCTCGAAGACTTCCGATTCGATCCAGTCGAGCTTGACCTTGACGTGGTTGGCGATGCCGCCGTGATGCAGCGCCTCGATCAGCGACTTGTAGGCGTCCTTCAGGCCGGTGTACTTGCCGACGATCGCGATCGTCACCTCGCCTTCCGGCGTCTTGATCCGGTCGGAAACGGTCTGCCAGGCCTCCAGGCGCGGCTTCGGCGCCGGCTCGATGCCGAAGGCGGCCAGCACCTCGTCGTCGAGGCCTTCCTTATGGTAGGCGAGCGGCACGTCGTAGATCGAGGCGACGTCGAGCGCCTGGATGACGGCCGAAGGGCGCACGTTGCAGAACAGCGACAGCTTCTTGCGCTCGGCTTCCGGGATCTCGCGATCGGCGCGCACCAGCAGGATGTCCGGATGGATGCCGAGCGCCTGCAGTTCCTTCACCGAATGCTGCGTCGGCTTGGTCTTCAGCTCGCCCGCTGCCGGGATATAGGGCATCAGCGTCAGGTGGACGTAGACGGCGGTGCCGCGCGGCAGGTCGTTTCCGAGCTGGCGGATCGCCTCCATGAACGGCATCGCCTCGATGTCGCCGACCGTGCCGCCGATCTCGCAGATGACGAAATCGTAGTCGTCGTTGCCTTCAATGACGAAATTCTTGATCTCGTTGGTGACGTGCGGGATCACCTGGACGGTGGCGCCGAGATAGTCGCCGCGCCGTTCCTTGTCGATGATGTTCTTGTAGATCCGGCCGGTGGTGATG
Source organism: Mycoplana sp. MJR14 (assembly GCF_029210525.1). Taxonomy (NCBI): domain Bacteria; kingdom Pseudomonadati; phylum Pseudomonadota; class Alphaproteobacteria; order Hyphomicrobiales; family Rhizobiaceae; genus Mycoplana; species Mycoplana sp. MJR14. Next base: position 286,233 of record NZ_JARGEO010000006.1, read on the forward strand.
TTGTCGGTCTTGGTCGCCGAGCGCCCGGTGAAGCGCTCGTAGTGGCCGAGGTCGAGGTCCGTTTCCGCGCCGTCGTCGGTGACGAACACCTCGCCGTGCTGCGTCGGGCTCATCGTGCCCGGATCGACGTTGAGGTAGGGGTCCAGCTTGCGCAGCCTGACCCGGTAGCCACGGGCCTGCAGCAACGCTCCGAGAGCAGCAGCCGCAATTCCTTTTCCGAGGGAAGAAACCACGCCGCCAGTGATGAATACATATCGCGCCATGGGAGTCACCGGATACCTTTTCAAAAACGATTCCGCCACCGAAAAATTGCCCGCGCGGCCAACTTTCCGTGGAGGATGTCACTGGTTCACACAAGAAGAAGGCCGGCGGGCTTGTCGCCTGCCGGCCGGTTCACGTCGCTGCTGCCGCTTATTGGCCCGTGGGCACGCCCGTGTTCGGGGCAGGTGCCGTCGGAGCGGTCGCCCCGCCCGTCGCCGGAGCCGCACCGGTCGCGGGCGCCGTGCCGCCATCGGTCGGGACGGCGCCATTGGCCGGCGCTGCGGGAGCGGCGGGCGCTGCCGGTGCCGGTGCCGGCTGGCCGGTCGAGGGCGTCGCCTCGCCGCCGAGCGAATCCAGCACGCCGTTGCCGGTACCGGTCGTACCGGGGATCCGGTCGAGAATGTCGGTCGGCTGCGTCTCGTAGCGCGACAGGATGCCCATGGCGAGCGCCAGCGCGAAGAACAGCGTCGCCAGGATCGCCGTCGTCCGGGTCAGGGCATTGGCCGCACCCCGCGCCGACATGAAGCCGGAACCGCCGCCGATGCCGAGGCCGCCGCCTTCGGACCGCTGGATCAGCACGATGCCGATCAGCGCGACCACGACCATGAGATAGATGACAAGCAATACGGTCTGCATTTTGAAACCCTGCCCGAAGGCAAAAAAGAGGAGATTGGCGGCTCCTTATACCAAGCCGCCGGCCATTCCAAGCCCTTAGGGCCATTCATCGTTCGCGGGAAGACCCTTCGCCGCAAACCCGGCGTCAGGCCACCAGTTCTTCGTAAGCGCGGTAGATGGCGAGGAAATCGGCCGATTTCAAGCTGGCACCGCCGACGAGCGCGCCGTCGACGTTATCCACCGCCATCAGTTCCTTCGCGTTGGCCGGCTTGACCGAACCGCCATAGAGGATGCGCATCTTCGCCCCCTCCCCGCCGAAGCGCGCCTTCAGCTCTCCGCGCATGAAGGCGTGCGCCTCGGCGACGTCGGCCACCGTCGGCGTGAGCCCGGTGCCGATCGCCCAGACCGGCTCGTAGGCGATCACGGTGTTTTCCGCCGTCGCGGCGTCGGGAACCGATCCGGCAAGCTGCGTCTTCAGCACGTCGAGCGTCCGGCCCTCCTTGCGCTCGCTTTCCGTCTCGCCGATGCAGACGATGGCGACGAGATCCGCCGCGTGCGCCGCCTCCGCCTTGGCGCGCACCAGCTGGTCGGTGTCGCCGTGATCGGTGCGACGCTCGGAATGGCCGACGATGACATGGGTGCCGAAGCAGTCGGCGATCATCGCGGCGGAGACGTCGCCGGTGTGGGCGCCGGACACCTTCTCGTGGCAGTCCTGTGCGCCGATCAGCAGCGGGCTGTCGTCGCAGAGTGCCGTGGAGACATAGAGCAGCGTCACCGGCGGGCAGATCAGCGCCTCGACCTTCTCCGAGAGCGGCCCCTTCACGCCATCGGCCATCGCCTTGATCTCGTTCAGCGAATCGCGGGTGCCGTTCATCTTCCAGTTGCCGGCCACGAGCGGGGTCACATCCGGTGTCATCTTGCCTCCTGAAGAATTGGTTGCCTGCCAAGCCCGTAGCAGACGGACGCGGTCATTGTAAGGGCGCGCGGACGCCCGGGGTTACATTCGTGTCACCGACGCCGGCGGTGCGTCAGCGCGCCAGGATCCAGTTCAGCGTCTCGCGCCAGTCCGTCATCCTGACCGGCGTTCCGTGCGACCCGGTGCGGAACAGCACGAACTGCGTCGGCACGCCTGCCTTCAGGAGCCTGCGGAAGAGCGCCACCTGGTCCTTCGCGGCATAGACCTTGTCCGCCTCGCCATGGGTGAAATAGATCGGCAGCTTCGCCTCGTAGGCGGCGCTTGCGGCATAGTCCGGATCGCTCGCCCCGCCCATGATCACCATGCCGGCGAGGTTTCGGACGGCCTCTGGATCGCGGGCGATCTGCCAGCAGATGAAGCTGCCCATCGAGGCACAGGCGAGCACCACCGGCGCGCCCGGCGAATTCTGCCGCGCCGTCGCGATCAGCCCCTTGACCGGCCCGGCCCCCTCCGCATCGAAACGCGGGACACTCGCGGCGTAGTAGACCCCGCCGTTGCGGACCGCCAGGTTCTTGATCCGGTTGAAGTTGCCGCCGAAGCTCCAGTCGTTGTTGCCGAGCCTGCGGTCGCCGCCGCGACCGTGGATGAAGATCACGGTGAAGGCGGCGCCCTGCTGGCTGCCGGTGACGGCGACGTCCACCGGGCCGCCGGGTGTGGCGACCGTGAGGTTCTGCTGCTGCCGCTTCACCGCGGTCGAGACATAGGCGGCCTTCGCCCGCCGCTCCGGCACCTGGTCGCGCCCGTTGATGTCGCGCATCTCCTGGTAGTCGACCACCCGCAGCGCGCCGCCGTCGCTGCTCTCGATGATCGCCGGATAGGCGAAGAGCTCGTCCTTCCAGGGGGCGAGCGATGCGGCCGAGGCAGGCGGAACCGACAGCGCGGATACGACGATTGCGGCCAGAACAAGCCGGACGCCGCGCAAAAGACGCGATTTGCGGCAATGAATTGTGGACTGCGGTCTCAAGTCTGGCTCCCTTCGGGCGGCAAGTCTTGCCATTCCGGGTCCGGCGAAGCAATCCTGCCGGGACAAATTCGGCGGGGCGGCTGCGGGCATCAAACGAGAACGAATCGCGAAACCGGTCGAAATCTGGCAAACTGGCACCGATTCGCCGACCCGATGCGAAACCTTGAAATTCCAAGCCGTCGCGGCCCACCTCCCCGGCCTGCGAGCTACGAAGTCTGAAAAGCCCGATGGACGACAACAACGATCTCTTCGCCAATATCGACAGCACGCAGAAAACCGCCCCCGCGGCAGCGGAGCCGCGCCCCGCGCCTGCGGCTCAGGTAGCCGCCGCGCCCGCAGCCCCCGTCGCGCCGCGCCCGGCGCCGCCGGCCGGCGACGGCGGCAGCTACGACGCCTCGGCGATCCGAGTGCTGGAGGGGCTGGAGCCGGTGCGCATGCGGCCGGGCATGTATATCGGCGGCACCGACGAGAAGGCGCTGCACCACCTCTTCGCCGAAGTCATCGACAACTCGATGGACGAGGCCGTCGCCGGCCACGCCAACTTCATCGAGGTCTCGCTCGACGCCGAGGGCTTCCTGACGGTGACCGACAACGGCCGCGGCATTCCGGTCGAGAACCATCCGCAGATGCCGGGCAAGTCGACGCTCGAGGTGATCCTGACGGTGCTGCACGCCGGCGGAAAGTTCGACGGCAAGGCCTACGAGACCTCGGGCGGCCTGCACGGCGTCGGCGTTTCCGTCGTCAACGCGCTCTCCGACCATCTCGAGGTCGAGGTCGCGCGCAACCGCAAGCTCTACCGCCAGCGCTTCTCCCGCGGCGTCCCGCAAGGTCCGCTGGAGGAAGTCGGTGACGTCCAGAACCGCCGCGGCACCCGGGTGCGCTTCCACCCGGATCCGGAGATCTTCGGGCCGCACGCCCATTTCGACCCGGCCCGCGTCTTCCGCATGGCCCGCTCCAAGGCCTATCTCTTCGGCGGCGTCGAGATCCGCTGGAGCTGCGACCCGACGCTTCTCGTGGAGGGCTCGGAGACGCCGGAGAAGGCCATCTTCCATTTCCCCGGCGGCCTGAAGGACTATCTGCAGGCCACGCTCGGCAAGGAACACACCGTCACCCGCGAGATCTTCGCCGGCAAGACGGAGAAATCCGGCGGCCACGGCGCGCTGGAATGGGCCGTCACCTGGTATGGCGGCGATTCGATGATCCATTCCTACTGCAACACCATCCCGACGGCCGACGGCGGCACCCACGAGGCGGGCCTGCGCATCGCGCTGACCAAGGGCCTGAAGAACTATGCCGAGCTGACGCAGAACAAGCGGGCGGCGATCGTGACGACCGACGACGTGATGATCTCCGCCGTCGGCATGCTGTCGGTGTTCATCCGCGAGCCCGAGTTCGTCGGACAGACCAAGGACAAGCTCGCCACCGTCGAGGCCCAGCGCATCGTCGAGAACGCGCTGCGCGATCCCTTCGACCACTACCTCGCCGACAATCCGGCAGAAGCGGCCAAGCTGCTCGACTGGGTGATCGAGCGCGCCGAGGAGCGCGTCCGCCGCCGCAAGGAAAAGGAAGTCAACCGCAAGACCGCGGTGCGCAAGCTGCGCCTGCCCGGCAAGCTCGCCGATTGCTCGCAGAATTCCGCCGACGGCGCCGAGCTCTTCATCGTCGAGGGCGATTCGGCCGGCGGCTCGGCCAAGCAGGCGCGCAACCGCGCCAACCAGGCGATCCTGCCGCTGCGCGGCAAGATCCTCAACGTCGCCAGCGCCGGCCGCGAGAAGCTCGGCGCCAACCAGCAGCTCGCCGACCTGATCCAGGCGCTCGGCTGCGGCACGCGCTCGAAGTATCGCGAGGAGGACCTGCGCTACGAGCGCGTCATCGTGATGACCGACGCCGACGTCGACGGCGCCCATATCGCCTCGCTGCTGATCACCTTCTTCTACCAGGAGATGCCCGAGCTGATCCGCGGCGGCCACCTCTATCTCGCCGTGCCGCCGCTCTACCGCATCAGCCAGGGCGCGAAGGTCGCCTATGCGCGCGACGACGCCCACCGCGAGCAACTGATGCGCACGGAGTTTTCCGGCCGCGGCAAGGTGGAGATCGGCCGCTTCAAGGGCCTCGGCGAGATGCTGCCGGCGCAGCTGAAGGAAACGACGATGGACCCGAAGAAGCGAACGCTGCTGAAGGTGGCGATCGACGACGTCGATTTTGAAGGCACGCGCGATGCGGTCGACAATCTGATGGGCACCAAGGCCGATGCGCGCTTCCGCTTCATTCAGGAGCGCGCCGTCTTCGCCGAGAACCTCGACATCTGATTGCAGGATTTCGCGCCACAATTCCGTGACATTGGCCCCGTCTAAGGGCGTCACCGGCACGGTTCTTGCGCCGGTGGCAAACAATTCCAGGGATCGGCCCGGACCGTCCCGCTGGCAGGAAGGACGCGTGCACATGAAGGCCGCACTCATCGTCATGACGATTCTCGGCTGCGACGACACGGTCACGCAGTGCCACTATATCGACACCGTCGAGAGCACCTGGCAGTCGGTGGCGCTGTGCGACGCCGAGTCCGAAGCCAAGATGACGCGCTACCAGAACGCCAACTATCCCGTCGTCGTCGCGGTCTGCGAAGACCGGAACGGTCCGCAGAATGTCGGGGCGCAGCAGGCGGTCACCCCTCCGGCGGGGGCTGAGGCGGGCGCCCTTCCCGCTCCGGCAGACCAGGCCGCCGTCCCCGCCCCGCCCGAAGCCCCGGCGCCGGCAGCATCCGCCACGAAGGAGGATGGCATCACCGTCCGCACGATCGCCATGCTCAAGCGCAACCTGCCCGACCGGGCCGCCATTCGCGACACGGTGACGAAGCCGTTCCGCTACGCGGAAAACGGCTACAGCTGGGTGGTGCGGAAGTTCGTGGCCGAGTGATAGTCGCCCCGGCAAGGACGGCTCCCCATGCCGGCGCTTCTTCTTCTCACAAGAGGCGGGAACAGTCCTGAGACTGGCGCGTCGCGAACCGTGGGATTCGCTCCCCACGCTTTTGGTCCTTGTTCAATCGCATATCGTTTCCGCGGAACCGCGGCGCACTTTTGTGCGGGACGCCTCAGGCCGCGTCCTGTGCCGCAAGCAGGGCAAAGCTGCGCGCGGACTGGCGCTGCTCGGCGATGGCCAGTCCTTCGATCATCTCCAGCAAGGCTGCCGAAGCGGCATCGCGCGCCTCGCGCGTCCGCATCGCAAGCCGTGCCGTCACCGTCATCCTGCCGCCGCCGTCGCGTGCATCCTTCCGCCACAGCAGCACCGCCTCGGCAAAGAGCGCGCTGATGTCGCTCCCGAGGCCGGCCGTCTCGAACAGGGCGCAGATCGCCTGCCTGCGACCGTCGGCCAGGATGGAGCGCACGCGCTTCTCGCTCTGCCCGGAAAGATTGACCATCGTGGCGGCGAAGAATGCGATCCGCCCGGCGCACAGGGCCTGCATGAGAAGCACCGGCGTCAGCCGGCCGCAGACGCGCAAATGCTCGACCAGCCGGTCCAGCTCGCCCGTCTCCAGTTCCGCCGCAAGCGCGATCGTGGCGACATCGCAGGCCTCGCGCGCAACCCGCTCGATCCGGCCGCCGCCGACGACCGCCTGAATGAGGGCGTCACCGGCAAGGGCGGCGCCGACCTTCTCGACCAGGGCATGGCGTGCGTCGCTCGGAAGATCGTCCCGCTCCAGAAGACGCGCGCGGATTTCGGCGTCGTCCCCGTGCCGCTCGCAGATCCGCTTGAGGCTGCGCGCGCCGATGCAGGCGCCTTCGTTTTCCAGCAGGGTGAGCGCATCGAAGACGCTTCCGACCTCGATCACGGCCGCGCAGACGACCCGCGACACGCTTGGCCGATGGGCAATCAGCGCACGCGTCATGTCGCTCGCCCTTGCGGCGAGGTCGACGAGGTCGGCATCGGTGAGGACCTGTGAGCGCAGGATGACCTGGGCGGCGATCTCCGGCTGGTCCTCCGACAGCGGCAGGATCACGGCGCGCGGCGCGTCGGCATGGTCGGCGATCGCCTCCGCCAGAGCCAGCCGCACCTTCGGCGCGGGATCGTCCAGCAGGAAGATCATCGCCATCTCCGCCGCGTGGCGCTCGTCGTTGCCGATCGATGCGTTGGCGTAGGCCCGCGCCAGCGCGCTGGCCGCCCGTGCCCGATCACCGGCCTTGGCGGTTTCCACCCATCGGAGAAAGGCGTTGATGATCAAGATGTGCCCCAGCGTCTCGGAGTTCCTGTGCGATAGGCAAACGCTAGCGGTAAATGGTTTACGTTTGGTTCACCATGTTCCTTAACCCGCGGCCGTCCGCCGGATTGCGGCGCCGCCGCGGCCGTCCTACAAGGAGCCATGACCGGAAGCCTGCATTCCATCCTCGCATGGACCCCAGACACCGCCGCCGAGGAGATCGCCGCGGCCGATGCCCTTTTCTGCCCGTCGCCGCTGCCGGCGCCTGTCCCAGGCAGCCGCACGATCCTCCTGCCGCCGGACGAAAGCGAGGAAGCGCTCCGCACCGTCGTCCGCCTGCGGCCGACCGCGGTCGCACTTCTGGACTGCCGCTCGGGTGCCGATGTCCAGCGGCTGGATGTCCTGCTGTCGGTGGCCGAGGCGGAGGAAGGCCTTAATCCGGGGACGACGGCGATCCTTGCCTGGACCGACGGCCTGCTGCCCGCCCCCTATGATGCCACAGGCTTCGTCGAAAAATCCGCGCGGCTCTCCGGTCTCGTCTGGGACTGGCGTCCGCTGGCGCGCCTGCTCGGCGCCGAGCGCTGGCAGGATGAGCAAGGCGCCTGGACGGCGGCCTTCGCCGGCGCGCGTTCGATGACGCTGATGGCGGCAAAGGCGGCCGGGGTTGCCGCCTATGAAGTGGCCGCCGGCGGCGACCACTTTTCGGCCGGCTGCCGCCGTGCCCGCGCGGACGGCTTCGACGGCTGCGTGGCCGTCGATGCGGGCCAGGTCGCCATCGTCAATCAGGCGTACCGATCCGCCGCCTGAATGATCGGGCAACCCGCGACGGGCGGCTATCGCCGTTGCGGCCGCAGCATCTCGAAGACATCGCCGGCGTCGCAATAATCCATGTAGCCCATGCGTCCGATCGGCCGCGCCGCCGCCATGTCGAATCGCCCGTCGCGGATCGCCTCGTCCTTGATGTGGATGCCGACCACCTGGCCGAACACCACCCAGCTTTCCGAAAGGGTCCCGTCCACGCCGCGCGGCCGCATCACCTCGGTCATCCGGCATTCGAGCGCCGCATGCGCCTCGGCGACGAACGGCGCGTCGACGAGATGCGCCTGTTGCGGCGTCAGCCCGGCCAGCTCGAACTCGCTCTCCTCGTAAGGTGCCGTCAGCGAGGTCATGTTCATCTGTTCGAGTACGTTGCGCCCGACAAAGCTGCAGGTGAACGCCCCCGTCTCCTCGATGTTGCGCACGCTATCCTTGTGGCCGCTGGACGAGAACATCACGAGCTTCGGCTTGTCGCTGACCGCGTTGAAGAAGGAATAGGGCGCCAGATTGTGGATCCCGCCTGCCCCCTTCGTTCCGATCCAGCCGATCGGGCGCGGCGAGACGATGGCCTTGAACGGATCGTGGGCCAGTCCATGCGCGTTGGCAGCGGTATCGTAGAACATCGCGCCGTCCTCAAGCCTCTTCGCCGACCCAGGAGACGATCTCCTTCAGGTCCGGCCGCGGCCGTTCCGTCGGCGGCACCATGGCCGTCCCGATATGGATGAAGCCGGCCACCTTCTCCCCCGGCTTCACGCCGAGGATCGGATGGGCACGCTCGTCGAAGGCGAACCATTCCGTCAGCCAGTTGGAGGCATAGCCGTGCGCGTTCGCCGCCATCAGCAGATTCAGGCAGACGGCGCCGGCCGACATCAGCTGCTCCCACTCGGGGATCTTGATATGCGGGGCCGCCGTACTCACCACCGCGACCACCACCGGGGCGCGCGTCAGCCGCGTGTTCTCCACCGTGACCATCTCCGCCGAGAGATCCGGCTTGTCGGCCAGCGCAATCTTCGCCAGCTCGGCGCTGATTCGCTCCCGCTCCCTGCCCCGGTAGACGATGAAGCGCCAGGGCGCGAGCTTGCCATGGTCCGGCACGCGCGAGGCGAGCCTGAGCATCTGTTCGATTTCCACCTGACCGGGGCCGGGAGCGCCCATCTGGAAGGCCGGAATGGAACGGCGGTTGGAAAGATAGTCGATAAGCTTGATATCGGTTTTCATCAGGCGGAAGTTCCACTAACGTGCGGCCATCGATCGGCCATGAAAATGCCATTTGCCGGGCATTGAAGTGGAACCAACGATAAAGGAAGTCAACCTTCACCATGCCCAGCCGCAGCATTTCCGCCCTGTCCCGGATCGCCTGTCTCTGTGCGGCGTTGTGCGCGGCATTTCCGGCATGGGCGCAGGATACGCTGGACAGCTTCTCGCAGATCACGACGCCGAAGAAGAGCGGCAAGCTCACCTCCTTCAACCCGCTCGTCACCGGCGAGGCGGAGCCGAAGAATCTGCGCGACATCATCTGTGAGGCGTTACTGACCAAGGACGGCAAGCCGATGAAGCACGGGCTGAGCTGGCGCGTCTTCTCGCCCATTCCCGACGCCGACGGCAAGCTGCCGCTATTGGCCTCCTCCGAGGGCGGCTCGGCAGCCTTCCAGCTCGTTCCCGGCGAATATTTCGTCAATGTCGCGTTCGGCCGCGCCGCCGCGACGAAGAAGCTCTTGGTCCCCGAGACCGGTCCTGTGGAGACCCAGGTGATGGTGCTCGATGCCGGCGGCATCATGCTCAATGCCGTCTCAGGCTCGGACGTCCGCATTCCGCCGAACGAGCTGACCTTCTCGATCTATTCCTCTGAGGTCGGCGAGGACGGCGAGCGCAGCCTCGTCGTGCCCAACGTGAAGGCCAACACCGTCGTCCGGCTCAATGCCGGCACCTACCATGTCGTCTCCGACTACGGCACCGTCAATGCCGTGATTCGCGCCGATATCCAGGTCGAGGCCGGCAAGCTGATCGAGGCGACGATCCAGCACCGCGCGGCGAAACTCACCTTGAAGCTCGTCTCCGAGGAAGGCGGCGAAGCGATCGCCGACACCGCATGGTCGATCCTGACCTCCTCGGGCGACGTCGTCAGCGAGAGCGTCGGCGCCTTTCCCACGCTCGTGCTGGCGGAAGGCCAGTATACGGCCGTGGCGCGCAACAAGAACAAGATCTACCAGCGCGACTTCACCGTGACCGCCGGCCAGAACACCGACATCGAGGTGCTGCTGACGGAGACGCCGGACCAGCAGGCGCAGATCGGCACCGAAGCCGATTGACCGCCCGGCGCACCCTCGACCAATTCTCTCCGATCAGCCCGCCCGCTTGAACCGCACCCGCCGCGGCGGCTGCATCGCAAACACCGCGTCGTAGATCCGGCCGAGCAGGTCCTTGCGGTCGGGAATGGAACCCAGCTCGTCCCAGCCGATCATCGCGCCGACCCGTGCCGAGATCGTCGACCCGGACAGCCGCTTGAACTCGCGGATCAGCAGCGACAGCCGCAGCGTCAGCGAGATCTTGCTGGCGATGTGGAACAGCGCCCCGTTCTGGCCGTCGAAATAGATCGGCAGGACGTTGGCCTGCGCGGCCTGGATCAGCTTGGCCGGGAAGATCTTCCACGGCAGGTCCTCGGCACGCCCGAAGCCGCGCTTGGCGGTCGCCACCCCGCCGGCGGGAAAGACGATGATCGTGACGCCTTCCTTCAGGAGCCGCACCGCCTCGTGCCGCGTGCGCATGTTGATCGCAAGCGCTTCCTTCGTCTCCTCGAAGGAGACCGGCAGCGAATAGGGCTCCATCTCCGGCACCTTCAAGAGGTCCTTGTGGATCATCACCCGGAAGGGCCGGCCGAGCTGTTCGGCCAGTGCCAGGACGGCGATGCCGTCGCCGATGCCGAAGGGATGGTTGGCGACGATGACGAGCGGCGCGTCCGGCAGTTCGCGCGGCGGCCAGTTGCCCGCCACCTCCATCTTCACGTCGATGATGTCGAGCATCTCGCCGAAGACGCGTTCGCTGCTGCCGACGCTTTCGGCCCGCCAGCGCTCGTAGAGCGCGGCATAGCGGTTCCGCCCCGAAAGTCCCTCGATCGAACGGATGAACCAGCGCTTCAGCCGCGGGTCGTTTTCATTGGCGTAGGACAGTTCCTTGAACCGCACCGGCATCCCCTGCACTTCACATTTGCGAACAGTCTACGACAGTTTTGTTGCATTCGTCTGACAGAGCCCGGGTGCGAGGAGCGCGAATACGCCCCTCGCGACAGTCTCCTCAGGCCGCAGCGCGCGCGAACGCCTTGCGCTTGACGTCCGGCGGGGTCGCCTCGTCGATCAGCGTCGCCATCGCCTCGTCGAGCGACATCGCCGTCTGGTTCTGCGAACCGAGCCTGCGGATGTTGACGGAGCGTTCCTCCGCCTCGCGCTTACCGCAGACGATGATCACCGGCACCTTGGTCACCGAATGCTCGCGGACCTTGTAGTTGATCTTCTCGTTGCGGAGATCGGTCTCGACCGTCAGCCCGGCATCGCGCAGCTTTTCGGCCACCTCGCGGGCATAGTCGTCGGCGTCCGAGGTGATCGTCGCGACGACGACCTGCAGCGGCGAGATCCACAGCGGCATGTGGCCGGCGAAGTTCTCGATCAGGATGCCGAGGAAGCGCTCCATCGAGCCGCAGACGGCGCGGTGGATCATCACCGGCTGGCGCTTTTCCGACGCCTGGTCGATGTAGAAGGCGCCGAAGCGCTCCGGCAGGTTGAAGTCGACCTGCGTCGTGCCGCACTGCCATTCGCGGCCGATCGCGTCCTTCAGCGTGTATTCGAACTTCGGCCCGTAGAACGCGCCCTCGCCCGGCAGGATGCCGGTCTTGATCTTGCCGCCCGACTGCGCCTCGATCTGCTTCAGGACGTCCGTCATCACGCTTTCGGCGCGATCCCAGAGCTCATCCGAGCCGACGCGCTTGTCGGGGCGGGTGGACAGCTTGACGACGACCTCGGTGAAGCCGAAGTCCTCGTAGACCGACAGGATCAGGTCGTTGATGCGCAGGCATTCCGCCGCCATCTGCTCGTCGGTGCAGAACACGTGCGCGTCGTCCTGGGTGAAGCCGCGCACGCGCATCAGCCCGTGCAGCGCGCCGGACGGCTCGTAGCGATGGACGTTGCCGAATTCTGCAAGCCGTACCGGCAGTTCACGGTAGGATTTCAAGCCATGCTTGAAGATCTGCACGTGCCCCGGGCAGTTCATCGGCTTCAGCGCGAAGACGCGGTCGTCGTCGGTGTCGTCGCCGGCGACCGTCACCTTGAACATGTTGTCGCGGTACCAGCCCCAGTGCCCGGAGGTCTCCCAGAGCGACTTGTCGAGCACCTGCGGCGCATTGACCTCCTGGTAGGTGTTGGCGAGACGGCGGCGCATGTAGGCGACCAGCGTCTGGAACATCCGCCAGCCCTTGCCGTGCCAGAAGACGACGCCCGGCCCTTCCTCCTGGAAATGGAACAGGTCCATCTCGCGGCCGAGGCGGCGATGGTCGCGCTTCTCGGCCTCGGCGAGGATGTTCAGGTAGGTGTCGAGCTCCTCCTGGGTGTGCCAGGCGGTGCCGTAGATGCGGGTCAGCATCGGGTTGTTCGAATCGCCGCGCCAGTAGGCGCCGGCCACCTTCATCAGCTTGAAGGCCGTGCCGATCTGCCCGGTCGAGGCCATGTGCGGCCCGCGGCAGAGGTCGAACCAGTCGCCCTGGTAGTAGATCTTCAGGTCCTGGCCGTCCGGGATGGCATCGACCAGTTCGACCTTGTAGCTCTCGCCCTTGCCGGCGAAGACCTCGCGCGCCTTCTCGCGCGACCAGATCTCCTTGGTGAACGGCTTGTTGCGCTGGATGATCTCCTTCATCCGCTTTTCGATCTTCGGCAGATCGTCGGGCGTGAACGGCCAGTCCTCGCCGCTCTCGGGATGGATGCGCTTGAAGTCGTAGTAGAAGCCGTTCTCGATCACCGGACCGATCGTCACCTGCGTCCCCGGCCACAGCTCCTGCACGGCCTCGGCCATCACGTGCGCCGCATCGTGCCGGATCAGTTCCAGTGAGCGCGGGTCGTCGCGGGTGACGATCTCCAGCCGGCCGCTCGAGACCGGGTCGGAAAGGTCGCGCAGCTCGCCGTCGAGCGCGATCGCCACGGCCCTCTTGGCCAGCGACTTCGAGATCGCCTCGGCGACGTCGCGCCCGGTCGACCCGACGGGATAGTCGCGGACGGAACCATCGGGAAAGGTGAGGGAAACGGCATTCGACATGATGAACTCCTATCCAGTCCCGCCAACGAATGCGGGTGGTATGCGAGGGAAAGCGCCGGAAAGCTGGCGCATGCGTTGCGCGATATAAGGGGAAAACGAGGCGAATGGAAGGGTGCAGAAGACCGATCAATCGTTCGATATTGATAGGTTGCTCCTTATACTCGAGCCTAGGCAACAATAATAGATTCGACGAACGGACTCATTATGCCAAGAACCAATTCATCAAAGAACCATCACTGGTGGCCTGTCGCTTTACAACGCTACTGGGCGGATTCGAAACGGGATGTTTCCTGGATCGAGCCAGACGGTCGAACAGATAAAAAGAAGTTCGACAATCGAAAAATTGGTTACAAGATTCACGGACACACGATCCTCAAGGGAACCGTTTGGGAGAGCAGTTTTGAAAATGAATTTGATATCGACAATGAGATTCACAACATAGTTCGCGCTCTGAAGGCGCTTGCAGAGCAAGGGAAAAGGCCATCAGAGCTGATCCGGATGGCGATGCTATTCTTCAAAAGGGACAGAAAACTGCGAGATATGTGCAATTTCCACGACATGGACGACAACCTTCATCGACTTCTACTGACGTTAATTTATTCGCTTCTCATTCGCTGCCCGGCCGCTAGATTTCGCTATGAAGAATATCCGCGCCTATTTGGCTTCCGCCCCAGCGAGAACGTCGGAAAGGCAAATATGCTTCAATCATACAGGACCGCAAAGAAGCTCTGCGAGAAAAGCATCTCATCGAATCAGAAATTCGTTATACTACACTCTCCAATGAAGAATTTTTTATTTGGTGATGGATTATTAGATTGGCTAACAGTCAACGAAAACAGTTACAGGATTAGTGGAAAAGCACTAATTCCACTTACACCAAACATTTGCATCTATTTCTGCACAACTGACTCGATCACAAGCAATCACAATTGCGCGTCGCTTATTGCCCCAAATTGGATTGTCGACCGAGTGAATGAGATAACACAGATTTATTCCCGTGATAAAATATTCTACCTCGGCAAACCACCTCAAATAATCAATAGCTTCAGACAGAATGAATTTCTTGAGTTCGAAAACAAATCTAACGACTTCATCGATATACTTGACGAAATATTTCTCACATCAACGAGTAGTCGCACCTTCAAAAGCTATTGCAGACTTTAGCCCCTCGTGACGGCTTTTGGCGCTCTCGAGAAAAATTTCGATATCGTCAGCTTTTTCCGATTCGGAACACAGGACTTGTCGCCCGGAAAAGTCAACCAAGTCGTCAAGGGCCGACACACTCCACTCTCCCTTTGCGGCCTGAAGCGCAGCGTGAAACGGAACTCAAGCTGCCGCGTGACAAGCCACGCCCTCAAACGTTCGTCTTCCCCTCCTTCACCCTTTCAGCGCCACAGCCGCCACGGCGCCCACCACGCGTATCGCTCCGCAAGCCGCTCCGGCACCGGATCAAAACCCGACGTCCCGCCCGGGCCGCAGCGGGCGACGCGGAAGAGCGTCAGGAAGCCGCCGCGCCAGAGCCCATGGCGCGCGATCGCCTCGTAGCCGTATTCCGAGCAGGTCGGCAGGTGCCGGCAGGAATTGCCGATGAAGCCGGAGAGCGTCAGCTGGTAGAGGCGGATGAAGGCCATGCCGGCGAGCCGCCCGGGGGTCTTGCGGAACGGGCCAGACCAGTTGCGCGAACGGGAAGCCGTGCCACCCGCAGGCGGGACAGCTGCTGGAACGTCCCTGTCTGCGGCCGGCCCCCCGGGCCCGTCCGGCGGAACGGCATGGGTTCCGTCGTCCACCTCCTCACGGATGGAACAGAAAACGCACATTGCTAGACCGCTTCGGCCTGCGCCGCACGCTTCGCCTCGACCTGCCCGATCGCATCCACGACGGCATCGAAGGTCAGCATGGTCGAGGCGTGCCGCGCCTTGTAGTCGCGCACCGGACGCAAAAAGCGCATGTCCTCGAAGCGGCCCTCGGGCCCCTCGCCGTCCGCCTTCAGCATCGAAAGCATGTCCTCGCGCGCCTTGCGCACCTCGTCGGCGGTGGCACCGATGACGTGCCGCGCCATGATCGAGGACGAGGCCTGGCCGAGCGCGCAGGCCTTCACCTCATGGGCGAAATCGCTCACCCGGTCGCCGTCCATCTTCAGCCAGATCTTCACCCGCGAGCCGCAGAGCTTGGAGTGCGCGCTCGCCTCCGCATCGGCGTCCTCGAGCGTGCCGATCCTCGGGATGTTGCCGGCAAATTCGAGGATGCGGCTGTTATAGATGTCGTCCATAAGGATTTGTCCACGTTTTCATGGGTTTCTACACCTCTGCGCGTTCCGGGCACGATATTCTCCCGGATACGCGAAAAAAGCATTCCGTGTCGCCGCTGGCCCCTTCCACAGCTCTTGGGCGATACTATATGCTATGTCGTGTTGGGGCGACCGTTTTGCAACATGAACGTTCGCCTGTTGTTTGGGAAACCGTGCCGGAGGATCGCGCGCTGAAGCTGCGGTCCGAAAGCCCCGGAGCCCGCCAACGGAACCCAAGCCTGCAGGGATAGGCGAATGGCCAATGGCGAGTCCGACATTGACGGAAGTCAACCTGCAGAAAGGCCATGGCATCATGGACGCCATCATCAAGAATTTCCCCGTCGGCGACGACAAGGACGGGCGCCCCACCCAGAAGGAAGCCGAGGACGCCGTTCGCGTGCTCCTGCGTTGGGCCGGTGACGATCCGTCGCGCGAAGGCCTGCTCGACACCCCCGCCCGCGTCGCCAAGGCCTACAAGGAACTGTTCTCCGGCTACGCCCAGGATCCCGAGGACGTGCTCGGCCGCACCTTCGAGGAGGTCGCCGGCTACGACGATATCGTCCTCGTCAAGGACATTCCCTTCTATTCGCATTGCGAGCACCACATGGTGCCGATCATCGGCCGCGCCCACATCGCCTACCTGCCGAACGGCCGCGTACTCGGCCTGTCCAAGATGGCCCGCGTCGTCGAGATCTACGGCCGCCGGCTGCAGACGCAGGAGACGATGACCGCGCAGATCGCCAACGCCATCGACGAGACGCTGCGCCCGCGCGGTGTCGCCGTGATGATCGAGGCCGAGCACATGTGCATGGCGATGCGCGGCATCCAGAAGCAGGGCTCGACAACGCTGACGACCACCTTTACCGGTAGCTTCAAATCCGAGCCCGCCGAGCAGGCGCGCTTCATGACCATGATCCGGGGCCGCGGCTGATGCCACAGGCTCCGGCCGACGGAGCCGACGATGGCCATCACCTTTCCCCCTCCAGCGACCGACAAGCACGAGCTCGAAGCGGCCGGCGCCTTCACGCCGCGCTTTGACGCCCATGGCCTCGTCACCGTGGTGGTGACGGATGCCGGCGATGGGGAACTGCTGATGGTCGCGCACATGAACGCGCAGGCGTTGGCGCTGACCGTCGAGACCGGCATTGCCCACTACTGGAGCCGCTCGCGGCAGGCGTTGTGGAAGAAGGGCGAGACCTCCGGCAACCTGCAGACGGTCGTCGAGATGCGTACCGACTGCGACCAGGACGCCGTCTGGCTCAAGGTCAGGGTCGCCGGCCAAGACGCCACCTGCCACACCGGCCGCCGCTCCTGCTTCTACCGCACCGTGAACCGTGTGGGCGACGGTGCACGCCTTGAGATCGCCGACGACCGCATCCATTTCGACCCCGCCGAGGTCTACCGGAAAGGCCCGACAGACTAGGAGCGTGTCCTCTTTCGCCACGGCGTTTACGCTTTGGCAAGGAAATCGGCCTGTAGTGACGGCAGCAACGACAGCGCAGCGAACCGGCCATGCCAACCTCCACGCCAGCAATCCCCCGGCCGCCACGGTTTGCGCCGGCTGCGGCGTGGGCACGCCTGCGCCCCCGTCGCAACTACGCCCAATTGATGAGCCAGACCAAAAGGAACGGGCTCACCGTTCCCCGCTCGCCTGCTATTCTGGAGCCGAACGCGACGGGACTCGGCTCTCGTTGCGCAGGATTGTTTGACGCAGCGCCGGAACAGGAAGTGGGACGACGAAGTTCTCTCCTCGTCGGAGGGCAATTATGCTGAACTGGGGTCTAAACCGGGGTATGGTGACGGCAGATGCGTCGGAGCCGGATGGTCCCTCCATGAATCACATGCAGCCGCCTGCCACGCAAGCGACCTCGGCCCGTTCGCGCATCGCGCTGGCTTTGGGCGGCGGTGCCGCGCGCGGCTGGGCCCACATCGGCGTGCTGCGCGCCTTCGAGGAAGAAGGGATCGAGGTCAGCATGATCGCCGGCACCTCGATCGGGGCGCTGGTCGGCGGCTGCTATCTCGCCGGCAAGCTCGACGAACTGGAGAGCTTCGCCCGCTCGCTGACCATGCGCCGGATCGCCAGCCTGCTCGATTTCACCATCCGCGGCAGCGGCCTGTTCGGCGGCATGCGGCTCACCAGGCGCATGCAGGAGCACCTGGAGCACCATTCGATCGAGGAGCTCGACCGGCCCTTCGTCGCCGTCGCGACCGAGGTCAACAGCGGCCATGAGGTCTGGATCACCCGGGGCTCGCTGATCACGGCGATCCGGGCGTCCTATGCCCTGCCCGGCATCTTCGAGCCAATCAAGTGCAACGGCCGCACGCTCGTCGACGGCGCGCTGGTGAACCCCGTCCCGGTGTCGGTCTGCCGTGCGCACGAGGAACCGCTCGTCGTCGCCGTCAACCTCAACTACGACCTCTACGGCCGCTCCGCCGTGATCAAGCACACCGCCACCATCCAGGAGATCGATGGCGCCCCGCGGCAGGAGAACAACGAGGCCCGCCTCGGACTGACCGGCGTGATGGTGCAGTCGTTCAACATCATCCAGGACCGGATCGCCCGCGCCCGCCTCGCCGGCGATCCGCCGGACCTGTCGCTGCTGCCGCGGCTGAGCGACATCGGCCTGTCGGAATTCCACCGTGCCGGAGAGGCGATAGACCGCGGCTACCTCGAGGCGAAATCGAAGATATCGGAAGTCAAGCGCATGCAGGAAGTGCTGGCGCGCTGAAGCCGGGCCGCGCCCGCGGCCGTGGCGGAGGGAAGAGACGAGGCGCCTGCGGCGCCCCGTCCCGAATTGCGAATGCGATCGGCGTCAGCCGGCGATATAGGCCTTGATCTCGGCCGCCTCGCGCTCGATCGACCGGATATGCGCCTTCACCACGTCGCCGATCGAGATGATGCCGACGAGACGACCGTCCTTTTCCACCGGGATATGGCGGGAGCGCAGCGTGCTCATCATTTCCATCACTTCTTCGACCGTCGCGGATTCGCCGCAACGATGTACGTTGCCCCACATGATGGACGAGATCGGCTTGTCGAGACAATCCGCACCGCTCTTGGCGACGGCGGCGACGATGTCGCGCTCCGTCAGGATGCCGGCGATCCGGTCGTGGCGATCGACGATGACGATCGCCCCGATGTGATTGTCATGAAGATAGACAGCAGCCTGACGAACGGTGAGTTGCGAACCGGCGGTAACGACGTTTCGGCCCTTTTCGTCAAGAATGGACTTTACATACATGCATTCCTCCCGTGTGCATCATGCCGCAGAGAGGCAGGGATCCGGACAGGGACACCCCGCCAACCGGTAGATCCGTCAGGTGACGCATCCACCTGCGTCCCGGCGTGCATGTGCCAACCGGAACAGGACAATCGTGCGCCACAGGGCCCAGGAATGCAAGGCCGGACCGGGTTTAGCCTTAACCGGCCCGGCGTTCGGCGTTCGCCCCGAGCGGCGGCCGGTCGAACAGGGGGAAGAAGAGAAAGCCGAACAGGAAGCCGCCGATATGGGCTTCCCACGCGATCGGAGCCCCGTCCGAGCCGCCGAAAAGCTGGCCGAAGCCGATGGCGAAGTTGGTCAGGAACCAGATCGCCGAAAAGACCAGGACGGAGCGGTTCGACAGCGCCTCGCGGATCGTCAACAGCCGGTTCAGGTGCGCGAACTGCCGGCTGATTCGCCCGCTCGGCGAGAAGACGAAGCGGGCGGCAGCCCCCATCAGGCCCGAAACGACGCCCGACGCGCCGATCACCACGACGACTTCGCCCCAATGAAGCGCGCAATGCAGCCCCACCGATGCGGCCGCCGACAGGCACCAGAACGCGACGAAGCGCGCGGGGCCGATCCGCCGGACCACCGGCGCCCCGAACGCCACCATCCAGAAGCCGTTGAAGATCAGGTGCTCCCAGCTGCCGTGAAGGAAGGAATAGGTCACCGGCGTCCAAAGCCACGCCCAGTCGGCGGCCACGATCTGCGGCAGGTCTCGCGGGGAGATGAAGGCGAACTGCAGCAGCACCCACTCGTCCTGCTCAGGCGAAAGCAGGTAGGTCCGCACGATATGGACCAGTGTCAGCAGGGCAAGCGCCGCGACGAGGCTGCCGGGCAGGTTGAAGGCCGGCTCCCGTTTCCGGACCGGTTCCGGGACCCCAGGCCCGCTGTCCTCGGTATCGCTCATAAAATCCGCCAAGATAAAAATGTGTGACCGCTTATACAGATAAAATAAGGGCCGTACAGCTTTCGCCATACGGCCCCGGGCCCCCAATACCCCGACCCTGAAGTGTGTGCTGAAGGTTTCCCCTCACGAAGTCATGTCCATGATGTGCCACGCCTGCACAAGCCGCACAATCGAAACCAAAGGTTAACCTTAATGCCGGGGCTGGCACGATCTTCGCTTGGTATTTTCGAACCGGCGGACACCGGCACATGACGTGCCGGTTTGGTACATCGCAGGGCGGAATGACGATGCAGGCGACGACAAAAGCGATCTATCGACACTGGTCGGCGGTGAGAGGAAACCGCGACATCCCCAACCGGCGCGACATCGCACCGGCTGCCCTTCAGCATTTTCTGCCCGATCTTTTCATCCTGGAACAGCAGCCGGGCGGCGGTGTGTCGTTCCGGCTCGCCGGCACGCGGCTGTGCATGCTGTTCGGCCGCGAACTGCGCACGACCGGCTTCGAACGCCTGTTCCCGGCCGACCAGCGTCCCAGGACCCTGCGGATCTGCCAGAACATCATGAACCAGCGCACGCCCGCCATCCTGCATGCGGATGCCTATGGGCGTTCCGTCCAGGCGACCCCCGTGGAGATCGCGCTCCTGCCGATGACCTCGCACACCTCGCGCGCCGACCGGATCTTCGGTGCCTTCTGTCCCCTCGCCGCCGTCCAGCCGCTGGACCTGCCGCTACGCCACCTGCTGCCGAAGTTGGTGGAGGCCGTGCCGAAGGCGCTGGAGGACCTGGACGATGCCGCCCCGCTGCCCGCCACGCCGGCGACCTCCGTCGTCGCCGTCCGTCGCCACGACCTGGGACAGGCGGTCCGCCGCGTCCTTCACCTCAAGGTGTTCGACGGCGGCCGCTAGGGTCAGGACCCTAGCTGAAAGCGCAAAAGCATTCCAATTCCCAACAGTTGCAACGGCGTGAAAACGGACTGTTAACCTCGAAAGGTTAGGAGTTGGAAAGAGAGATTAATCAGGCCCCCGTCCGCCCATGTATTCGTTTCAGCAAACGTCGCCGGCGACCCACAGAACACAGCCTGACCAGCGGAGTTTCCAGCGCGTTTCTGTCAATCTCCCTGGCCGCCTCATGCTGCCCAACCACGACGAATACGAATGCACCGTGATCGACATGTCGCCCGGCGACGTGTTCTTCGCCTGCCACGCGCGCCCGCGCCCCGGTGAGCGGATCATTGCCTATGTCGACCACCTGGGCCGCATCGAGGGCACCGTCAGCAAGAGCACCGACGACGGGTTCGTCATTCTGGTCAACGCCACCGAGCGCAAGCGCGAGAAGCTCGCGGCCCAGCTCACCTGGATCGCCAACAAGCACGAGCTCGGCCTGCCCGAGGACCGCCAGCACGATCGCCTGACGCCGCGCAACGGCCGCACCGAGCTCTCCCTCGACGACGGCCGCCACTACCCCTGCCGCATCATCGACCTCTCGCTGTCGGGTGCGGCGATCGACATCGAGGTCCGCCCGGCGGTCGGCACCCCGGTCCAGCTCGGCAACATGCGCGGCCGCGTCGTCCGGCATTTCCAGGAAGGCGTCGCCATCGAGTTCTCGAGCGTGCAGTCCAAGGAAGCCCTGACGGCCTTCCTCTGAGCCGACTGCGCTTTTTCGCAAAATCATCCAAGAAATTTCTCGACCATCAAAAGCTCGACCGGACCCGTTTGAGGTCCGTCGCGGGCCGGAGTCGTGCGGCGTCCGTCAGCCGAAGCGCGCTGCGCGCCCGAGCCGCAGGCCCTGAACGCCTGTCCACTGGCGCTGCATCATTCTGAAAAATCGATATATCCCAACGACCTAGGCGGATTGCACCAGCAAGGCCCGCTCCCTTGCGTGCCGAAAAATAGAGACAATTTTACTTAAATTCGCGTCAAATATAACTCAAATCAATTTCAGATTTTATTCTTACTCGTCGAAATATTGACCTCAATTATACTTCGCGATTTCGCGTGAGATAAAAAGATTAGTGCCATTGTCCTCTCGACACGGGGACACGGCAATGACCAAGAAGACTTCCTGGACAGGGACAATCGCAGTTCTGATTTCGATGGCATTCGGCCCGGCGGCCGGCGCCGCGCCGGCGAGCATGTCGGTCGCAGGCCCGACGAACCAGCCGATCGGCCACTACGAGTTCTGCAAGCAGAACGCCGACGAGTGCACCGCCATGGAGGCGGACCGCCCGCTGGCGCTGACGGAGAAGAGCTGGAAGCAGATTCTCGAGATCAACTACAGCGTCAACAGCTCGGTCGAGCCCATGACCGACGACGAGATCTACGGCGTCGAGGAGCGCTGGAGCTATCCCGGCAGCGCCGGCGACTGCGAGGATTATGTCCTCCTGAAGCGCAAGCTGCTGATGGAGGCCGGCTTCTCCGCTTCCGACCTGCTGATCACCGTGGTCCTGCAGCCGAACGGCGAAGGCCATGCTGTCCTCACCGTCCGCACCGACCGCGGCGACCTGGTCCTCGACAACATGCGCGACAAGGTGCTGCTCTGGTCGGAGACCGAATACCGCTTCCTCAAGCGCCAATCCGAGCGGCACGCCGGCCGCTGGGTGAAGCTCGAAGACGGCCGCGCGACGGTAGCCGTCGGCAGCGTGAACAAATAGGCGGCCATCCCGGACGCCCTCCTCCCCGGAGGGCTTCCGCCGCAGCAGGAACAAGGGCCCGGTCAGTCCCAATCCCCGTCCCGACCACGGCCCTGGCGGTCGGCTCTTTGTCCCTGGGCCGGCCGCCGTCCCTTGGGCGCCCGCCCCGTTCGGTGGTCGCCCGTTTACCGAATATCAACCATATCCGACACACCTTCGGTTGCATGAAGGCAAGCCCCGCGCCGGGTCCGTCCGGTAGCGTTCGCTTGCACCCCATCTCTCGGGTCGCGACGGGACGATCATGCACGCAAGCCCACACGCCATGGACGCCGAAGCAGACACCCTCTTTTCGCCACGCCTCCTCAGGCGGCTGACGATCGGCATCGGCGCCCTCGCCTGCCTCACCCTCGCCATCAGCATCGGCGGCAGGAAACTCGGCGAGCACATCGCGCTTGCGGGCCACACGGAAGATCGCAGCGTCGTGAACGTCCTGATCGGACAGGATCTCCTTCGCCTGCCCGCCAACGCCATCCGCTTCGAGGAGCAGCGCACGAGCGGCCCGACGGACCGGATCGACCTCTACCTGACCTGGCCGGAGATGGAGGGCTACACGGAGTCGAACCGGGCCCGCTTCAACGACGTCACGCGGCCGGAGAGCCTGATCTTCCTGCAGCTGTCGCAGAGCACCATGTCGCGCGACATGTCCGGGCGGGTCGAGCCGATCTATTCCCATCTGTTCGAAGGTCCGCCGGCCAAGGGGCCGGGCGGCCTGACCCTGCGCCGGCTGAAAGAAAATGCCGGCTACGAGCAGGAGGTTCTCCTCACGGCGCGCCTGCCGGACGGCTCCGACTATGCGGTGCGCTGCATCGTGCCGGAACGCGCCGACGCCTCCACGAGCGCCGATTGCCAGCGGGATATACACATCGGCAACGACCTGTCGCTGCTTTATCGGTTTTCGAGCAGACTTTTGCCGCAGTGGCAGGCGATGGAGCAGTCCCTCCGGACCTTCGCCAGCGCCCACCTCGTAAAAAGCGCCGCCGCGGCCGCCGGCCGCCCCGACGACAAGAATGAGACAGAAACATTCAACCAATGATTCATCATAAACCGATTGGTAACCCTGCTCCGATAGCATCCCTCAGATCATCGTTCGCATCCTCGTTCGAACGAAGCAGCAATCCTAGAGTTGAAGAGTAGCAGCGTGTTCCGTTCCGTTTTCTCCGCCCTTTTTGCGCGCACGGCCGGTCTAGCAAGTGCAACGGCAAAATGCCTGCTGGTGGCAGGCACGATCGCCGCGGCCACGGCCGGCAACGCACAGGCAAATCCGAAATATGCAGGCATCGTCATCGATGCGAAAACGGGCAAGGTCCTCTACAGCGAAGCCCCCGATGAGCTGCGCTATCCGGCCTCTCTGACGAAGATGATGACGCTGTACCTGACCTTCGAGGCGCTCGAGTCAGGCAAGATTTCCAAGGGCACGCTGGTGCCGGTCTCCAAGCATGCCGCCGGCGAGCCGCCCTCCAAGCTCGGCGTCCGCCCCGGAGGCAAGCTGACCGTCGAGCAGGCCATCCAGGCCCTCGTCACCCGCTCGGCCAACGACGTCGCAACAGCGCTCGGCGAATTCCTCGGCGGTTCCGAAGACCGCTTCGCCCGCATGATGACGCAGAAGGCCCGCGCCCTCGGCATGACCCGCACCGTCTACCGCAATGCGCACGGCCTGCCGAACACGGCCCAGGTGACGACGGCGCGCGACCAGGCCCGCCTCGGCATGGCGCTGCGTCAGCATTTCCCGCAATACTACGACTACTTCAGCACCCGCAGCTTCCGCTACGGCAAGCAGACGATCGGCAACCACAACCGGCTTCTGGGCGTCGTGCGCGGCGTTGACGGCATCAAGACGGGCTATACCCGCGCCTCCGGCTTCAACCTCGTGACCTCCGCCCAGGCCGATGGTCGCAGCGTCGTTGGCGTCGTGCTCGGCGGCCGTTCCGGCGGCGCCCGCGACCAGCAGATGAAGAAGCTGATCGCCAGCTACATGCCGAAGGCCTCCCGCCGCGGCGACGGCAACCTGATCGCCGAGACCGAGGATGCGCCGACGCTGACCGCCGCTGCCGCATCGAAGGCCGTGTCGGCGGACGTCGCCGCAACGACGGCAGCCATCGACCTTCCCGACAATGGCCCGGTTCCGACCTACCGCTACGAGGAATCCCGTATCGAGACCGCCTATGCCGCCACCTCCGGCGAAAGCGCCGCCGGTGTCGTCGGCCGGGACGCGCTCGCAGCCACGCTCCGCATCCAGCGCGAAGGCGCCGTCCACCCGGCTGCCGAGCCTGCCGCCGAAGCCACGACCGACGAGGCGATCGAACAGGGCGACGCCGATGCTTCGGTCGACGCGCTGACCACCTCCTCGACCGCGGCCGCTGCGGCAGCCGAGCGGTCCGTCCCCTCCGGCTGGGTGATCCAGATCGGCGCCACCCCTGACCGCAGCCAGGCACAGGTCCTGCTCGACAACGCAAAGAACCGCGGCGGCAAGGCCCTGAACGGCGCCCAGCCCTTCACGGTCGCCGTCGGCGAAGGCAGCAGCCAGCTCTACCGCGCCCGCTTTGCCGGCTTCTCCGGCCAGGACAGCGCCGTGAACGCCTGCAAGGCCTTGAAGAAGAAGGGTTTCGCCTGCTGGGCGAGCCAGCAGTGACAGCATAGACGACGCAGGGACACGCCAACGATGGACCAGCGTCGTTCGGAATTCGGTTTTGGTCGGGCTGCCTGCCGGCTGGGTTTGATTGCCGGCGGACCAGACCATGCGGACGGAACCGCCATCAGGCGTCCGTCGACCTCGATTGGGTATTGCGTACGAGGGATATCACGGCGATGAACGAGAACGTTACCGGCACAAGGCAGGGCCCCAAGCGGGACCTTCGAAGCGGCCTGCATCCGTTGCACGAGGCTGCACTGCGCATCGCAGACATCGGGCTCAGCCGGTCTCGGGCCCGCACCAAGGACCTGGTCGGCATGCTCTTGGCGCACGGCGCCCGCGCCTGGCGCACCGCGCAGCCGGAAGTCGGCATCCACCTCCACGTACACCGCAACGGACGCCGCCATCCCGTGCGCATGCGTGTCAGATAGCGAGGTGCAGGCGGTGGCTGTTCTGCGTCATTTGCCGCAGCAGTTGCCGTAGCGCTTGCCGGAGCCGCAGGGGCAGAGATCGCTGCTGCGGCGCTGCAGCCGGGCAATCAACGGCAGCATCAGCGCGGACGGAACGACGGAAGAGGCGAGCGCCGCGAGCTTCGCCGACAGGCCCGGGATCACGATCCGGCGGCGTGCCCGGAACCCGCGCCAGGCACGCTCTGCCACATAGTCCGGATCCAGCCGCGGCAGCGCCTTGAACAGCATCGACTTCCCCGCCCCCGACAGGACCAAAAACTCGGTGGCAACCGGCCCCGGGCAGGCGCAGGTGACAGTGACGCCGAACGGGCGCATCTCCGTGTACAGCCCTTCCGAGAACGACCGGACGAACCCCTTGCTGGCATAGTACATCGCCATCCCGGGTCCCGGCGTGAAGCTCGCAATCGAGCCGAGATTGAGCACGCCGCCGCGCTTGCGGGCCACCATCCCCTTGAGGAAATGCAGGGTCAGTTCGCTGAGGGCGCGAATATTGACGTCGATGATGCCGATCTGGTCCTTAACCGGCAGGAGCGTCGCTGCCCCCCGCAGTCCGATGCCGGCGCTGTTGACGAGAACGTCGCAATAGAGGCCGCTGCGATCGAGTTCCTCCTGCAGCCGCTGCGCGGCATCCCCGGAGAGGAGGTCGAGGGCGACCGTGAACGGCTCGGCCCCTGCGGCGCGCAGTTCGGCGGCCACGTCCGCGAGCCCGTCGCGCGACCGGGCGACGAGAACCACCGGCCCGCCCTCGCGCGCGGCGACCCTCGCGATCGAGCGGCCGAGGCCGCGGGAGGCACCGACGACGACCACGGCCGGCCGGCTGACAGAAAGGCCGGCGCTCATCCGGCCGTCCTCGCGGTCGGCCGCTGACCGGCCCCTTCGGCGGACGCCGTCCCGCCGCCCATGCCGTTGACCTCGGCCGCCACCGCGCCGTTGAGGATCGCCTCGAAGCGCTCGAGCGCCCGTGCGACATTCGCCCCGTCCATCACGCGGTGGTCATAGAGGATCCGCACGGTCACCGTCCCGTCCTCGCGGATCGGTCCGTAGTTCAGAAGCGTCGTCAGCGGCGTCAGCGGGTTCAGCGATTCGGCGCCGAGCCCCGAATAGACGGAGAACTGGAAGGTGCCGAAGTGGCGGCCGCGCCGCCGGGCGAGGTTCAGCCCCAGCCACATCAGAAGCCAGCGCAGCGGGCCGGGCAGCCGCGCGATCTTCAGTGCCCGCCGGAATTCCTTGTTCTCCAGCACCGGACGCGTCCGGGCGGTTTCCATCATCGCCTGGAGATCGCCGATCGACCGCCGCTCGGGCCCCTTGATCGATCCGAGCAGCACGATCCGCTCGCCCTCGAATTCACGCTCGTGCGCGACCGAGGCGACGCTGAGCGCGTATTCGTAGAAATGCGGCCAGGGCAGCTTCACATAGGCGCGCCGGAGTTCGGGCACCTCCTGGGACAGAAGTCCGTAGCCCTTGATGAAGAGCACGCTCCACGACGGCCTTTGCGGCTGGGCGGCACGCGCAGCCAGCAGCGGCGCCAGGTTCATCTGCCGCTGCACCGTCACCCGCGGGATGCCGATGGAAAAGCGCATCAGATCGCAGACGAGCCGCCGCGGCGCCGATATTTTGAGGGCCTTGCCTCGCATCCTTCCTCCGAAACCCCGCGTCACGACATGGCGGAAACACTCGTCCGGAGTGCACCAAACCGAAAGGTCGCGGCGCGCCCTAGTAGACAAACGGTATGATTCGCTTCGTCCTGTCCATGTAGTCCCGGTAATCGGTGCCGAACGTGTCGAGCATCATCCGCTCTTCCTTGTCCACCCTGAGGAAGAACAGCAGCGCGAACCCCAAGAGCCCGGCCAGGCCGACGAACCAGTTGGCGAGCAGCAGCGCCTGCCCGACCGCCATCATCAGGAAGGAAGTGTACATGGGATGGCGGACGAGGGAATAGGGCCCGCCGGAAACGAGCTTGTGCTTCTCGCGGATCTCGAGCGTGATCGACCAGTTCTTGCCGAGCTCCTTGTGCGTCCTGCGGAAGAGCCAGACGGCGGCAAAGAACAGGATCGCGCCCGCGGCGACCCGGACAGGTCCGGCCGGATAGTCGGCGGGCGCCGGAAAGCCGGTCGCGACATAGATCGCCGGCACCAGTCCCATGCCGAGCATGGCGGCCCCGAGACCGCACATGTCGACCAGGGATCGACGGTTCAGCACCACCTGGGTGCGCCGCGCCCGGCGCTCGAAGGGATAGCGAATGACGTACCAGGCGATTCCGCCCATCACCCAGAGAACCGCGCCGATGGCGGCGGTCGACATGCCGATACCGTTCACCGCAGGCCCTCGCCCGGCCGCGGCGTCGACGTTTTCCGATCAGCCATGATGTTACCCCCCATTCATCTCACGAAGCTTCGTGATGAACTGCTGCGGCCTGAGCCAGATCGCCGGCGCCTTGTATCCCATGGATTGCGCGATCTCCGCCACGAAGGCGTTGCAGTTGTAGACGGAAGCCTGCCAGAGTTTGGACTTCGCCTGCAGTTGCCGGATGAAGGCCACCGTCTTGCGGTATTCCGCCTCCGTCAGCTTAACACGCCAGCTTGCCGACCTGTACTCCTCTTCCAGGTCTCCGTCGCTGGCGCCCGTCTCGGCGGGCACGGGCACGAAATGTCCGAGCACGTAGGGCGCCGGATCGTTCGACGCCGGCGCAAGGCCCGCCACCTCCTGGGTGATCGGCCGGCCGCCCTTCCCCAGCTGGCCGAAGATCACGTAGGAATGGCCGTAGGTCAGCGCATATCGCGACCGGAATTCGATGAAATAGCGTGCGTCGCTTCGGCCGGACTGGGCCGTGCCGGCATAGCCGCGATATTCGGATGTGTAGCGGGGGAGTGGCGGCTTGTCCTCCGATTGGCAGGAGGTGATTGCCAGCGAGATGAGGAACAAAAGCGATGCACGGCTCTTGAACAGCGTCATGAACACGCTCCGTCGCACGCCACCGTCGTAGGCCTGCACTGTTTTGGAATTGCCTTGTGCGTTCCGAGCCGGAAGGCACCTGAGAGAGCTGGACGGGGAAGCACCGAAGGGCGCCTCCCCGGACCAAGGTCAGTCGTTACTTATAGACCGGAGCCGGCTGCTCGACCGGAGGCGGAGCCTTGCCCTTCCCCTTGCCGACGGTGTCGCAAGCGGTGAGACCGGCTACCGAAAGCACTGCTACTGCCAGGATCAAAAGTCTGCTCATCAAGATGTCCTCTCCTTGAATCGGAATAGGTTTTTCGAAGGCAACGTCATAGTAATAGCCGCAAAAACATCAAAGGCATAGTGCAGAAGCACCACAAAGTTAATTCGCAGGAAGAGCGGCCAAGATCAGATTTTTCAACGGCTTGTAGCAATCGCGTGATGAGCGTGCGCTGTACGCGGCGTTTGCGCGGGCAGCCCCTGTTTGCAGGAAGCGATATTCGTTCGGGCGAATCGAATTCTTGCCGGACCGGCGGATCGAAGACGAGCGCGCATCGAAGCCCAAAGCGTCGATTTCCGGGCCCCGGCCGACCGTCAGATGATGATGACCCTCGCCCCGATCGGGGTGCGGTTGTAGAGATGGACGATGTCGTCGTTCGTCAGCCGCACGCAGCCGTTCGACACGGCCTGCCCGATCGACCAGGGCTCGTTGGTGCCGTGCAGCCGGAACAGGGTGTCCTGTCCGCCGCGATAGAGATAGAGCGCCGCCGCCCCCAGCGGATTGTTGGGCCCGCCCTCCACGCCGCCGGCATACTGCGCCAGATGCGGCTTCCTGCGGATCATCGATGCCGTCGGCGTCCAGGACGGCCACTCCGCCTTGCGCCCGACGCTCGCTTCGCCCTTGAGCGAAAGTCCTTCCTGACCGACGGCAACGCCGTACCGGGTCGCCTGCCCGCCGCCCTCGACATAGTAGAGGTAGCGCTCGTAGGTGTTCACGACGATCGTACCCGGCGGCTCGTGGCCGTCATAGGCGACGGTCTTGCGGCGGTACCGCCGGTCGACGCGGTAGCTGGAATAGTCGGACGTGATGTAGCGGGAGTAGATCGAACGGCATCCGGACGCACCGGTTGCCACGAGGCCGAGGCTTGCGAAGAGCAGCGCCCGGCGGCTGGAGACGAAATCATTGTCCATGGGCACCTGTCAGCAATCGGACCAACCCTTGCGCCTAGACTTAGCATCACGATGCCGATTGGCCAAGCCTTGCGGTGGCAGGGGCGGCCGGGCGCACGTGTTGCGATTCGGAACGGCGACCACGCGGTTCTGTCCACACCGCACCCCTTTGCCGGGGACGAAATGGCTTGCTTCCGTTAGCGGCCTCTGTTCGACTGGTGAAAAACACAGAATGGGAGGGAGACGATGACCTCTGGCTTTGCGGGGAAAGTGGCGATCGTCACGGGCGGCGGATCGGGAATCGGTGCGGCTGTCAGCCGGCGGCTTGCCGGCGATGGCGCGCAGGTCGTCATCGCCGATATCGATTCGGACGCCGCCAGGGAGGTCAGCAGCGCGATCCGCGAGAACGGCGGCGAAGCGCACGACGTTGCCATCGACGTGACCGATGCGGACGCCGTCGAACGGCTCGTCGACTATGCCGTTTCCCATTGCGGCGGGCTTCATCTTGCGGTCAACAATGCCGGCGTCCAGGGCAGCCTGGCGATGACGGCGGACTATCCGCTCGACAGCTGGCGCAAGCTGGTCGACGTCAACCTCAACAGCGTCTTCTATTCGATGAAATACGAGATCAACGCCATGCTGACCGCCGGCGGCGGCGCCATCGTCAACATGGCCTCCGTGCTCGGCTGCGTCGGCCTGCCCGCGACCGCGGCCTATACGGCGGCCAAGCACGGCGTCGTCGGCCTGACCAAGGTCGCGGCGATCGAGTATGCCCGGCACGGGGTGCGCATCAACGCCGTCGCCCCCGGCTGGATCGAGACGCCGCTTCTGTCCGAGCATGCGAAGCTTGCCGCCAACAAGCGGCTGGAGGCGCTGCAGCCGATGGGCCGGCGCGGCACGCCGGAAGAGGTCGCGGCCCTCGTCAGCTTCCTGCTCTCCGACGAGGCGAGCTTTATCACCGGAAGCTGCCACCTGGTGGACGGGGCCTACACCGCGCATTGAGCGGACCGTGAACCGACCTGCGTGCCAATCGCGCAAGGACCGCGACGCAGCACGCCCGCCGCAGTGGCCACGGCCGCGCGATCCGGAAGCGGTGTCTGTCGGGGTGATGCTAGATGTGGAGCCTCAACAGGTTGTCCTCGGATAATTCGAGGCGACTGATGGGTGGTTTT